>CANKOT010000150.1 GCA_947484245.1 Comamonadaceae bacterium
AGGGGCCGTTGACATGCCGTTGTGATGAATCAGAAAGGTATAGCCATCGGGTGCGGCCTTGGACACAAAGCCACCGGCCAAAGTGCCGCCAGCGCCCGGCTTGTTTTCAACCACCACGGTTTGGCCTAAAGTTCTGCTCATGTTGGCTGCCAGCGTGCGCGCCACAATGTCAGTAGGTCCGCCAGCGGCAAAGGGCACCACCAAGCTGATTGATTTGGTGGGGTAGCCTTGGGCCGATGCACCGAAGGGTATGGCCAAGATGGCAAGGCTAGCGAGAAGGGCGGAAGCTAATTTCATTTTGCGGACTTTCAAGTAAGGTAGAACTCAAGCTTCGAATGATAGACATTCACTTTTGACTGTGCAATCCGATATCAGTCTGTCCAAATTGCGGTTTACCCTAATGAGAGTCTCAAAATCTTGTGGATTGCCTAGTTGCAAAGAGGGAGGTTCAGATTTTTCAATCGCCAAATCGCAAGGTGTCTCCGCAGCGAATGTGGCCAGGTTTTATCACTTCTGCGTAAACGCCTGCACAGGGTAGCTTGCCGAAATCGCCTAGATCGCAGATGTTTTGTTCAACGATGGCCCGAAGAATACTGGGGTCTCGGGGTAAATCATCCTGCGCCAATGTGACGCTGATGCATCGAGGACAAGGAATGCTGACGCGCAGCACCACTTCGGTGCCAATCATGATGGTCCGTCCTACCCATGTGTTTTCAATGAAGGGTTCACTGTCTGAATGGATCACCAGATTTGGCCTAAATCTTCGCTCATCAAATCGACCTTCAGGGTACGTTTTTTGAAAATGATTCAATGTGGATGAGGCGATCAGGTGCATGCATCCGTAATCAAAAAAAGCGCCGGCTGGGGCTCCTCCAGCCAATGGGAATTCGGTCACTTCGATTAAGTTTCCTCCCAAAGTACCTGCTGGTACTTCAATCAAAAGTCCGGGTGGTGCTGTACTCATCAGTTTCAAAGGACGTTCAAAAACTGCCGAAATTCGCTCTTCAATGTTCGAGTCAGTTGTGGTGAGTGTTTCACCAGAAGGCATGACGATTTTCAATGCGGGAATTTTGGAATGAGGATCGGGTTCAGAAACGAAGCGTGGATGGTAATTTAATAAACTCTCAGCCCATTTGCGCACCACGGCTGCTCGGTTGGTTTCTTCATTGACAAATGCGTAGACCCGATCGCCAATGATGCCTTTGTCGGAGACAAAGACTGACTGTAGTTTTTCGCCTGCCATTGATTTGACTGGGTAGCGCCAAATTGATTCCACAGAATCAAGCGTGGCATCCGTTGCATGCGACGTTGACGTGAGCTCTGTACTTCCGGATTTGATGAAGGGCGTGTCTGAACCTGGTTTCGAATTTTTCCTGGTCTCTAACATTTTCTGTCGGCCTGAATGGGTTAAGTACTGAATGCCTGCGTCTACATTGTTGCTGCGACCATAGTGGTAGGCCAAGGCTGCAACGTGGTCATCAATTGAAACGGGATAAATGGCTTCGATTGAAACACCTATGCGCTCGTGCAATATTTTGCGGCGTTCAATCAGTAAAGTGTTGTAGGCAACGTCTTGCGTTAGGGCGCTCTTGAAGATGTAACCTTTCTCCCCTGAAACTGGCTTTTCATAAATGAACTCACCCAGCTGCAATTCTTTGAGTTGTTTTTCAATGGCATCTTTTGAACTTGATGTCACTGCCACAATGAGTGATATTGAAAACTCTTTTCCAATCACGGCGAGAGTTTGCAATATTTCTTTGGCATGCGATGGAAGCCTGTCTATCCTGGCTGCAAGAATGGCTTGAACGGAGGAGGGGATGTCTAAATCTTCTAGCTTTTTGGTGAGCACAACGTTGCCGTCACGTGCCAAGGTGCCATCGTCAAACAATGCTTTCACCATCTCTTCCATAAAGAAGGGCGTGCCACTGGACTTCTCAACAATCAGTCGCTTGAGATCTGACAATTGCGCATCGTCTCCCAACATGGCTGCAAGCATTTCCTTGGCTTTGGCGTCCCCCAAAGGGTCAAGTCGAATTTGTGTAAAGTAAGATTTATTGTTCCATTCGTGAACAAACTGTGGCCTGTAATTCACGATCAACAAAATTTTGGCTTTGCCAATGGCGTCCGCCAGTAGATTCAGAAATTCTTGTGTTTGATCGTCGATCCAATGCAAGTCTTCGAAGACCAATATCAAAGGCTGATTGGCCGATTCGCGAACCAGTAAGCGTTTTAGGCCTTCCCATGTTTGGAGATCGCGAGTACGTTCATCCATTTCAAAGAAGGGATCGTCTTCGTCAATGAGATTCAGTAAACCCAACACAGAGGGCTCTATGTCTTTTAAGAGTGGGTCGAGTTGTACTATTGCATTTGTTACTTTTTCGCTTCGCTTCTGCTCGTTGTCTTGGGCCTCAATGCCAAAATAGGCTTGAAGCAATTCAATCAGTGGCTGGCAATAAGAGTTCTTGCCATGCGATACCGCCGATGTTTCAAATATTTTTGCCGTTGACTGAATGCCAGCCATGAATTCAAAGATCAACCGAGATTTGCCAGTACCGGCTTCTGCCACGATGGCCACAACCTGACCGTTACCTTCTTGCGCTTGTTCTGCTGCATAGCGCAGTGAATCCAATTCACGGTCACGGCCTACGAATTTGGAAAAGCCCTGACCGGCAGAACGCTGCATTCTGGTGCGTTGTTTGCCCAAACCCGTCACCTCATACACTTTCACTAAATCGGTCACTCCTTTTACTTTCGTGAGGCCTAAGTCAATGAATTCGCAAGCACCTTCGCAAAGCTGGCGAATGGCTTCTGAGGCGGCAATTGAACCTACTGGCGCCAGTGTTTGAAGCCGCGCGCCTAAGCTGGTTGAATGTCCAATGGGGGTGTATTCAATTTGGCCATTGCCAAGCCGAAGGGTTCGAACGACTGCTTCACCGGTATGCACGCCAACTCGACCTTGAATGGGTTGATGACCCTGTGCACAAATGCGGGCTGAATATTCTTTGATCTCGGCTTGCATGCGCAATGCCGCATAAAGCGCGCGATGCGAGTGATCTTCGTGAACAACGGGCGCACCAAACATGGCAAAAATACCATCGCCTGTTGTCTGGACTACATAGCCGTCATAGTGAAGCACTGCATCAATCATCAACTGCAATGCGGGTTCAACGATGGCGCGTGCATCCTCGGGGTCTAGGTTTTCGATCAACTCCATTGACCCTTTGATGTCGGCAAACAAGACGGTGATGACTTTGCGTTCACCGCTGCTGGCTTCTGTGGTTTCAAGTGTAGGGCTGGGTATTTTCTCAGCGACAACCGGTGCAGGCTTCGTGATGGGTGTTTGTGAACCCCCCAGCGATGATCCGCAATCTGCACAAAAGGATTTGCCGATGGGGGAAGCTGAGTTGCACTTTGGGCAACTCAAAAATTGCGCTGCGCCACACTCCGAACAAAACCGCTTTCCCTCGTTGACTTCAAGATGACATTGGATGCAGAGCATAGTAAAGCTGTTCGTTTAAATAGGAGAATTGTAGACATTTGGCTCGCCGTGTTCTTAGCCTATATCGGCGGGCGGCGCAGATGCCACTGCGTCGCTGTTTGAAACGCGGTACCTGCGCGCACCAGCAAGCCTTCATTCAAATGCCCTGACACCAATTGCGCGGCTAACGGCAAGCCTGTAGCTGTCTCCCCCGCGGGAAAGGTCAGGCTAGGGTGCCCCGACAGATCGGTGGGAGCGGTGTAGCGAGACAAGCGTCTGCGATGCCCCGGGTCTTTGCGCATATTCGCAATGCGTTCTGTGCTGGGAGCGGCAAACGGCATAGCGGGCATCAAAATCAAATCGACTTGCATTAGCACCGCGTTCAACTGTCCAGTGTGCGTGGCACGCTGTAACAGAATGCGTTGATAGTCGGTGGCTGACACTTTGTTGCCTATGTCTAGCAAGCCTGCCAGCATGGGCCCATATTCTGTGCGTCGGGATTGGAATGTGCTGGTGTGTGCCACAGCCGCCTCGATAGCGCAGTGCGGCACCCAGTTTTCTATCAGTTCACCTACATCGGGCATGGTCACGGGCACGATTTGCGCGCCCAATTTTTCGAGCACCGCAAGGGTTTGCTTAACTGCTTGCGCAACCTCGGGCTCTACATCGTTCAAAGCATAGGCCGCATCCCAACCGATGCGCAAGCCGGCCAAGCTATCTTTGTGACCTGCTGAATAATCGGGCACCGGAGCTTGCAGCGCTGTGGGGTCCAAGGGGTCTGCGCCCGCCAACACGCCCAACATCAAGCCACAATCTAAAGCCGTGCGGCACATGGGCCCTACATGATCTAGCGAAGCTGCCAACTCAAACACGCCATAACGTGAAACCCGGCCCCATGTGGGTTTGAGCCCCGTCACGCCACAAGCCGCAGAAGGAAAACGTATCGAGCCGCCAGTGTCTGTTCCGATTGAACCAAAGCACAAACCTGCGGCTGTGGCCACGCCCGAGCCGCTGGAGGAGACGCCAGTCCAGCTTGAGGCTTCCCATGGATTGACCGGCACGACGGTAAGCGGATGGTGACCTGAAAACGCACTCTCGGTCATTTGCAATTTGCCCAGCAGCACAGCACCTGAATCGCGCAAGCGTTTCACCACTGTGGCGTCTTGGTCTGGCACAAAGTCTTTGTAGATCTGCATGCCTGCAGCTGTTGGAATGCCAGCCGTCCAACACAGGTCTTTGACTGCAATGGGCACGCCATGCAATGGTCCTAGCGCCTGGCCTTGTGCTTGGCGTTGGTCGGCCGCGCGTGCTTGGCTTAGGGCCAACTCGGAGGTGACGCGTGCATAGGCGTGCAGTTTTGGATCTAAGCGGTCAATGCGTCGCAGTTGAGCTTGTGTCACTTGCTCTGCACTGAGCACGCGCTCGCGAATGAGCCGAGCTACTGTGCTCAGGTCTAGCCAAGCTATTTCGTCATCGGTCATCTAGCGTCCTTGATGGTGGGCAGATGCAATGCTTGGCCAGACTCTCAGTCAATCGACTTTGGCGCCTGAACGCCGAACCACCTCGCCCAACCTGGGTATGTCTGTGGCGATCAAGGCTGCCAATTCTTCAGACTTGCCGCCACCTGGCTCAAGTCCCATTTCAGCCAGGCGCTTTGCGTTTTCGGGTTGCTTCAAGATTTCTGCGACATCGCGCTGCAAGCGGCTCACGATGGCTGGCGGCGTGCCTGCTGGTGCAAACATGGCTTGCCAAGAACTTAACTCAAAGCCGTCAAGACCGGCTTCTTGCAAGGTTGGCAATTCAGGTGCAGCCTTGGAACGCTTGGCAGACGTCACGGCCAGGCCAATCAGTTTTTTGCCTGTGACTTGGGGGATGGCTGTGTTGCTGTTTTCAAAGCTGATTTGAATGGTGCCTCCCAACAAGTCG
Organism: Comamonadaceae bacterium; assembly: GCA_947484245.1. Next base: position 5,405 of record CANKOT010000150.1, read on the forward strand.
GCCATCATGGGGCCGCTGCCGCGGTAGGGTACATGCTGCATTTGCGTGCCTGTGGCCAGCTTGAA
>CANKOT010000151.1 GCA_947484245.1 Comamonadaceae bacterium
CATACGGGTCCTGGTTAATCTCCGTCTTGTCCTAGAGGAATAGACTTGTTGAATTCTGAGACATGATGCTAGACTGTGATTTGACGCTAGGTTGTCATTTCGACGACAATTGCTAGGTCGCTCCCCTAGGATTTTCCCTAGGATTTTCAACGTCTTACAGCAAGTTGACATGAAATCTGATCTGCATCAAAGAAGACGTCCTCCAACAGACGAGGAATTGAGCAATATTCCGTGGCTGACTTTGCTGATGCCCAAGGAACGCGATCGCGCCGTCAATGCCCTGCGAGTCGGCGATGCAGAAAAAGGTGACTATGTGTGCCGAGTGGGCCGCCCCGTCACTTATTGGTTTGGCAACGTATCGGGCCTTCTCAAAATGAGCACCGACAACATTGACGGCCAAACCATGACTTTCACGGGTGTGCCGCCAGGCGGTTGGTTTGGCGAAGGCACGGCTTTGAAACGCGAGGCCTACCGCTACAACATTCAAGCCCTGAGGGCCAGCGTGGTGGCGGGCTTGCCCCTTGAGACTTTTCATTGGCTGATTGACAACTCGCTGGGCTTTAACCGCTTCGTCATGAACCAGTTGAATGAGCGCTTGGCTCAGTTCATTGCGGCCAGGGAGTTTGACCGATTGAGCAATCCTGATTTGCGCGTTGCCCGCAATTTGGCGGCCCTCTTCAATCCGGTTCTGTTTCCAGGTGTGGGCGATTTGCTGCGCATTACCCAACAAGAGCTGGCTTATCTGGTGGGGCTTTCTAGACAGCGCGTGAATGAAGCCATGATTCACCTGCAGGAAGAGGAACTCATCAGGGTTGAATATGGCGGCGTTCGAATTTTGAATTTGCACGGCCTAAGAACCCGCATGATTGACCGCAGAAACAGGGACAATCCGTCCAAAGAAAACGTTTTATGATTCAGCCTCCTCCAAAGCCAGCCTTTGCTCGCGCGCCACGACCTGCCAACGCGGTCTCAAGCGCACACCCCAGTGCTTCTGGCGCCACCACAGTGCGCTTGAACAAACGCATGGCCGAGTTGGGACTTTGCTCACGCCGCGAAGCCGATGCTTGGATTGAGCAAGGCTGGGTGAGGGTCAATGGGCAATTGGCCGAGATGGGCATGCAAGTGGGCTCAACCGATCGCATCACGGTTGAGCGTGAAGCCCAAGCCCAACAAGAACAACAAGTGACGGTGTTGCTGCACAAACCCCTGGGGTACGTGAGTGGCCAGGCGGAGGACGGGCATGAGCCCGCCATGGTCTTGTTTCAAGCGCGCAATCAATGGTCGGGCGACACCACTCGCATTCGCTTCAGCCCTGCGCAGTTCAAAGGCCTGGCACCTGCCGGCCGCTTGGACATTGACTCTGTGGGCATGCTGGTTATGACGCAAGATGGCCGCGTGGCGCGTCAACTCATTGGCGAAGACGCCGACATGGAGAAAGAATATTTGGTGCGCGTCACTTGCGCGGGGCCGCAAGGCGATATTGCGGTCAACGTGCAAGCGCATTTTCCTGCGGCACAAATGCAAAGACTGCGTCACGGCTTGAGCTTGGATGGCAAGCCTTTGAAGCCGGCGCAAGTGGAATGGCAAAACCCAGAGCAACTTCGCTTTGTGCTGAAAGAAGGCAAGAAGCGGCAGATTCGGCGCATGTGCGAGCAAGTGGGTCTGAAGGTGGTGGGGCTCAAGCGCATTCGCATGGGCCGCATCAGCTTGGGTGCTTTGCCGGTGGGGCAGTGGCGGTATTTAGGTGCCAAAGAATCTTTTTAATTTCAATTTCAATTTAAATAGCAGCCTTGGTTTGGAGCAAAACAGCATGAATTCAACATTGAAAAAAACTTGGAAAACCGCATTGAGCCTGTGTGTCTTAAGCAGCGCACTGAGCTCTGGCGCGCAGACGGCCTCCGTCAATGCCATTTGCAGTACCGATCAGAGCTGGTGCGAAATGGCGGCCCAAGCATTCACCAAAGCCACTGGCATCACGGTGCTTCAAACCCGCAAAGCTACGGGCGAGGCCTTGGCGCAAATTCGTGCTGAAGCCGCCAACCCCAAAACCGACATTTGGTGGGGCGGCACAGGCGATCCATTTTTACAAGCGGCTGAAATTGGCTTGCTTGCCCCCTACCGTCCCGCCTACATCAATGACCTCTACGGTTGGAGTGTTCGCCAATACGCCATGTCGGAAAACAAAGTGGGCGGCTTCTACACCAGCGCCATTGGCTTTGGTTGGAACACCGAATTGTTGAAAAAGAAAAACCTGCCTGTGCCCAAGTGCTGGTCAGATTTGATCAAGCCCATTTACAAAGGCGAGGTTGAAATTTCACACCCCGCTTCGAGTGGCACGGCCTACACCATCTTGGCAGGTCTGGTTCAACTGATGGGCGAGGAAGCCGCTTTTGAATACATGAAAAAGCTCAACGCCAACATCACCCAATACACCCGCAGTGGCACGGCCCAAGCGCCCAATGTGGCCAAGGGCGAAGTGGCTGTCGGTATCAGTTTTATGTTTGGTTTTGACCTTTGGAAACACAACAAGTACCCCGTGCAATCTGGTGCGCCCTGCGAAGGGACCAGCTATGAAATTGGTGGCATTGCGCTCATCAAAGGCGCACGCAACGCTGCTGCAGCCAAACAATATTACGACTGGCTCATGAGCGCTGAAGGCCAAAAGATTGGCGGTTTGGCGGGTAGCCTGCAATTTCCAGCCAACAAAACTTTCAAACCAGACCCCCGCATTCCCACGCTCGACGATGTCAGGTTGATCAAATACGACTTTGAGAAGTATGGCAAAGCCGCAGAGCGAAAGCGTCTGCTCGACCGCTGGAACAAAGAAGTGGGCGCACAGGCTCGCTAAGTTGCCCAAGCATTAGCCCCTTGAAATTGACCAACCCATCCCCAAATCTAGGGGTGCTGGGGAAATTTGACCCTATGTCGCAGCGGCCCCCCGCTTGCAAAACTCGTTTTAACTGTAATTTGTAGATACGAAGATGACTAAAAAGACCCATGCTTTCCAAGCCGAAGTGGCCCAACTTTTGCACTTGGTGACCCACTCGCTTTATTCCAACCCCGAAATTTTTGTGCGCGAATTGGTGTCCAACGCATCAGATGCCTGCGACAAACTGCGCTTCGAGGCATTGAACAACGATGCGCTGTACGAGAGCCAGCCCAATTTGGAAGTGCGTTTGTCGTTTGACACTGAGGCCAAGACCCTGACCATTACCGACAACGGCATTGGCATGACGGCCCAAGAGGCCATCGACAACTTGGGCACCATTGCCAAGAGCGGCACCAAAGACTTCGTGAGCAAGTTGTCTGGCGATCAAAAGGCCGACGCCCAACTCATTGGCCAGTTTGGCGTGGGTTTCTATTCTGGCTTCATTGTGGCCGACAAGATCACAGTGGAAACGCGCCGCGCCGGTGCGCCTGCATCCGAGGGCGTGCGCTGGATCAGTGGTGGCACGGGCGATTTTGAAGTTGAAAACATCGAGCTTGCACATCGGGGCTCCAGCATCATTTTGCATTTGCGCGAAGACGCACTGCAATACGCCAACACTTGGAAATTGAAAGAAATCGTTGGCAAATACTCCGACCACATCAGCTTGCCCATCTTGATGGAAAAACAAGAGTGGAAAGATGGCGAACTGATTGGCAAGGACGAAAGCGAAGGCCGTCAACCTGGCAGCATGGTTAAAACTGGCGAATGGGAAGCCATCAACCAGGCAACTGCGCTGTGGACACGTCCTAAAAAGGATGTGACAGAAGAGCAGTACAAAGAGTTCTACAAACACATTAGCAAAGACTTTGCCGAACCGCTCACTTGGACTCACAACCGGGTGGAAGGCAGCACCGAGTACACGCAACTTTTGTACATTCCTTCGCAAGCACCGCAAGACTTGTGGAACCGCGACAAGAAAGCCGGCATCAAATTGTATGTGAAACGCGTCTTCATCATGGACGACGCAGAGGCCTTGATGCCCAGCTATTTGCGTTTCGTCAAAGGCGTGGTCGACTCTGCCGATTTGCCTTTGAACGTGAGCCGCGAGTTGCTGCAAGAAAGCCGCGACGTGAAAGCCATTCGCGAAGGCTGTACCAAGCGTGTGTTGTCGATGTTGGAAGACTTGGCCAAGCACGACGCAGTGCCCTCCACCGCTGCCGACGAAGTGACCGACGTGGTGAGCGAAGAGGACAAAGCCAAACTAGGCCAGTACACAAGTTTCTACAAAGAGTTTGGCGCAGTGCTCAAAGAAGGTTTGGGCGAAGACTTTGGCAACCGCGATCGCTTGGCCAAATTGTTGCGCTTTGCCTCTACGTCGTCCGATGAAGTCAGCGTGTCTTTGACCGCCTATAAAGCGCGCATGAAAGAAGGCCAAGAAGCCATCTACTACATCACCGCCGACACTTTGGCTGCAGCCAAGCACAGCCCGCAACTGGAAGTGTTCAAGAAGAAAGGCATTGAAGTTTTGCTCATGACCGACCGCGTGGATGAGTGGGCCTTGAACTTCTTGAACGAGTTTGACGGCACCCCCATGCAAAGCGTGGCCAAAGGCGCTGTCGACTTAGGTACCCTGCAAGACGAAGAAGAAAAGAAAGCCGCTGAAGAAGCTGCCGAAGCCTTCAAGCCTTTGCTGGCCAAGTTGAAAGAAGCTTTGAAGGACAAAGCCGAGGATGTGCGTGTGACCAGTCGCTTGGTGGACTCACCTGCTTGTCTTGTGGTCACTGACAACGGCATGAGCATGCAATTGGCGCGCATGCTCAAACAAGCGGGCCAAGAAGCACCTGAATCTAAGCCTGTGCTGGAAGTCAATCCTGACCATGCTTTGGTCAAGAAGCTCGAAGGCTCTGTGCACTTTCATGACCTGGCCAACATTTTGTTTGACCAAGCATTGCTGGCCGAAGGCGGTATGCCTGCAGATCCAGCGGCTTATGTGCGCCGCGTGAATGCTTTATTGGTTTAAGTTCAATTTGAAAGAATTTGGAAGACCAAAAAGCAAGGATTTTTAAATTCTGTTGTACAGTCATTTCACCATCCCCCTTTTGACCGCTTGGTTTGGCCAAGTTCTCTAAAGGGGACAAGCCGCCTCAAGGCGGCTTTGTCATTTCTGGAAGGCTGAACTGTTGCGTTTATTTCGAATAATGCTAATATTGCGATTAAATCCTCGAAAAGGTCTCTTTAATTTTGGCAACAGCTAGGAGAAATCAATGAGTCAACATGTTCTAGATCCAGCCAGTGAGGCTGAAGCAGAAATGGCGGGAGTTGCTCGAGCTTGCTTGGTCGCAGCTTTGGACCATTCGAATGCAGAGTTCATCAAAATTAGTATCACGACTGACGATGGCGTGACTCAAATTCCAGAGTTGCAGCTACCACCACGAGCTCTGAGATTTTTCGCAGATGTGTTGCGGCAAATGGCCAAGCGTGAACCAATGCTTTTAGTTCCACAAAAATGTGAGTTAACGAC
>CANKOT010000152.1 GCA_947484245.1 Comamonadaceae bacterium
GAGAGTGGTTGATGTCGATGTTTTCGGGATAGCGAAGTCCCTTGTTGTTGTAGAGGTCAACAACACCACCGATGATGCCGCCAGCGATCAAGTTGCCTGCCATTTCCCAAGTGGGAAGGGCGGGGGCTTTGACTGTGAGGGGTTGGCTGAATTGTGTTTTGCAGGTAATTTCCAGGCCGCGGTTGTCGCCGGCCACAGTGACTTGACCTGGCGAGTTAAAGGTCCAGCTGCCTTTGGAGTTTTCTGCACGGCAAAAAGCTTGCACCGCTTTGCCTGAACACATGACGCGCACATTGAGCTGCTGGGTGTCTTCATTTAACAGGCTGGCGCAACCAGATAAAAGGGCCACGGCCATGGCCAGCAAGGGCAATTTAAGGTACTTTTGAAAGGTCATGGCGTGTTCTAGCTTTCTAATTTGCTATTTCTCTGTGCGTTAATCGACACGAAATTCTCAAACTTGAGGGCTTCAAGTGGGCGAATTTCTGTCTGAAAGGCAGCGGCAACGGATTGCCACCTTAGCACTATGCAAATTCCAAGCCGTGTTGGATGAGTCCGACCAAATTAATGCGCACGGCATTCAAATCGGTTTGGGCGGCCATGAGGGCCAAGGCACTTTGGCTGGTGCCAGCGTCTAGCATGTTGACGTAAGTGCTTGATTCTGAAGGGGTGGGGGCCCTTCCCACCACATTGGTGAAGACCTGCTTCACAAAGTCTGTGTTGCTGCTTGAGCCGGCCATGCCCAGAAACATGGGGGTGGCAATACCAAGCTTGGCAATGGTGTCGCTGCTGTATTTTTGGTCTAACAAATTGATGACAATGCCAGCAAGGGCTTTGTCTTTCACGTAAGTAGGTCCTAACAAGGCGCCAATCAGCTTGGCCGCTTCACCGGCATTGCCGGTTTCTACATCCAGTGCCAACTTGCCGTTGCTAAATTGCAGGCGCTCAATGTTGACCAGGTTGTCAGTGTCGTCGCTGCCGGTGGACTCGCTGACGACATAGCGGTTGCCGCTTTTGTTGATGGTGTAGCGTTCTTGAGGGCCGCTGTAAACAACGGTGTCTAGGCCCAGGCCACCGTCAAAGTAATCGATACCGGGCTGGCCTTTGAAGGTGTCGTTGACGACCAGGCTGACTTTTTTTCTGTCGGTGACAAACTCTACTTGCTCGACATTGGTCAGTTGCGTCCGCTCTGTCGAGGCACTTGCCCCTGATAAGGAGTCTATGTAGGTCACGCCGTTGTCAAACACAATTTTAAATTGTGTCGAGCTGCCCACAATGACCACGGTGTCAAATCCGTCGCCCCCATCGACCACATCCCAGCCGCCGCCAGGGTAGATGGTGTCGTCGTCGGCTGTGCCTACCAAAACCTCTTTGGTTTGGTTGTACAGTTTGCCGAGGATGGGGTTAGGATTTTTCACAGCAGTGAATCATAAATGAGGTAAAAGAAAAAACGTCATTTCCTTCGGTCGACATTTTGTCTGAGTCTTTGGCACAATTACTTTATTGATAATGATTAGATCACAACATGTTCAGATTTAAATTCAGAATGGTGGCTGCAGTTGTTGCGGCCGCTTTGACAACCATGGGTTGCGGCGGGTCTGGCGGCGATGTGCCAGCAAAAGCCAGTTTTGTGCCGGCCGATGGTCAAGTGACGGTTGTCACGGCCAAGCCTTCCAGTGTCAATGCTTATGCCGCGGCGCGGTTTTTAGAGCAAGCCTCATGGGGCCCTACGCCTGCTGCTGTTGCAGAGGTGCAGCGCTTGGGCATTGAAGGCTGGATTGATCAGCAATTGGGTCTTCGCGCTTCGGTGCTCAATGCGCCCAACTACGTCATTGACTATGACGACAGCAACAAGGCTGCACAAAATCTGGCCTGGAATTGGACTGAAAAGAGTTTGTATGACTTGCCTATCAGTGGCCAAGATCAGCTCCGTCAGAGAACCACCTGGGCTTTGTACAACTTCATTGTGTTTGGACAAAATGGTTTTGCCTTAGACAGAATTGAGTATTTCAACGCTTTGCAAAGCAATTCATTGGGTAGCTTTAAAGAGTTGTTGCGCGTTGTCACACTCAACCCTGCCATGGGTGGGTTTTTGAACAACAACCAGAACCAGGCCAAAAGCCCCAACGAGAACTATGCGCGTGAGTTGATGCAATTGTTTTCAGTGGGCTTGGTGAAGTTGGGCCAAGACGGCACGATATTGCGAGACGCTAAAGGGGCGCCCATTGAGACCTATTCGCAAGCCGATGTGATGATGGCGACCAAAGCTTTGTCGGGCTGGGAAAATTCTTGGGAAAAAGGTTTGCCTAAAACCAATGGTGCTAATTTAAAAGTGCCCATGCGCATGCGCACCAACAAAGATGCGCACGACACCACTGAAAAAGTGGTGCTGGGCACCAAAATACCGGCGGGACAAAATGCTGAAAAAGACCTAGACAGTCTGCTGAATATTTTGACAACGCATCCCAATGCAGCACCCTTTGTGTCGCGCCGTCTCATTCAAAGTATGGTGACCAGCGATCCATCGCCGGAGTACATCTCGCGTGTGAGCAAAGTCTATACAAGCTCGGGTGCAAATTTGGCCAAAGTTGTGAAGGCCATTTTGACGGACGCTGAAGCCAGGGCAGGTGATGATCCTACGCAGCAGATTGCGCGTGTTGGCAAAATCAAAGAACCCTTATTGCACTTTACCAACATGCTAAGGGGCTTAGGTTGTACCTCCACTGTGATGTCAAGGCAGGGCGATGGCAAGATTATCTCTGTTGGAACTCAAAAAGTTTATTCAGCGCCCAACGTGTTTGGCTACTTTGCACCCAACCACAAAGCCCCAGAATCGCTCACACCTGCACCCGAACAAAAGCTTCTTCGTTCAGATGAAGTGAGAAGAAGAATTGGTGCTTTGAATTATGAAATGGAAGTCTTAAGCAACTTCACCAATGCGGGTTGTGAAATCGATTTGTTTGTCAAAGCCGTTGAAAAATCTGACGAGGCTTTGATCGCTTTGCTCAGTGAACGCTTCTTCAAGGGCGCCATGCCAGCCACCATTCGCTTGGGCGCTAAAAATTTGCTGGCCAATGAATTGGCATCTCAAAACTCGGTGCAAAAATTTGCCAGACTTTTGGAAGTTTTGATCAGCACCCCCACATTTGGAGTTGTCAAATGAACGCGCGTCGTGATTTTTTAAAGAAGCTTTCGCTGGCTGCTGGCGCAGGTGTGGGCTTGGGCTCTAGCCTTTACTCCATGAGCAGTTTTTCTGCAGGCCTCACAGGCTACAAAGCCCTGATCGTGATTCATTTGAATGGCGGTAACGACGCCAATGACATGATTGTGCCCATGGATGCGGCCTACTCTGATTATGAAAAATCTAGGCCTAGCATTGCCGTCAAGAAGGATGCACTCACGCCATTGTCAGGCAGTTTTTTGGGTCACAGCATGGGCTTGAACTCTGCCATGGCACCTTTGAACAGTATCTTTAACAGCGGTCGCTTGGCATTCTTAGTCAATGCAGGTGCATTGGTCAAACCTACCACGGCTGCAGAGGTTTTGAATGGCAAGGCTGTGCTGCCACCTTTCTTGTATTCGCACCCCGAGCAGTCGCAATACATACAAGGCTGGATGGGCGATGAAGACCCCAGTGGTTGGGGTGGCCGCGCCATTGAAGCGCTGGGTGGCAATGCTTCTTTGAAGGCGCCGCTCATTGCTCTGAGCAGCAGCAATGGCACTTTGGTGTTGGGTCAGCGCAGCCGAATTGTGAACGCCAACACGGGCAACTCGCGTTACTTTGGTTCTGCCGATTTAACCGATCCGAACAACCGGTGGACGCAAATTTTGGAGTCAATGACGCGGCTTCAATCTGCCACCAATGTGGAAGCAGAATATGCACGCACCTTCAGGGGTGCTTTCCTTGACACCCGCGAGCTTGCCGTTGCCAGCAAATCTGCAACGGAGCCTGCAGCCACCTTCAAAGACAATGACATTGGAAGGCGCATGCGCTTCTTTGCGCAGACCTTGCCTTACTACAAAGCCAGTGGTTCAACGCGACAGGTTTACTTCACGGAGTGGGGCAGTTTTGACACCCATGCCAATCAACGCAACACCGCCAACACCTCAGGCAATGATGACCAAGACTCGCAGTTGTCTCAATTGGCCGATGCCTTGGCAGCCTTTGATAAAGCCATCACGGCTGCTGGCATGGCCAACGAAGTAGCAGTTTTTGTAACCAGTGAATTCAACCGAACCCTAGACCCCGCAGCAGGCAATGGCTCTGACCATGCATGGGGCAGTCATTGGATGGTGATGGGCGGGCAAGTGAATGGCGCCAAGATGTATGGCGACAAGTTTCCGTCATTGGTTTTAGGTGGTGTGGACGATGCGCACGATGGCAAACGTGGCTATTGGGTACCGCAAATGTCAAGCGATCAAGTGGCCGCTGATTTGCTGTTGTGGCTTGGATTGCCGCAAGATAAATTAACGGAAGTGATGCCCAACTTGAAGAACTTTGCCAAGAAGGGCGTGGGGTTCATGAATGGCTGATATCAATCTCACCGAAGGTGATGACACCTTTGAACATGAAAAAGGCAAGCCGTGGGCCAATATTCGCAGCCTGGGGGGTAAAGACAAAATTACCATTCATGGCAATGCCAATGTGGCAGCTGGCGCCGGTGATGACACCATCATCAATGATTTGTATGATTGGGTGAGCGGCGGCGTTGCTTATTGGGACTCACCCGCCAGTATTTATGCTGACCTCGAGGATGGCTATGTTCTCGATGGGTATGGAGGCCGAGACACCCTCATTAACATTCGATCTATTCATACCAGCGGCAAAAACGGTGATGTCATCTTTGGTTCTACCAAGTCTGATGACGTGTGGCTCAATGGTTTCAAACTGAATAACAATAATTCAGGCAGTGTCAAAGTAGACATGCGAGGTGGCATTGACACCGTCAATTTCTACGATGTAAGTTTGCAAGATATAAAAGTATCAGTCACCTCAGATGGTCGAACTGTCACGGTGACCAGTGCCAAAGGGTTTCAGGGCGTCTTAAGTAACGTTGAAGTATTGCGCTTCGTGAAGCCTACGCCAACGGGTGATATCAATACAATTTACCCCATCAAGGACTTGATTGATTTCAGCAAAGTGGGCCCTGCAACCTTGGTCGATAAAACCACCGACGGTTGGAGCAACGGTACAGCCAAGGCACTTACTTTCAGTTTTATGAGTGCAGCGCCTGCATATGGCGGTGGTGAAGGCGGTACGGGTTTCACAGCAGCCAATGACGCCTACAAACTTGCAGTGAGCATGATTTTGGGTCGCCTGTGGCTTGAAACAGGGCTGTCTTTTACAGAAGTTACAGACACCGCCACGTCTTATGGTGATTTGCGATTTGGTGCCAATCAGCAAACTGCCACCAAGGGCTATAGCTACATTCCTGGGCAAACGCCCGATGC
>CANKOT010000153.1 GCA_947484245.1 Comamonadaceae bacterium
ACGAAGAAAATCAAAACTTCGTGCCTGAATCCTTCATGATGTTGTACGTCAAGCCGGGTCAGTACAAGCCCAGTTTGCCGCGCAGTGAATTAACGCAGCGCTATGAGTTGTGTGAGGACATGGCCAACATGTTGATGGACACTGTCAGCTCACAGCAGTTTCAGCTTGGCATTGCAGAAAATGATGCCCTTGAAAAATGTTGGCAGGGCTTGATCGCTGAGCCCTCTATGGTCAATCCTGAGGAGGCTTTTTGGGTGGTTTGCCGATTGGCTGAACTTTTGTCTTGGCCCATCCCTGAATCGCATTGGGATTAGTTCGAAATTAGCACTTCTCTGCCAGATTCGGCAGACTCTATGGCGGCCTGGCAAATTCGCAAGTTCTCTAGGCCCCAATGGCCGCTGTGCCAGTGCGAGCCCTTTCCACGCCAAGTTTGTTCGAGCTCTGCCAAGACCAAGTCTCTTGGGCTTTGATGCAATGGCAAGTGAATTTCAGTTTGCCCCGACGCATTGCAAACCATCAAGCCGTGAGGGGTTTGCCGAATATCGCCCTGACTGCCACTGACCACAGTCAGTCCAAAATGGGGCTGATAGGGCGCTTCAGCCGGAATGGCGCCAAGGGCCCGTTTTTGCTTTGCTGCCAGTTCTTGCTCAGCCGACTGGGGTGCTTGATTGGCGGTGTACCACTGGCGAGAATCTGGAAATTGCTCATACCCCCACTCTGAAATATGCTGCGTTAAGTCCATGCTAGACATGCCACCATAACCGTTGTAAATGGCCGTTGCGGCTGCACCATTTTCAAAATCCAAATAAATGGCATGGGCTCCCATGGTGTTTCGTTTGGGATCGGTGTTAAAAAGTTTGGCCTTCACGGTCTTGACAGGTGAATGACACAAGGCACGCAAAATATCAATTTGGTGTGCACCTTGACGGAACAACACGCCTCCGCCCAATTTTGAATCTAACTCTTCCGGTCTTCGTGGCCGATATACCCAGTCAGTGAAACACCAGTTATTGACCATGGACACAGTGCCTATTTCGCCACGCTCAATGATTTGTTTCATGGCCTGTACAGGTGCATCAAAACTGTGTGAATGACCCACAGTCAAGTGCCGATGGCATTGGTGTGAGGCTTGCACCATGGCGATGCCTTCTGCAACATTGCTGGCCATGGGTTTCTCAACCAAGACATGCCAGCCGTTTTCTAAACAGGCGATGGCTTGTTGTGAATGCAATGGGGTAGGCGTGGCCAGGTAGACGCCATCGATTTGGGAGACTGTTTTGAGCTCCGATAATTCCTCAAAAACAGGAACGCCTAAACCTTGGGCAGCTTTTTGAACTTCGGGATGCGGCTCGACCACAGCCACCAACTGGAAGGATGAATTGGCCTGAATGGCTGGAATGAATGCCTGCGCAGCTGCGCCAAATCCAACGACGGCAATTTGAAGAGGCTTGTCTATGGCCACGGCCTAGGTTGTCCGCATTTATTTGGTCTTTTTAATGACGTTTTCTTCAAACATCTTGAACCACTTGGCTTGTTGGTCTAAAGCCATGCCGGGGTCGATGAAATTGAGAGGCACCTTGGGAAAGGGCAACTCGTATTTTTTGCTGGCTGGCACAAACTTCAAATCATGAAGTTGCTTTTGACCTTCGCTGAGCATGTAGTCATAGAACAAAAGTGCAGCGTGCGGATTGGGCGATTTTTTCAGCATGGCGATGGTGCTGGGTTGTGCCATCAAGGGTTGCAAAGCCAATCCTTCAACAGGCGCACCCTTTTGTTTCAATTGCTCAGGGTTCCAGCTGTAGACAGTGAGTGCCAAGGGAACTTCACCCGAAGACACCATCATGGTTAACAGCGAATGACCTTTTCGGTTGGAAATGCCATTGGTGCCGGCAATGTTCGAGAACAATTTTTGTCCTTCGTCTTCACCCATTTTGGCCATCAAGGCACCAAACCATGCGTGGTTGTTGCCCTCAATCCCTAGTTGACCTTTCCATTTGGGGTCAAGTAAATCTTTGTAAGTTTTGGGCAGGTCTTCTTTCTTAATTTTTTCAGTGTTGTAAGCCGCCGTCCAAATGTCAATGGTGATACCTACCCATTGTTTGTGAGACGGTATAGCCTGTGCTAACAAATCAGCTTGATAGGGCGAATACACATCTTGCAGCAGTTTTTCTCTGAACGCAGCTTCATTTTCTGGCGCATTGTTTTGAACAATGTCGACATCAAACTTATTGCCCCGATTTTCACTGGTGACGCGCTGCAGGACGGCTTCAGAACCTGCGCGCCAAGATTTGATTTTGATGCCGTACTTCTTACCGAAATCATTCATGATGTTGGTCAGAGCTGGGTACACGTGATAGACCACCAAACTGCCTTCTTTTTTGGCGCCTTCAATGAGTCGGGCGGTTCGGTCAGCGCCTTGGTAGTTTGCCAGCTCTTGAATGGAAAGGGGCTTGCTTGCGTCCACTGTTTGGGCTTGTGCAAGGCCACACGTGATTGCCAAACAAACGGTGCTCAAAAGGGTATTGAAGGTGCGCATCGGATGGTTCCTATTCGGAGTTGCAAAGTCAATTAGCATGAAAAAAAATCGGGTGGGTTATCAGGATGCCATATTTCGAATGGCACGTCTTCTCAAATATTCAAAATTAATGACATATTGCTCAGGCCTTGTAATATCGTGGTGCAACTTGTGAACTTGCTCGGACGTGAACTTTTCACCGATGCCACCAGCCGCCATGGTGGCCAGCTGTATTTGGCAGGCATTGTCTAGCATGATGGCCAAGATGGTGGCCTCTTCTACATTCTGACCCACAATGGCGGCGCCATGGTTACGCATCAGAACGGCTTTACAGGAACCCAATGCTTTGGCCACACCTCGGCCGAGATCTTGCGTGCGAATGAGGTCAATGGCTTCATTGAAATAAGGCAGACCATCTGCAAAGGCAACCGCAGGTTGGCTGATGGGTTCTAAAGCCTGACTGGTTGCAGACAGCGCAACGGCATAGGTGGGGTGCGTGTGAATCACACTGTTCACTTCTGGCCGAGCTTTGTAAATTTCGGAGTGAATGTAAACCTCACTGTGCTTGCGGCCACCACCGCCCACTTTTTCGCCTTCGAGGTTGCACAGCACAATGTTTTCAAGTGTGATTTCATCAAACCCATAACTGTGGGGCTTCATGATGAAGTGAGTGGGGTTGTCGGGTAAGCGAATGGAGACGTGGCCGCGGGTTAGGTCGCCTTGACCCGCATTTTCCAAAATATGGCCTGCGTCGATCAGTCTTTGTTTGAGCTCATTGGTTTGCATGGTACTTACTTGGCTGTGTGGAGGTGAGGTTCAAACAACTCCGACAAGTCGTTGGCGATGGGAGAATACTTGGCGTGCGTACGCATCATGAAGCTGGTGAAGCCATCGCTGTTGTGATGTTTCTTTTTCTCATTGGGCAGGTCAATGCGTTCATTGCGAGCGCTGTCGCGCAAGATGCCCATCGGATCGATGCCAGCTTTCACCTTTTGCATTTCTCGTTTCAGCAGGCGGCGGTACATCACAACGCCTTTGTCTGTAGCGCCCAAATTTTCCAAAGAACGATCTGCAATGACCCCTTGAGAAATCCAGGCCATCATGTCTTGCCCATCCACGTTGTCAACGATGAACTCTCCCTTGTCATCCATAAAGGGAACCTCGTAGGTATGAACTTTTTCGAGAAGATGCCTGGGCACTGTCACACCTTGGGGCGGCACATAAGCGTTGAACCAAAGGTGCATGGTGTGCGTATCGTCTACGGGCACACGCATTTGGAATGAGTAATAGCGTGACTTCTCATCGCCATTGCCCACAGCCAGCATGTTTGGAAACACAATAGGGTGTCCTACTTTCCAGTCGTCGCCATCTTCTGAATGGCCTTCTAACAGCCGGTGCTTGGTCATGCCATATTCAAACTCTTTGAAATCAATTTTCAAGTGGCGTGTGCTGATGGCGACTTTGACACCTTCTTGCTCTTTTAAAAACTCATAGTGGTGGCCATGCAGCCATTCGGTGTGCACCGGGTCAAGTGAGTTTTCCATGATCTGCAGCCAATTGATTGGCAGGATGGTTCGCCCCATGATGCGAATCGTGCCTTGCGCCACAAAACCATCCCAACGCGGCAGAAGCGGCTGAGGTTGCGGACCCATGTAGGCAAACAGCATGCCGCCCATTTCTTGGACTGGGTAGGCATCGGTGCTGACCTTGTCTCTGAATGCGCACTTGTCTTGCTCATTGGGTTGGTGAATGCACTTGCCTTGCGCGTTGTACTCCCAGCCGTGATACGGGCAGCGAATGCCATTTTCGGTGGGGATGCCATGCGCAAAAGAGGCGCGGCGGTGAGGACACTGCTCGGCAATTAATCCCAGGCGTCCTTGGCGGTCTTTGAAAATGACCAAATCTTCGCCGAGCAATCTGACTCGCTTGGTCCATTTGCTCTCAAGATCGACGGCCGCGCCAATCGGTTGCCAATAGCGTCGCATGAGTTCGCCCATGGGCGTTCCTCGGCCAACTTCGGTCAGCAATTTATTCTGTTTGACGCTTTCCATTTGAAACCTTTAAAAATTGCGTTGGACTCTTATTTTTTGAGACTGGTTTTCTTGCCCTTGGCAGCGACTTTGGATTTGCTCTTTGCAAGCAGCGATTTACGTCCCTCGTCTGCCATCACATGCTTAATTTCGGTGTTCATGGCGACATCTTTCCGACGCATTTTCGCAATTTCTTCACCCGTCACAAAGTAATCGCCCTTGACCGCGCGCTGTGCCATTTGCTCGTTACGCTCGCTCCAATCACCCAGAGAATAACCAAACCAAGGTGATTCTGGTTTTAATGGGGGCAAACCCAACTCTTCCCAAATGGCCTTTGCGTTCTCCATGAATTCTTTTTTCGGCAGTGCAATCGGCGGAAAATTATCTTTCAGGGTTGCATCAATCAGCAAGGAGGAGTCCATGCCCTTGTTTCGAGGACTGCGAGGCCCGTGGCCAGGGTCGCGGTTTTGCAGCACTTGCAAATCGAGTGCAAAGTTGGCCCGATAACTCATGGCCCAAAGCAGGGCGTCGGCATTGTCGGGGTCAATGTCATCGTTCACTGCGATGACCATTTTGCCGCCAGAACGCAACAAGGAGGCGGCGCCATACAAAGCACGCCAAACCTCGGTTTGCGGCATCTTTCGATCGACCACAATGGAGATCACCTTGCGCAAGTTGGTCAGCGGTTCGTGCATGACCACTTTTTTCACACCCTTGATGCCCATGGCTTTGCTCAAATGGTTCAAGAAGACGGGTTCTAAGGCAACCCGTTTAATGAGGCTCGACTCTGAAGGGGTGACTTGAGAAATGATGGAGGTCAAAATGGCGTCTTTGCGGCGCGTAATGGCCGTGACTTCCATGTAGGCATTGAACTCTTGCAAATTCACATGACCATGAGACT
>CANKOT010000154.1 GCA_947484245.1 Comamonadaceae bacterium
TCATATTCCGCCATCATTTTGTCCCACTCTGCTCGCATGGGAGAGACATCGAGACGGTCCATGGCTGCAAAGTCGGTGGTGTAAAAGCGGGGGCTGAGCATGGTGCTTTCAACCGCTTTTTGCGAAGCTTGTTCGGCAGTGTCAATGGTTGTATTTGCTTGCATGAAAGAAAAGCTCCAGCTTTGTAAAGGGTTGGCTAAGTCAATCCTGAATCATTCAGGTTGCATGGCTAAAAATCGAGCAAATTCCGCCGTATTGGTTGGACCAAACGATTCTAAGTCGACACGCTGTCCTGTGCTTGGGTCCATCAAAGTGACCCTGCCATCCACACGGGCAATTAAATCAAAGGGTTGGGCAGAACCAATGCCCCTGGCGAAGCGTTCGCGCGCTAAAGCGCGCAGCGCACCGCGCACAAAACCTTGTTCGCCATACAACACCGTCAGGGTTTGTCCTGAGACGCCATCGGCAACGCGAACGCCACCATCTTTTTGATCTTCGAACACCAACGAACGTTGCAACGAGGCGGCAGCTGCGCGCTGATCGGGGCCGTTGCCAGTGATGCGAATCAAGCCGACCGAAATCAGTGAGAAGGCAATGATGCCAGCGGCGAAATACAGAATCCAGCGCGGAAAACTGTCGGGTGCCAGTGGCACGTGGACTCGAGATGTCTGGGCGAGTTGGGCTTGCGTCATGTGGCACTCACTTGCATATAGCCACCCTCAAGACGCTCATTTTGAGCGGCGCTTGTGGCTGCCGTTGCGTTGGCAGCCTGGCCTGTGTTTTGCGTCCATGCATCACGCAGCTTTTGAGCGACATTTTGTACATCGGCCACCGCACGCAAAGTAGGCTCAGGCTTTGCAATGCGCCAGGGCCGCACGCTGGGCCACAAATGCACCCAGCCAATGCGGTCAGCGCCTTTCAGGGCCAAGGTAATGTCGCCAAAACCGTTTTGCAGCACGCGCACATCGGCTGAAGCCAGTTGCGTCATGGGCAAGTTGAACGTCACCGTCAGAACAATGCCCAAGCGCATCACCACACGTTTGTTGGTGATGGTGTAGACCGTTGTGCGCGCTGTGAAATGGGCCAGCATCCAGACAGTGGCCAAGGCAATGACGGCCAAGGGCGTGATCCATTGAATGGCCGACAAAACAGCCATCAAGCCAGCACCCGCCTCTAAAGCGGGCCAAGCACACACCACGATCAAAGCCGCAAAATACAGCGCCAATTTTTTGAAGTGAAAGGCTGAATAAGCCAAGGCTGCCACATCGGGTGAGCCCTGCCAGACAATGAACTCGTCACTTGGCAAGCGTTCGGGCAAACCGAACTGCGGTTCAAACTCGTATTCATGACCCAAATTTTCGATCGCCATTATCTTTTCCTCAACAGACTTTCAATTCGACTTCAATTGACGCTGATCTGCCTTCAGATCAGCGGTTCACTGCGCTTTGCGTCGGCGTAGAAAGTACCGCCGCCGTAATAAGCACTGATTTTTTCCTCTTCCAGTTTGGTGATCTGGTCAGGGTTTCTGAGGGCAGGTACCGCTGCAAAATGACGCGCATAGACAGAATGCACTTCAACTTGATTTCTACGTATCACTGAAAACATCATGGGCAGCAAAACAGTTTTGCCACCGGCAATTTCGACTTCCAAGTAGCGGAACATCATCTCAGCGGAGTCGATCCAAATGTCTTTGACGGTTCCGCCTTGTTTGCCGTCGCCCGCCATCACTGGCAGTCCACGAGGGTCCACATCTTGTGAGGCTACTGTGTAATCGCTGACCACACGAAGTGGTTGAATCAGTGGTTTGCCATGCCATGTCATTTCTGGCACATCTTCACGGTTGGAATAAGAACCGGGGCCGACAGCTGCCAGCATGGCATCACCCTTGGGTTCAATGGGCGCGCCAGAAGTGGGGCTGGTGGCCACAGCGTTGTAAGCTGGCTCTTTGCGCATCAGGTCAGGCACAGTGACACTTCTGCCACCTTCTAACAAGAAGGTTTTCGGCTCAGGAATCGGAAAGCCCTTGACCACAGCCCGACCACTGCTGCTGGACTCCATGGGATAGCCCTCGCGGTGACCTTCTTGAACAAGATAATAAATAAGGCCAGCGAAAAAGATCCAAAACACATACAACAGTATTTGCGCTAGATCGACGTAGCCTGTAATGTTTCCTACGGTTTGCATAACGACTTCTCCTTGTGAACAACTGATAACTAAATACGAGACTCGGCCAAGCCGAGGGTTTGGGGAACAACGGGTGAAACAGAACTTCTGCGCCTGACCAAAGGGCCCACCGCAATCAAAGTCAAGAACAACAACAGCATTTCGACGTGATAGACCATGCTGTAACCCACAGAGGGATCGGTCAAAGCGGGGCCCAACGCACCCTCAGCGCTGAGAGTGGTCACGACATCGCGCAATACACCCCCAAAGAACATCGACAGACCAGCCGCCGCCGCTTGAACAGCGCCCCAGGCACCCAATGCAAGTCCAACAAAGGCAGATTCAAGACGCATGGCGGTGAACAAGGTGCCCACCGCAAACAAGCCACCGCCGAAACCCACGCCAAAGGCACCACATCGAAATAGCCAACCAGCGTCTAGCGGCGCCGAGAAAATCACAGCAGAGAATGCAGGCAAGCCGGCCAATGCGCCGTAGGCTGCCAAACGCATGGGGTCAATGCCACCGGCCAACTTGCGACCTGCCACATAAAAGCCCAACAACCCACCGCCCGCCAACATGGCCGTCAGTGCACTGGTGGCGCCCACGCTCAGCTTGAGAATTTCTCCGCCATAAGGCTCCAAAATAATGTCTTGCATGTTGAAGGCCATGGTGCCCAGAGCTGTCGCCCATAAAAAGCGGCGGGCCTGAGGAAGGGCAATGAACTCCGCCCAGACTTCTCTGAAGGGTCTGCGAATTTGAGTTTTCAATGCCGCCACACGCGCGGGATTGCGCGGCTCTTGTTTCCACAACGCAAAGCCATTGAGGATCAGGACCACCAAGGCAGTGCCTTGCACCGTTTGAACCAAATATTCAGGCGTGAAGTCAGACAGCAACACGCTATAGACCAAGCTGCCAAACACGGCACCCACCAACAGCATGGTGTACATCAGCGCCACCACACGGGGCCTGGTTTCTTCACTGGCTTGGTCTGTGGCAAGCGCCAAACCAGCTGTTTGCGAAGTTTGTAAGCCCGCACCCACCATCAAAAAAGCCATGGCTGCAGCGCCTTGACCGACCCAATCGGGCACAGGCACTTGGCCCCGACCCGAGAGGACTAAAAGCGCAAATGGCATGACCGCCAATCCTAAGAATTGAATCAAGGTACCGCCCCACATGTAGGGCACGCGGCGCCAGCCAAAAGCAGAAACATGCACGTCAGACTGATACCCAGTGACAGCACGGAACGGCGCGACCAATAGGGGCAAGGCCAGCATCATGGCAACCAGCCAAGCCGGCACACCCAACTCCACAATCATCACCCGATTCAAGGTACCAATCATGAGGGCTGTGGTGATGCCCATGGTGAATTTGAACAAAGACAAGCGCAACAGCCGAGACATGGGCAAGCCCGCGCTGGTGACGTCGGCAAACGGCAACCAAGTCGAAGGCAGTTGCTTGACGTACTTGGAAAAAGTCTTGCCTTTCATGAACGCATCCACTCCATGGCTTTGGATTTGTAAAAACCACTGGAGACTTTGTGCGTGCGAGCGCATTGCCAGTCGTTCAGTGATTCGTGTGTCTTCATGAGTTGGGCAATGCGGGTTTCCGCCATGGGTTCAAGCCAGGGCGCGCGATCGCCGCGGGGTAGCAAACGACCCACTGAAATCATGAGTGCCAACATGGGGGTGCGCGGTGCAAACGTGAACACCATCGATTTGCTGGTGCGTTCAGCCAACTGCGCCAATGCATTGACGGCATCTTCTGTGCCATAGTGAATGATGGAGTCCATCGCCACCACATGGTCAAAATGACCCAAGCTCTTGTCGAGCATGTCACCACTGTGAAACTCTACCAAGTGCGCCACATCGGCCGGAATCCGTTCGCGTGCCAAGTTGACCAAAGTAGGCGATAAATCTATCGCCACAACTTCGGCACCCAGACGCGCAGCCTCAACCGCCAAAGCACCGGTTCCACAGCCCGCATCCAAAATGCGTTTGCCGCGCAGGTCCTCGCCCAGCCACGAAACCAAAGTGGCTCGCATTTGATCACGGCCTGCACGCACGCTGGCGCGAATGCGGCCGACGGGTGCATCGGACGTGAGTTTTTCCCACGCAGCGACAGCCGTCCGATCGAAGTAATGTTCGATCTGCCCTCGACGTTGTTCGTAAGTCATTTCGTTCATGAACTTGGCTTCAATCAAAACCCAACAGATCAAAAATATCGCGGTCTTTCATGGGCACCGCAGAATAGGCCTCGCCGCCCACCCACATGCTCGCAGCCAGTCGCATGTATTCTTTTTGCACAGCTTCCAGCTCGGGTGAGTGCTCCATCTCAAAGAGTGTCGATTTTTTCAAACGACTGCGGCGAATCACATCCAGATCTGGGAAGTGCGCTGCAAGCTTCAAACCAATCCGATCGTTGTACTTGTCAATTTGATCGGTGGCTGCACTGCGATTGGCAATGACACCGCCCAAACGCACGTTGTAGTTTTTGGCCTTGGCACCAATGGCTTGCACAATGCGGTTCATCGCAAAGATGGAATCAAAATCGTTGGCGGTCACAATCATGGCGCGATCGGCATGCTGCAAGGGTGCTGCAAAACCACCACACACCACGTCGCCTAGCACATCAAAAATGACCACGTCGGTGTCCTCCAGTAGGTGGTGCTCTTTGAGCAACTTCACCGTCTGACCCACCACATAACCACCGCAGCCAGTGCCAGCAGGCGGGCCGCCCGCTTCGACACACATCACGCCGTTGTAGCCTTCAAAGACAAAGTCTTCAACGCGTAATTCTTCCGCATGAAAGTCTACCGTTTCAAGCACGTCAATGACCGTGGGCAGCATCTTTTTGGTCAGCGTGAAGGTGCTGTCGTGCTTGGGGTCACAGCCAATTTGCAAAACACGTTTGCCCATTTTCGAAAATGCGGCAGACAAGTTTGACGATGTGGTGCTTTTGCCAATACCGCCCTTGCCATAAATGGCAAAGACTTTGGCATTGCCAATTTTCACATTGGGATCAAGCTGAACTTGCAGGCTGCCCTCCCCGTCTAATCTTGGATTGCGTTTCACTGTCGGGAACGGTAAGGTTTCAACATTCATGGGGTAGCTCCTTCATACACGCCTTCTAGGCGATCTTCCAGTTCTTCACTTACTTGTCGAAGGGCTTGCAAGGTCTCGGCATCGGGATGCCAATAGTTGCGTTCAGACGCTTCGATCAAACGGTTTGCCACGCGGGCAGAGGCCGTCGGATTCAGTTTGGCCAGACGGTCACGCA
>CANKOT010000155.1 GCA_947484245.1 Comamonadaceae bacterium
CTGTGGCCATGATGAAGGCTTTCTTGGCCGTTCACGGTACGCAAGGCGCTGCATCCGCCAGCGTGCGTGAAACCGTTGACCAACTCACCCAAGCCGTTGTGCGTGCCCTTATGCGCTCACGCCCAGGCGGTGGCACTTTCCACATCGAAGACGTACAAGACCAAGTCGAGCTCGGCCTCATGCGCGGCAGTCACCATGAAGTGGCGCGTGCCTATGTTCTGTACCGTGAAAGAAGAACCCAAGAGCGTGCCGCTCACAAAGAGCCAGCCAACCCCTCTGAACCCGTGTTGCATGTGATCGATGGCGGCAAACGCATGGTGCTCGACATGGCGCGTCTGCGTGGATTGGTAGAAGCTGCTTGCGCTGGCTTGAACGTAGACATCCAAGCAGAGCCTATCCTCAATGAAACCATGCGAAACCTTTATGACGGCATTCCCATGGAAGAGGTGCACAAAGCGTCAGTGCTTGCAGCGCGCACACTGATCGAAAAAGAACCCGATTACACCTATGCCACAGCCCGCTTGTTGATGTACTCCATTGCCAAAGAAGTCTGGGGCAAGGAAGTTACCCAAGCCGAAATGGCCCAAAACTATGTAGACAACTTCGCCAGTTGCATCAAAAAAGGTGTCGACAACGAACTCCTAGATGCGCGTCTGCTGCAATTTGACTTACCTCGCTTAGCCAAGGCGCTCAAAGCCGAGCGCGATCTTCAGTTCGACTACTTAGGTCTGCAAACCCTGTACGACCGCTATTTCCTGCATGTACGCAAGCAGCGTATCGAATTACCCCAGTCGTTTTTCATGCGCGTAGCCATGGGCTTGTCGCTGGGCGAGGTCAACCGCGAAGAACGTGCAATCGAGTTTTATGAAGTTCTGTCTTCCTTTGACTTCATGTCCAGCACACCCACTCTTTTCAACAGCGGTACTTTGCGCCCACAGTTGTCTAGCTGCTACCTGACCACCGTGCCTGATGATTTAGACGGCATTTACGAGTCCATCAAAGAAAACGCCTTGCTCTCCAAATTCGCTGGCGGTTTAGGCAACGACTGGTCTCGTGTGCGTGCCTTGGGTTCTCACATCAAAGGCACCAACGGGGAGTCGCAAGGCGTTGTGCCCTTCCTCAAGGTCGTCAACGACACCGCGGTGGCTGTCAACCAAGGCGGCAAGCGCAAAGGTGCTGTCTGCACCTATTTGGAAACTTGGCACTTGGATATTGAAGAGTTTTTAGAGTTGCGCAAAAACACCGGCGATGATCGTCGCCGCACCCACGACATGAATACCGCCAACTGGATCCCCGACCTGTTCATGCGCCGCGTCATGGAAAAAGGCGAGTGGACATTGTTCTCCCCTTCAACCACCCCAGACTTGCACGATAAATTCGGCAGTGAGTTTGAGAAGGCCTATACCAACTATGAAACACAAGCCAAGCAAGGCCTGATTCAGCCAACCAAGACTTTGCAAGCTGCCGATCTGTGGCGCAAGATGCTGACCATGCTGTTTGAAACAGGTCATCCTTGGATCACTTTCAAAGACGCCTGCAATGTGCGCTCACCCCAGCAACATGTCGGCGTGGTGCATTCCTCCAACCTGTGTACTGAAATCACCCTCAATACCAGCGACACAGAAACTGCTGTTTGCAACTTGGGCTCGGTCAACCTCATACAACACCTTAAACAAGGCGCCCTTGGCCCTGAACTCGACCACGACAAACTCAAGCGCACCGTGAATACTGCCATGCGCATGCTCGACAACGTGATCGACATCAACTATTACGCTGTTAAGAAAGCCCGAGACTCCAACTTCAAGCACCGTCCTGTTGGCATGGGAATCATGGCTTTCCAAGACAGTCTGTATGAAATGCGTGTGCCTTATGCGTCCAAAGCGGCTATCGAATTCGCCGATAGCTCCATGGAAGCTGTTTGTTACTACGCTTACTGGGCTTCCACAGAACTCGCCAAGGAGCGCGGTCGCTACTCTACCTACCAAGGTTCTTTGTGGGATCAAGGTATCCTCCCGTTGGATACCCTAGACATGCTGGAAAAAGCCCGCGGTGGCTATATTGAAGTCGACCGTAGCACCACCTTGGACTGGGAAGCGTTACGTCAAAAAATCAAAATAGACGGTATGCGCAACTCCAACTGTGTCGCGATTGCGCCGACTGCCACCATCTCCAATATCGTAGGCGTTGACGCCTCGATTGAACCCTGTTTTGGTAACTTGTCAGTCAAGTCCAATCTGTCGGGCGAGTTCACCATCATCAACGCTTATTTGGTGAAGGATCTCAAACGCCTTGGCCTGTGGGACGATGTGATGGTTATGGATCTCAAACACTTTGACGGCTCATTGCGACCCATAGACCGCGTTCCCCAAGACCTCAAAGATTTGTATGCAACCGCCTTCGAAGTGGAAACACAGTGGCTGGTCGAGGCTGCAGCACGTCGTCAAAAATGGATAGACCAAGCGCAATCCCTTAATATCTATATGGCTGGCGCATCAGGTAAAAAGCTTGACGAAACCTACAAACTTGCATGGTTGCGTGGCCTCAAAACCACCTACTATTTGCGCACCACCAGCGCCACACAGGTTGAAAAATCCACGGTCCAATCTGGTTCGCACAACGCCGTGGCCTCTGGCTCTGGCTCCGGTTTGAGCGCCATGGAAATTGCTGCAGCAAGTGCGCGTGTACAAGTTCAAGCGCAAGCACCTGCCACTGACATCAAGGTGTGCGGCATTGAGGACCCCACCTGTGAGGCCTGCCAATAACAACACCTCCTGTTTGCTAAGCGCTCACAACCGTGTGTGTCGACGCAAATCAACAACAAAGCCCGCGAGGAATGTGAATGAATTCTGTGAATTTCTCATTTCTCCATTGATAATCAGAATGATGGACACACAACTATGTTGACCTGGGAAGAAGAAGTACTGCCAATGTCGCCCGTTCCTTTGCAAGGAAATGTTTCGCCGCCGCCTGCGGTTGCATCGCCCCCCCCCACTACGCGGGTTCTTGACGATGGTGCGGTGGTTTCAAACACCCCACCCACCGCTTCTGCTGCGCCTACCAAAACGGCCGACACCAGACGTGTGAATGCTGCTGACAAGCGCATCATCAATGGTCAAACCGACGTCAATCAGTTGGTTCCCTTTAAATACAAATGGGCTTGGGAGAAATACCTCGCCACCTGTGCCAACCACTGGATGCCGCAAGAGGTCAATATGACCCGCGACATCGCCTTGTGGAAAGACCCCAATGGCCTGACCGAAGATGAGCGACGGATCATCAAGCGCAATTTAGGTTTTTTTGTGACCGCAGACTCATTGGCAGCCAATAATATTGTGCTGGGTACCTACCGTCACATCACAGCGCCCGAGTGCAGGCAGTTTTTACTGCGTCAAGCCTTTGAAGAAGCCATTCATACCCACGCCTACCAGTACATTGTTGAGTCTTTGGGATTGGATGAGAGTGAAATCTTCAATGCCTACAACGAAGTGCCATCCATTCGCAATAAAGACGAGTTCTTGATTCCCTTTATTGCTGCAATCATGGACCCCCATTTCCATACTGGCACTCCCGAGACTGACCAGACCCTGCTCAAGTCCCTTATTGTGTTCGCGTGTTTGATGGAAGGCCTGTTCTTTTATGTCGGCTTTACCCAAATTTTGGCCTTAGGTCGCCAAAACAAAATGACCGGTGCGGCCGAACAATACCAGTACATCTTGCGCGATGAATCTATGCATTGCAACTTCGGTATCGATCTGATCAACCAAATCAAACTTGAAAATCCGCATTTGTGGACAAGTGAGTTCAAGGCAGACATCATCGATCTGTTTCACCAAGCCGTTGAACTTGAGTACCGATACGCAGAAGACACCATGCCACGCGGCGTGCTGGGCATGAACGCTTCCATGTTCAAGGGCTATTTGCGCTATATTGCCAATCGCCGAGCCACCCAAATTGGTCTTGAGACTTTGTACCCTAACGAAGAAAATCCATTTCCTTGGATGAGCGAAATGATTGATTTGAAAAAGGAACGCAATTTCTTTGAAACACGCGTGATTGAATACCAAACCGGCGGTGCGCTGTCTTGGGATTGATTGACACCATGCATGACCTCTTTGTTCAAACACTGTCTGACTTAAATCCAGTCACCGGTGCTTGGACTTACCCCGTTCATGGAATTGGACACCTGTCCAGTTCCATGAATCTCTTGGCTTTGATGAAGAGCCAAGTGTTTTGAACCAACGATCTGAAAACTTGATCTAGGAGTATCTAATGGCAACTGCAAAAAAAATCGCTGCAAAAAAACCAGCAGCAAAGAAGAAGCCAGCAGCAAAAAAAGCTGTTGCTAAGAAACCAGCCGCAAAAAAAGTGGCTGCTAAGAAACCTGTAGCGAAGAAAAAACCAGTCGCTAAAAAAGCACCTGCTAAAAAACCAGCAGCTAAGAAAAAGCCGGTTGCTAAAAAGGCACCTGCTAAAAAACCAGCAGCTAAGAAAAAGCCGGCTGCTAAAAAGGCGCCTGCAAAGAAGCCAGTAGCAAAAAAAAAGCCAGCCGCTAAAAAAGCACCCGCTAAAAAGGTTGCTGCAAAAAAAAAACCAATCGCTAAGAAAGTAGTCGCTTCAAAACCGGCTGCGCACGTAGCTAAGCCTTCAG
The DNA here is from genome assembly GCA_947484245.1 of Comamonadaceae bacterium. The sequence continues at coordinate 4,649 of CANKOT010000155.1, forward strand.
CTGTGCAACATGTGGCACAAACCACGCTGAACCCACAAGCTGCTTGGCCTTTTCCGACAGCGTCAAAGCCCTAACTGATCCAGTCAGGGACTTTCGCCCACTCCCAACCCGGTGCATGCACCGGGTTTTTTTATGTCAGCTGGTAATTTTGGGGACCACGACTGGCTATTTTGATGGCACCCACTCGGTTGCCTAGCTCGGCACACTTAAGCAAATCCCAGCCTTGTTCTAATCCGAACAGCAAAGCGCCACGCCATGCATCGCCGCAGCCCGTGGGGTCGACCACGGCTTGGGCTTTCACTGGATCTACTACATGTTTATGACCCTGCTGCCAAACTTCACAACCCTGAGCGCCCAAGGTCACGATCAGACCTTTCACATGCGAAGAGATCTCGGCCGAACTCCAACCCGTGCGGTCACTCAGCATTTTTCCTTCATAGTCATTCACTGTGACCCATGTTGCCAACTCAATGAAATTGCGCAACTCTTGGCCATCGAACATGGGCAATCCTTGACCAGGATCGAAGACAAAAGGAATACCTGCATCGGCCATCTGCTGTGCGTGTGAAAGCATGGCGTCACGCCCGTCGGGTGAGATGATGCCCAGACGGATATCCGGATGCTTTTCCACATGCAAAGCGTGGGCTTGCATCATGGCGCCCGGGTGGAAGGCAGTGATTTGGTTGTTGTCCAAATCAGTCATGATCATGGCTTGGGCGGTGTAGGTATCCTCAATCGTCTTGATGTGCGTGGTTGAAATGCCAAGATCTTGTAA
>CANKOT010000156.1 GCA_947484245.1 Comamonadaceae bacterium
AAGATCAAACGACTGCCCTTTTTCGTCTTGCAAAGCAGCTTTTCTAATCTGTGCCACAACTGCCGCTTGAGCATCCCAAGATTTCTCTGTTGAAGGCTGACAAACGGTGCGCAAGATATGCAGCAGGTTATCTTTACCGCGCTCATTGGTACTGCCGTAGCCCTTGATTAACTGCCCACACCGTGCAACTTCCAAAGCCAATGCAGACGAGCGAAGGCAAGCTTTTCCTATCCCTTCAAGCCATTCTTCAATGAGCGATTGTTCGGTGGTATAGCGACTGCCTAAGGGCCGCAGTGCACGCATGGCCGCCAAAATGCGCAAACTCACAAGGCCCAAAACAGAGTGACGAGCCAACTTAATCGGCATTGACCACGCGGCCTTGCCCTTCAAAATGCGTGCACGGTCCCACCTCAACAAACCCTGAGCCCAAGAGGACGGCAGCATGGCTGCAATCTCTGGCACGCCTGGCTTGAAGTGGTCATAGACTTTCAGCAACTCGCCCTCTTTGAGTTTCACTTCGCTTGACACACGTTGCCAACGCGTTGCTTTGCTTTTCAGATGTGCCACTTGAATGATGTCGTCAAAAGCCATCCACAAGGCCAACCATCGAATGGTTTCTGTGGTCACTGGACATTCAGCAAATGCACCAGGGCTGGCCAGTTCAATGGCTTTTAATTTCAACAAGCGCGTCACCATCAGCTGTGCATAGTTTTCGTTTTGGTATTGAACCAATCGATCAAATGCCAAGGCCAAGAGTTCGTGCGTATGCTGTGGAAATTGCTGTGCCACTTGAGTTGGCAAACTAAAAACTAAACTTGCCTTTGGCACAGCAGGTGACAAGACCTTTTCTACATAGGTCGCTTGTTCACGCTGCAGATTGACTCGCTCAAACGCCAATGAAAATCCACGCAGGCTGGCTTTAGCAGAAGCGCTGTTGCCAGACAACACCGCTTCATAATGTCGACGCTCAAACGGCAGCAAACCGCTGGCCGCAATGGCACCCAACATGACAGCGCTGACCATGGTGCCCGCTTGCTGACACAGACTGGCCATGTCAAGAACATGGTGTCTCAAGCTATTGGCAGAAATGACATCGAGCAAGGGTGCTTCTTGACGACGGCCATCGCCCATGACCATTTTCTCGGCGGTGGTGAGGGCACGCGAAGATGAGCTGATAACGCAAGTGCGATCTGACGATGCAAAGCCATTGCCAATTTGCCTTGCGGTTTCTAACAACTCTGAGGAAACCAAGGCATCCAATCGACCTGGCAAAGGGTTCAAACCCAGTACTGGTTTTTGACCCTTGAGTTGGCTATTTGAGACTGGGTAAATTTCAAGATAGTAAGTGGTGGCGCCCGTGCGCTGTGCCACGCCAGGAATAGAAGTGGCTTGTACAGGGTAATCGGCTATGCGCGCAACATCGACCAACCAATCGGCCAAGACGCCGCCGCCTTCACCGCCTAATGCACACAACAAGATTGATACAGCTTGAGTCATGTTGATATCTATTTGGGTGCCATTAGGCTGGTTGCAAAAAGCGGGTCATCCATGTCTGAAGACGAGCGCCAATGCGCTCCCAAGGACTCGGATTCTGAACCACTTCTGCTCGGTAGAACGAAGGGCACAAGGTAGCTGCGTGTGCGTTTTCGCCGCACAAACCGCAGCCGACACAACCATCAATGACTGTGGCCACAGGATCTACTTTCAAAGGATCGGGGTTGTCCTTGAGCGTGAGAGTAGGACAACCAGAGAGCCGAATGCATGCATGATCGCCGTTGCAAACGTCTTCATCAACGCCATATTTCACACGCTCAACGCGCTTGCCTTTGGCCAACAAAGAGGCCAGCCATGGCTTGATGCGACGCTGCCTCTCTAACTGGCATTCACCCTCGGCCACAATGACCTTCAGGCCCTGAAAATCGGTGGTGAAGGCCTCTGTGAGTGTGGCCTGCATTTCGGCAACTTCATAGGTATGAACTGTTTTCAGCCACTGAACACCCAGCCCCTTTAAGGTGGATTCGATCACATGGTTGGTGTGCACAACACTTTCCCGCTTGTCGCTTACAGCGTCTTTGGACAACTCTGTGGGCGTGTTGATGATGTCTTGCGTACCGGTGGCCGAGGTATAGCCATTTTTAAAGATCAGCAAGACCGCATCATCGCCATTGAAAAGTGCGCTTTGCACACCCGTGAGCAAACCGTTGTGCCAAAAGCCACCATCGCCCATGAGCGACAAAACACGCCGCTTCATGAGCGGGGAAACACCCGCGCGGCTGGCCAAGCTCATGCCGTATCCCAAAATGGAATGACCGACAGAAAATGGCTCAAACGTGGCCAAAGCATGACAACCAATATCGCCCGATACATGCACTGGGCCTACCGTTTCTTGTGCCAACTTCAAAGCAGAAAAAACGGGACGCTCTGGGCAGCCAATGCACATGCTGGGTGGCCGTGCTGGGATAGGAATTCCAAGCATCGTTTGCACTTCTTGCCGTCTCTTTGTATTACCTTGCAACCATTCTTGCGTTGTCTTTGGCACGACACTCGGTTCATGTCGATTGAGAAAATTCAGCAAGCCTTCGGCCATGACCTCAGCCGTGTATTCGCCGCCAGAAGGCAACATGTCTTTGCCATGCAAAGGCGTTTGCAAATCCAAACGGCGCAGCATGAGCGCCAACTCTTGTTCAATGTACTCCGGCTGCCCCTCTTCCATCAACAGCACAGCTGACTTGTCTTTGCAAAAATCAATGAGCTCAGTGGGCACCAAAGGATAGGTAACGTTCAAGACCAAAATAGACAGACTTGAAACACCAAACGCATCTGATAAATCAAATTGCTGAAGCGCCCGAATGAGCGTGTTGTAAAGGCCGCCTTGCACAATCAAACCCAAATGCTTGTGCTGGGTGCCAAGAAAATGTTCGTTCAAGCCATTGGCATGAATGAACTCACGCGCTGCAGGCAGCCTGTGCGCCACTTTGCGTTTTTCTTGCGCAAACGTGACAGGCGGATGTGCCAACCGCATGTAATCAAAACCAGCGGGTTCGGCAATCAAATTCTTTTTAGAAAGCAAGGGTGCTTGGTTTGTTTTGGCCACAAACTGCCCCCGCACATGACAGGCTCGAATGCGCAACTCCATCATGACGGGCATGTTAGAGGCCTCAGACAAACGGAACCCCTGCTCGACCATGTTGACCATTTGACCCAACTCAGGCCGAGGGTCAAGCAAGCACATACCCGACTTCAAGGCATAGGCGTGAGTTCGTTCCTGAATAACGCTAGCGCCCTCGCCGTAATCTTCGCCCACCACAATCAGAACGCCACCCGTAACGCCAGGCGATGACAAATTGGACAAGGCATCGGCCGCTACATTGGTGCCAACAATTGATTTCCAAGTGACTGCGCCCCGAATGGGGTAATGAATAGAAGCCCCCAACATGGCAGCCGCTGAAGCTTCGTTGGAACAGGCTTCTACATGAACCCCCAACTCATCCATGTAAGGCTTGGCTTGCACCATCACATCTAAAAGGTGCGAAACGGGCGCACCTTGGTAGCCCCCTACATAGGCAACACCAGACTGAAGCAAGCCTTTGGTAATGGCCAGAATGCCCTCGCCTCTAAATACCTCACCCTCACCCATGCGAAGGGCCTTGATTTCTTCATGAAACGAAACTTCCAAAAGTAACTCCAAATCTGTTGATGTTAGATCTGAAACAGCACATCGTCAAAAATTGCCACAGCACGGGTCCAGCCTGCAGATGCACCTCTGATCTTGTGCGGAAAGCAGCTGATGTAAAAGCCTGAAGCAGGCAATGACTCCAAGTTGTGCAGTTTTTCGATGTGGCAATAGCCAATGTCTCTGCCTGCTTTGTGCCCCTCCCAGATAAGTGAGGCATCTTGCGAGGCCTTGTACTTTTCTGCGGTATGCACAAAAGGTGCGTCCCAACTCCATGCGTCTGTGCCTGTCAGTCGAATGCCTCTTTCCAGCAAGTACATGGTGGCTTCATAGCCCATGCCACAACCCGTCGACACATAATTGGCATGCCCGTATTTCATACCAGCAGCCGTGTTGATGACCACAATTTCTAGCGGCTTCAGCTCATGCTTGATTCTTTTTAATTCAGCTTCCACATCTTCGGCCGTGACCACATAGCCATCGGCAAAGTGTCTGAAATCCAATTTAACGCCAGGCTGAAAACACCACTCAAGTGGCACATCGTGGATGGCAATGGCCGGCTTCTTGTCACCCAAGGCATTGTCCATGGTGGAATGAAAGTGGTAAGGCGCATCCAAATGCGTGCCGTTGTGCGTAGAGAGTTGCACGGTTTCAACGGCCCAGCCTTCGCCATCGGGTAAGTCTTCTTTTTTCAGTCCTGGGAAAAAAGGTGCAATTTGCTCGAAAGAATTTTCGTGTGTGAAATATTCTATTTTGGGGGCAAATGCAGGTGGGTCACTCACCACATCGTTTTCAAGAAAGATGGACAGGTCTACAAATTTTCGCGTCATGGCTATCGGCTCTTTCATTTCCTAAAAGTCAAATTAAGTTTACAGTCGGTCGCAACGCAAAGCAAATTGAATTCAAACCACAATGACCATTCAAGCCTCAGAGCCGGCCAAAGTCAACGCCAAAGATTTACTCATGGTTCTCATTGTGACGGTTTCTTGGGGCATGAACTACCCCATCATGAAGTATGTGGTCAACAGCTATCCACCTTCAGCATTTAGGGCCTACACCTTCATCGTCGGTTTTGTCTCTTTAGGCTTGTACGCTTATTACAAAGGCATCTCTTTGGCTGTGATCAGCGAAGAAAGATGGCCCGTTTTCAAATTGAGCATGTTCAACATGGTGGGGTGGCACCTGCCCATGATTTATGGGGTCAGCATGCTCAACTCGGGCCGCGCTGCCATCATTGGTTACACCATGCCCGTTTGGGCCTTGTTGGCCAGCGCCTTGCTCTACAAAGAAAAAATCAATGCCCGCTCACTTATCAGCATTGTTTTGGCCATGACAGCTGCATTGCTCTTGGCGTGGGGCAGTCGACAGCAATGGGGGAATCACCCCCTAGGCGTTGGCGTCATGCTGATGGCCGCGGTCATATGGGGTACTGGCAATGCCATGGTGAAAAATGCAAAGCTTGCCCTTCACGGCGTGGCCCTCACCTTCTGGGCTCTGTTCATTGCTTTTGTATTTTTCTTTGGCATCACCATTGCCTTTGAATCAGACCAATGGGCTTGGCCCAACTTTTTACAGTGGCTGGCCATTCTGTATGGCGGCGTCATTACCTTTGCCGTAAGTTATGTCGCTTGGTTTCATGTTGCCCGAAAACTGTCTGCCGTTTCAAGTGGCCT
>CANKOT010000157.1 GCA_947484245.1 Comamonadaceae bacterium
ACATCAGAAATTTCTCCATCATTGCGCACATCGATCATGGCAAATCGACACTCGCTGATCGTCTGATTCAACGCTGCGGTGGTTTGCAAGACCGAGAAATGCAAGCGCAGGTTCTTGACTCCATGGACATTGAAAAAGAACGCGGCATTACCATCAAAGCGCAGACAGCTTCGCTGCAATACAAAGCCAAAGATGGTCAAATTTACAACCTCAACTTGATCGATACACCAGGCCACGTTGACTTCTCTTATGAGGTTTCACGGTCTTTGTCGGCTTGTGAGGGTGCCTTATTGGTGGTCGATGCCAGTCAAGGCGTCGAGGCGCAAACGGTTGCCAATTGCTACACCGCTTTAGATTTAGGCGTCGAAGTGGTCCCTGTTTTAAACAAGATGGACTTGCCTCAGGCTGATCCAGAAAACGCCAAAGCTGAAGTTGAAGATGTCATCGGCATAGACGCTAGCGAGGCCATTCCATGCTCCGCCAAAACAGGCATGGGCATTGATGAAATTTTGGAAGCCATCGTGGCCAAAATTCCAGCGCCCAAAGGAAATCCCAACGCGCCTTTGCGCGCCATGATTGTTGACAGCTGGTTTGATACCTATGTGGGCGTGGTCATGTTGGTGCGCGTGGTAGATGGTCGCTTGGGTAAAGGTGAGCGCTTCAAAATGATGGCCACCGAGACTGTGTATAACGCAGACACAATGGGTGTATTTACACCTGCAAATGAGCCTCGCAACAGCCTGGAGGCTGGTGAAGTGGGCTTCATCATTGCAGGTATCAAAGAGCTGCAAGCGGCCAAGGTAGGAGACACCATCACCTTGGAAAAGAAGCTGCCCAATAACTTGGGTCCTGCAGACAAGGCGTTGCCAGGCTTTAAAGAAATACAGCCGCAAGTATTTGCAGGCTTGTATCCCACTGAAGCCAATCAATACGATTCATTGCGTGATGCGCTCGAAAAACTCAAGCTCAACGATTCTTCCTTGCATTACGAGGCGGAAGTTTCTCAGGCCTTGGGATTTGGTTTCCGCTGTGGCTTTTTGGGTTTGCTGCACATGGAAATTGTGCAGGAGCGCCTTGAGCGTGAATTTGACCAAGACTTGATCACAACCGCGCCCAGTGTGGTCTATGAAGTGGTGAAGGGTGACGGCGAAGTGGTCATGGTCGAAAACCCAGCCAAGATGCCCGATCAAGGCAAGATGCAAGAGATTCGAGAGCCCATTGTCACGGTGCATTTGTACATGCCCCAAGACTACGTTGGCCCCGTGATGACTTTGGCCAACCAAAAGCGTGGCCTCCAGATCAATATGGCGTACCACGGTCGCCAGGTGATGTTGACCTATGAAATGCCCTTGGGCGAGATCGTTCTCGATTTCTTTGATAAGTTGAAATCGGTCTCGCGTGGCTACGCCTCAATGGACTATGAGTTCAAAGAATATCGAGCATCTGATGTGGTGAAAGTTGATATTTTGCTGAACGGCGAGAAGGTCGACGCACTGTCCATCATCGTTCATCGATCTCAGTCGGCCTACCGAGCACGTGCGGTGGTGGCCAAAATGCGCGAAATCATCAGTCGACAAATGTTTGACGTGGCCATCCAGGCGGCCATTGGCGCCAACATCATTGCCCGTGAAACTGTCAAAGCACTTCGTAAAAACGTGTTGGCCAAGTGTTATGGTGGTGACATTAGCCGCAAGCGCAAATTGTTGGAAAAACAAAAGGCGGGCAAAAAGCGAATGAAACAAATTGGTTCGGTTGAGGTGCCGCAAGAGGCATTCTTGGCCATTTTGCAGGTGGAAGATTGATGCAAGTCTTAACGGCTTTTATTTTGGCTGCGCTTTGCAGCTACGCGGGTTTTTGGTACTTTGGCTTCATTGAAGGAAATTTTGCCTTGCTGATGCTGATGGCTGTTGTCATTTCTGGCATCTATTGGCTGGCTGAAAAGTTCTATTTTTGGCCGCAACGTCTCAAGGCTGTTGCGCAATTAGACACTGACCAAGCCAAGCGTCAGCAAGAGTTGTCCAAAATGGGCATTGAAAGAGTGGACACCGATACCGGTGAAGCTCGCAATCAATTGCTCATGCAGCCTTGGTGGTTGGATTGGACGGCTGGCTTGTTTCCGGTCATTCTGTTCATTTTTATTCTTCGCTCATTTTTATTTGAGCCGTTCAAGATTCCATCTGGCTCCATGATTCCAACCCTTTGGGTGGGCGACCTGATTTTGGTGAATAAATTTCATTACGGCATTCGTTTGCCCGTCGCCAATATCAAAATGACTCAGGGGACACCTGTGGCGCGCGGTGATGTCATGGTGTTTCGTTACCCACCTCGGCCCAGTGCGGATTACATCAAACGCGTGGTGGGCATACCCGGTGATGAAGTCGCCTACTTGAACAAAAAATTGACCCTCAATGGTCAAGCTGTGCCCACTGAATCTGTGCCAGAGTTTTTTGACGAATCAGTGATGCGCTATTTCAAGCAGTCGCAGGAAAAATTGGGTGAAAAACCCCATAATCTGATCGTGGATGACGAACGGCCCGCCTTTATTCCTGGCGCGGAAGATTTTGCATTCAAAGAAAATTGTCAATACACCGTCGAAGGTGTTATTTGCAAGGTGCCTGCGGGGCACTATTTCATGATGGGTGACAATCGAGACAATTCACTTGATTCTCGCTACTGGGGTTTTGTGCCCGATGCAAATATCGTTGGAAGAGCCTTTTTTGTTTGGATGAATTTTGGAAATGTTGGGCGCATTGGCCCATTCAATTAAGTTTGAATTGAAAAGTTTTTTCCTTATCTTTGTTTCACATGACAGGTCATCAGTTTGAACGAAAGTCTTAGTCAATTGCAAACTCGCTTAGGCCACATCTTTCAAGATGTCAACTTGCTTGAGCGCGCGGTGACGCATCGAAGCTTTTCTTCAGATCACAATGAGCGACTTGAATTCTTGGGCGATGCTGTCTTGAATTTGGCAGTGGCCCATCTGCTGTATGCCCAGTTGAGCAACTTGCCAGAAGGTGATTTGTCTCGCGTTCGCGCTAATTTGGTCAAACAAGAAACCTTGCATCAGTTGGCCTTGAAATTGGACATCGCCGCGTCTCTGAAATTGGGCGAAGGCGAGTTGAAATCAGGCGGGCAACGGCGACCCTCTATTTTGGCAGATGCCCTAGAGGCTTTAATTGGTGCAGTTTACCTCGATGCGGGGTTCGAAACTGCCGAGAAACTGGTGCATGGCTTGTTTCATAATGTAGAAGTCAATTCTGAAATGTTGGCAGCATCAAAGGACCCTAAGACTGAATTACAAGAATGGTTGCAAGGCCGTAAATTGCAGGTCCCTAAGTACAGTGTGGTGGCCACTTCCGGTGCCTCACACCGTCAAATATTTGATGTCGCTTGCGACATTCCCGAACTCAGTCTCTCGCAGCACGGCAGCGGTCCCTCGCGTCGTGCAGGTGAGCAAGCCGCTGCTGCTGCCATGCTTGAAATTTTGAAAGTCAAGGCCCGCGGATGAATTCAGAAACCAACCTCGCTCAACGTTGCGGTTTGGTGGCCATTGTGGGCAAGCCCAATGTGGGTAAATCCACGTTGCTCAATGCCCTGGTGGGCCAAAAAATCAGCATTACTTCGCGCAAAGCACAAACGACGCGTCACCGAATTACGGGCATTCGCACTGAAGGTGCGAGCCAGTATGTTTTTGTCGATACCCCAGGTTTCCAAACCCGTCATAACACGGCTTTGAACAAGTCTTTGAACAAAACAGTTCTGGGCGCTGTGGGCGATGTGGACTTGGTTTTGTTTGTTGTCGAAGCGGGTATGTTCAACACCGCCGATGCCAAAGTATTGGCCCTTCTCAAGCCTGATGTTCCGGTACTTTTAATTGCCAATAAATTAGACACGGTCAACCGACGCGAAGAATTAGCACCTTGGCTCCAAGAAATGCAGAAGCGGCATCCGTTCACAGAATTTGTACCGATGTCGGCTAAAAATGCCAAAGACATTGAGCGTCTCATGGGGTATTGCGAGAAGTATTTGCCTGAACAAGCATGGACTTATGGGGAAGATGAGCTGACCGACCGGAGCGAAAAGTTTTTGGCCAGTGAAATTGTTCGCGAAAAATTGTTTCGTTTCACGGGTGATGAATTGCCCTATACCTCAACCGTGGTCATTGATAAATTCGAAGAAGAACCCAGCCGATCTTCCAATCGCATGATTCGCATTGCCGCCACCATTGTGGTCGAGCGCGATGGCCATAAAGCCATGGTCATTGGTGACAAAGGTGAGCGCCTGAAGCGCATTGGCACCGAAGCACGCCAAGAGTTGGAAAAGCTCATGGATGCCAAGGTCTTCATCGAATTGTGGGTCAAGGTTCGCTCAGGCTGGGCCGACGACGAAGCGCGTGTTCGCTCCTTCGGTTACGAGTAAAAAGCGCAGCCCATGGCCGCTGTCTTGAAACGAATTTCGGATGAGCCTGCCTATGTGCTGCATCGCTACGATTGGAGCGAGTCCAGCCTTATCTTGGAAGTGTTCACTCGGCACCATGGACGCATTGCCTTGGTGGCCAAGGGCGCCAAAAAACCAAGCTCCTCTTTCAGGCCTGTTTTATTGCCGCTTCAAGCCATTCAAGTTGCCTTTGGTGGCGATGCCGACATTCGAACCTTGAAGTCTGTGGAGTGGGTGGGCGGCCATGTGATGCCAACTGGTGATGCGCTGCTGTCGGGCTACTACCTGAATGAGTTGTTGCTGCGTCTTTTGGCACGCGAAGATCCGCACCCCTCATTGTTTGATGCCTACGCAGCCACAGTGCGCGTCATGGCCACTGAGCCTGGAGAATTGTTGCAAGCGTCGCTTCGTGTGTTTGAGCTACTCTTACTTCGAGAAATTGGACTGTTGCCCAGCCTGAATTCTCAGACCTTGACCATGGCTGCTTTGGATGAGGCAAGAGAGTATTGTTTGGTGCCAGAGGGGGGTCTGCGATTAGCGCACCGAGATGATCGTCACGCTTTGAGCGGTGCTCAATGGCTGGCGCTTCAAAACGCCTTGGACGGCGCCTCCCCTTTTACAAATACGCTTCGTTTGAGCTTAGACATGTTGACGCCACTTCGCACCCAACTTCGCACCTTACTCAATTACCATTGTGGTGTCGGCACTTTAAAGACCCGTCAAATGATGATCGACATTCAAAGTTTGTGAGACCTTCATGACCCCTGATTCCAAAACAGCGCTGTCCGTCAATGTCAACAAAGTAGCGTTGCTGCGCAATTCACGCCACTTGGGTATTC
>CANKOT010000158.1 GCA_947484245.1 Comamonadaceae bacterium
CCAACAACTCATTGCGGCTTACCGCAATGTGGGCCAACGCTGGGCCGATCTCGACCCCCTGAAGCGCACTGAGCGCCCCAACATTCCAGAACTCGACCCCGCGTTTTATGGTTTTACCGATTCCGACCAGGAAACTGTGTTTGACACCAGCAACACCTTCTTCGGTAAAAACGCCATGCCCTTGCGCGAATTGCTCAATGCTTTGCGCGCAACGTATTGCGGCACATTGGGCGCCGAATTCATGTACACCACTGACCAAACTGAAAATCGTTGGTGGCAGCAAAAGTTGGAAAGCATTCGCAGCAAACCCAACTTCAATGCAGATCAGAAAAAACACATCCTTGATCGTTTAACTGCGGCCGAAGGTTTAGAGCGTTTCCTGCACACCAAATATGTTGGTCAAAAACGGTTCTCACTGGAAGGTGGCGAAACTTTCATCGCTGCCATGGATGAACTCATCCAAGCTGCGGGCGAAAAAGGCGTGCAAGAAATCGTCATTGGCATGGCTCACCGCGGTCGTTTGAACGTGTTGGTCAATTCCATGGGTAAATTGCCCAAAGATTTGTTCGCTGAGTTTGACCACACTGCGCCAGAAGATTTACCAGCCGGCGACGTCAAATACCACCAAGGGTTCAGCTCTGACATCAGCACACGCGGTGGCCCAGTTCACTTGTCTTTGGCATTCAATCCATCGCACCTTGAAATTGTCAACCCCGTGGTTGAGGGCTCTGTGCGCGCGCGCATGGACCGACGTGCCGACCCTCTGGGCAAACAAGTATTGCCCGTGTTGGTGCACGGTGATGCGGCCTTTGCAGGTCAAGGCGTGAATCAAGAAACATTGGCCTTGGCTCAAACCCGTGGCTATTCCACTGGCGGCACAGTTCACATCATCATCAACAACCAAATTGGTTTCACCACATCAGACCCCCGCGACATGGGCTCTACCGTGTATTGCACCGACATCGTCAAGATGGTGGAAGCCCCTGTGTTGCACGTCAATGCAGACGATCCAGAAACTGTGGTGTTGGCCACGCAAATTGCGCTCGAGTACCGCATGACCTTCAACAAGGATGTGGTTCTTGACATCATTTGCTTCCGCAAATTGGGACACAACGAACAAGACACGCCTAGCCTGACACAGCCCTTGATGTACAAGAAAATCAGCGCACATCCAGGCACTCGCAAGTTGTACGCCGATCGTTTGGCCGCACAGGGCTTGGGCGACACAATGGGTGACGACATGGTCAAGGCTTGCCGCGCTGCCTTGGATGCAGGCAAGCACACCGACAGCGATCCTGTGCTGACCAACTTCAAAACCCAGTTCTCCGTGGACTGGGCACCTTTCCTGAATCAAAAATGGACCGATGCTGGCAGCACTGCATTGCCCTTGGCTGAGTGGAAACGCATCTCCGAAAAAATCACCACATTGCCAAGCAGCGTCACACCGCATCAGTTGGTGAAAAATGTTTACGATAACCGGGCAGCCATGGGCAGAGGCGACATGCCCGTAGATTGGGGCATGGGCGAGCACATGGCTTTTGCTTCTTTGGTGGCCAGCGGTTATCCCGTGCGCTTGTCGGGTGAAGATTGCGGCCGCGGCACCTTCACACACCGTCACGCTGTCATTCACGACCAGAAACGCGAGAAGTGGGACATCGGTACTTATGTGCCTTTGCAAAACGTCACAGAAAATCAAGCGCCTTTTGTGGTCATCGACTCCATCTTGTCTGAAGAGGCTGTGCTTGGTTTCGAATATGGCTACGCCTCCAACGATCCCAACACCTTGGTCATTTGGGAAGCCCAATTTGGCGATTTCGCCAATGGCGCGCAAGTGGTCATTGATCAGTTCATTGCCTCAGGTGAAGTAAAGTGGGGCCGTGTGAACGGCCTGACGCTCATGTTGCCCCACGGTTATGAAGGACAAGGCCCAGAGCACAGCTCAGCCCGCTTGGAGCGTTTCATGCAGTTAGCGGCTGACACCAACATGCAAATCGTTCAGCCCACCACAGCAAGCCAGATTTTCCACGTGTTGCGGCGTCAAATGGTTCGCAATTTGCGCAAGCCCTTGATCATCTTTACACCGAAGTCATTGTTGCGCAACAAAGACGCCACATCGCCTTTGTCAGAGTTCACCAAAGGTGGCTTCCAAACCGTTATTCCAGAGAACAAAACACTCAAGGCTGACAAAGTCAAACGTGTTTTGATTTGTTCTGGCAAGGTTTACTACGACTTGGTTAAAAAGCGTGAAGAGTTGGATGCTGACGACACTGCCATTTTGCGTGCCGAGCAGTTGTATCCCTTTCCGCACAAAGCTTTTGCAACTGAATTGAAAAAGTATCCGAACGCCACCGAGTTGGTTTGGACGCAAGACGAGCCACAAAACCAAGGTGCTTGGTTCTTTGTGCAACATTACATCCACGAGAACATGACCGAAGGTCAGCGTTTGGGATATTCCGGGAGAGCAGCTTCCGCCTCGCCTGCTGTGGGTTATTCACACCTTCACCAAGAGCAACAAAAAGCTTTGGTAGATGGCGCCTTCGGCAAGATCAAAGGTTTTGTGTTGTCCAAATAACAGACGCCACAAAAAATATTGAACCAATTAAGAAAGAATCGAAATGGCTATCGCAGAAGTGAAAGTTCCTCAGCTGTCTGAGTCGGTGGCGGAAGCCACCATGTTGAAGTGGAAAAAGAAAGTTGGCGACCGTGTCGCAGCCGACGAAATCTTGATCGAAATTGAAACTGACAAAGTGGTGCTGGAAGTACCCGCACCTTCTGCAGGTGTTTTGTCAGAGATCTTGGTCGGTGATGGCGGAACGGTTGTTGCCGAGCAACTGATTGCTCGCATTGACACCGATGGCAAAGTGGCTGCATCAGCACCCGCAGCAGCAGCGGCACCATCCCCTGTGGCTAGCGCAGCAGCACCCGCTGCACAAAGCAAGAGCATGGCGGGTGTGGCCATGCCTTCTGCTGCCAAGCTCATGGCCGACAACAACTTGTCTGCTGGCTCTGTAGCGGGTTCAGGCAAAGACGGACGTGTCATCAAAGGTGATGTGTTATCAGCTGTGGCCGGTGGCGCCAAGCCTGCACCGCAAGTTTCTATTCCAACGGGTGTACCCACAAGTTCATTGCCACAAGTGGCTGCACCTGCAATGAATTTGGGTGAGCGTCCTGAGCAACGCGTGCCCATGACGCGCCTGCGTGCGCGGGTGGCCGAGCGTTTGTTGCAATCGCAAGCGACCAATGCCATTCTGACCACCTTCAACGAAATCAACATGGCCCCTGTCATGGACATGCGCAAGCGCTTCCAAGACAAGTTCGAAAAAGAGCATGGCATCAAGTTGGGCTTCATGAGCTTCTTCGTGAAAGCAGCCGTGCACGCTTTGAAGAAATACCCCGTGTTGAATGCCTCTGTTGATGGCAGCGACATCGTTTATCACGGTTACTTTGACATCGGTATTGCCGTGGGCTCACCCCGTGGTTTGGTGGTGCCTATTTTGCGCAATGCCGATCAAATGAGCTTTGCCGACATCGAAAAAAAGATCTCTGAATTTGGCGCCAAAGCCAAAGACGGCAAGTTGGGCATTGAAGACATGACCGGCGGTACGTTCTCCATCTCCAACGGAGGCACCTTCGGCTCCATGATGTCCACCCCCATCATCAACCCACCTCAGTCTGCTATTTTGGGCGTTCACGCGACCAAAGACCGCGCCATGGTTGAGAACGGCCAAGTGGTGGTTCGTCCCATGAACTATTTCGCCATGTCTTACGATCACCGCATCATTGATGGCCGTGAAGCTGTCTTGGGCTTGGTGGCCATGAAAGAAGCGTTAGAAGATCCATCCCGCTTGTTGTTTGACATCTAAGACTTAGGAAAAAAGCATGAGCAAACAATTTGATGTGGTCGTCATTGGTGGCGGCCCAGGTGGTTACATTGCTGCCATTCGCGCAGCGCAATTGGGATTCCAAGTAGCGTGTGTGGACGAGTGGAAAAACGCAACTGGCGGCCCAGCCCTTGGTGGCACTTGCACCAACGTCGGGTGCATTCCTTCCAAAGCTTTGTTGCAGTCCTCTGAACACTTCGATCAAGCCAACCATCACTTTGCCGACCACGGCATTGAGATGAAAGGCGTCAGCATGGATGTGGCCAAGATGATTGCCCGCAAAGACAATGTTGTGAAGCAAAACAACGATGGCGTTTTGTACCTTTTTAAAAAGAACAAAGTGTCTTTTTTCCACGGTCGCGCTGCTTTTGGCAAGGCTGTTGAAGGTGGCTATGAAGTTGCAGTTAGTGGTACAGCCAACGAAACATTGGTGGGCAAGAACATCATTGTGGCCACAGGTTCCAATGCACGTGCATTGCCAGGCACACCGTTTGACGAAGTCAATGTGCTGTCCAATGACGGCGCTTTGAACGTGGGCGCAGTTCCTCAAAAGCTGGTGCTTATTGGCTCTGGCGTGATTGGCCTTGAAATGGGTTCTGTATGGCGCCGACTGGGTTCTGAAGTGACCATCCTTGAAGGACTGCCCACTTTCTTGGGCCTTGTGGACGAGCAAATTGCCAAGGAAGCCAAAAAGGCTTTTGACAAACAAGGTCTAAAAATTGAACTCGGCGTCAAAGTCGGCGAGATTCAAAATGGCAAAAAAGGCGTCAAAGTGGCCTACACCAATGCCAAGGGCGAGGCCCAAAGCATTGATGCAGACAAACTCATCGTGTCCATTGGCCGAGTGCCTAATACCATTGGCTTGAATGCAGAAGCTGTGGGCTTGCAGTTGGACGAACGCGGCGCCATCGTGGTTGACGCTGAATGCAAAACCAACTTGCCTGGCGTTTGGGCCGTGGGCGACGTGGTGCGTGGCCCCATGTTGGCGCACAAAGCCGAAGAAGAGGGCGTTGCCGTGGCTGAGCGCATTGCTGGTCAGCACGGTCATGTGAATTTCAACACGGTGCCTTGGGTCATCTACACCAGCCCCGAAATTGCTTGGGTGGGCCGCACTGAGCAGCAGCTTAAGGCTGACGGCGTGGCTTACAAAGCGGGCACATTTCCATTTTTGGCCAATGGTCGTGCTCGGGCCTTGGGAGATACCACTGGCATGGTGAAGCTCTTGGCCGATGCCACCACTGATGAAATTTTGGGTGTTCACATCGTGGGCCCCATGGCCAGCGAGCTCATTGCTGAAGCCGTTGTGGCCATGGAATTCCGTGCCAGCGCAGAGGACATTGCGCGCATCTGCCATGCGCACCC
>CANKOT010000159.1 GCA_947484245.1 Comamonadaceae bacterium
AAAGGGCTTCAAACTGTCGACCAATTGAATCTCTAACTCGTAGGGATTCGTTCCCTCATCGTGGTGCCAAACCTCCATGAAACTAGCAGTTCGAGCTCTTCCAACTAAAACCAAGGCATCGTCAATTGGACGAATTTTTGATGACATCGCTTGATTGCGAAACCCTGAGCTGTCCAATGCGTCGGAAATGATTGATGTGAAAAGTTTATCTCGAATTTGTTCAAAGAGTCTTCGATCGATTTCTTCAGATGTAGTCATGAAAGTATTCCTACCTTGCACAATTAGTGTTTTGACACGCGCACTTAGGAGCTTTGTGTCACATGCATTTAGAACCACATAAGCCCCTGCCCTCGGGATGCACCTGTGATGAGTGGTGGCTTATACAGACGACTGATCAATCAACTGTAATTTTTTCATCCCTGACGATTTTGGCCATAGCGGGAATTTCAGCTTTCAGCCAACTGCTGAATTGATCAGGCGACATATTGTTTGGCTCAGCCCCCAAAACGACCAAGCGCTCCTTGATATCTGGCAGTGCCACAATTCGAGCAACTTCAGCATTGAGCTTATCCACAATGGCCTTGGGCGTACCAGCAGGCGCCAACAAACCTTGCCAGCTACCGGTCAGGAAGCCGGGCAGAGTTTCACCAACCGTGGGGGTGTCTCCCAACTGCGAGTTGCGCTTGGCACTGGAGACCGCCAGTAACTTTATCTTGCCTGATTTGACATGCGGGTAGCTGGCCACCATGCCATTGAAGGTTACATCAATTTGCCCGCCAATCAAGTCGGTCATGGCTTGCGCCCCGCCTTTGTAAGGTACATAACCCCATTGAATACCGGCGCGCTGAGCAAATATAACTCCCGCAAGGTGGGCCGCACTGCCCATGCCAGCGGCCGCAGCAAAATTGACTTTGCCGTTTTGAGCTTTGGCATAAGCCACCAATTCACTGGTACTGTTTGCAGGAATTTTGGTGCTGACCACCAACAGGTGGGGGGAGTAGCCAACCATGGCCACTGGCGCAAAATCGGTCAACACGTTAAAGGGAAGTTTGTAAAGTGCAGGACTGATAACAAGGTTGCCTACATCCATCAACACCAATGTATAACCATCTGGAGCAGACTTTGCACCTGCATCGGCACCCAAATTACCGCTAGCGCCAGGACGGTTTTCAACCACCACAGACTGACCCCATGCTTCGGTCATTTTTTGACCTAACAACCTAGCAAGAACGTCAGAGGTTCCACCAGCAGGAAAAGGAACGATGATTTTGATTGGCTTGCTGGGGTAGGCGCCCGCGCCGCTTTGGGCCATAGCCGGCATTGCCAGAGCGAACCAGAGGGCGGTCATGCCGCAAGTAATGAATTTGAACATAAGACTTCCTATTTAAGTGGTTTGGCGAAGTGATAATAGATTTTGTATCAGTGGTCAATCAATGACAAAGGGGCAAACCCTCGGGCAACGTCGAGTAGAAGGCTGGGCTGAGACGTAGATTTAGCAGCGACCCTGCAACGTAAACAATTTTTTGAATGTTGCTCCATCCATCTTTGCAATCAACTTTTCCCAAGAGACCTTAATTCTGAGGGCCGAGTCTCTCAATAAGGGTTGCCAATTCGGCATACTCAAATGGCGTTACGTCCGACAGTGGCGGTCGGACACGGCCGGCGCTGCGTCCGACGATGGCCGCCCCCGCCTTGATCATGCTGACAGCGTAGCCAGGCTGACGCGAGCGCAGCAGTCCGTAAGGTACAAGGAAGTCGCGAGTGAACTGATGAACCGCGGCGTGATCATCGGCCAAGATTGCCCGATTGAAGGCCATTGCACTTCGGGGGACGAAATTAAAGATCGCTGACGAATAAACAGAAATGCCCATTCCACCATAGGCACCGGCGAAGATCTCGGCGGTTGGCATCCCGTTGATATAGGCCAACCTGTCGCCAAGCAGGGCCTTGATTTTGAGAATCTCTTCGATGTCACCAACACCGTCCTTAAATCCGATTAGGTTTGGGCAATCGTCGGCAATCTGCTGCAGCGTTTCCGCTTTGAGGCGCATATTGGCACGGTTATAGACGATCACGCCAAGTCGAGTTGAGCGGCAAACCGCAGTGATGTGATCCCTCAGGCCTTGCTGGGAGGACTCCGTCAGATAAGGCGGAAGCAGCAGAAGACCGTCTGCGCCAAGTTGCTGCGCCTCACTGGCGAGGGCGATGGCCATCTTGGTGCCATATCCGGTAGCCGCAATGATCGGCACAGCGCGGCGTGAGCTGGCAACGGCCTGAGCCACCACAGCGCAGTATTCAGGGGCTGTGAGCGAGAAGAATTCACCCGCGCCGCCAGCGGCGAAAAGAGCCTGCGCGCCATAGCCGCCGAGCCACTCGATGCGATTGGCAAATGAAGTGGCGTCGAATTCGCCGGCTGCGTCAAAGTCGGTTAGAGGGAACGAGAGCAGCCCTGAGGCAAGGCAGCTCTTAAGTGCTTCTGGGTTAAAAGTGGTTTCCATTTGATGACCTCCCCCTTTGAAACGTAACATTGATTCAGAAGTAGTCCGGTTTTGCAAGGTTAGTCTAAAAATTGCTTGTTGCTGAAATCAGTGGCAAAGAATTGAAAACTCTACATAAAAACCCTCGGTTCAACTCAGACTTAGCCGCTTATTATCAAATCCTATAGCTTTGATCAATCAAAAAAAGTTATGTCGAGAGTTAAAAAATTAAGGTGTCATCAATGATCTTTTGTCGCATTCAATCTATACGCAAATTTTTACCAGTCTTGTTCATTTTGGCTAGCGCTACAACTTCAATTTCGGTGCACTCACAAGCTGCCTATCCAAACCGTCCCATCAAAATGATTTCCCCATTTCCACCTGGTGGCGCTAGTGACGCTCTAGCTCGATTGGTTGCAAGCAAGTTAGGGGAAGGACTTGGCCAAACAGTGACGGTAGACAACCGCGCCGGAGCGAGTGGCAATATCGGTCATGAAGCGGCAGCAAAGTCGCAACCAGATGGATACACACTGGTTCTGTCAAACAGCAGTTCGGTCGTAACTAACCCGCATTTATTCAAAAAACTGCCCTTTGATCCTCTGAACGACTTTGCGCCAATCTCAATGGTTGCCTCAGCGGGTCAAGTGCTTGTGGTTCATCCATCCGTACCGGCAACGACAATTGCTGAGTTAACAGCTTTCGCCAAAGCCAATCCAAACAAGCTCAATTTTGGTTCAGGTGGTAAAGGAATTCAATCTCACATCAGTGGAGAAATGTACAAAAGCGCTGTGGGCGTCGACATCGTTCACATACCCTATAAAGGTACTGTACAAGCCGTAACAGACCTGCTGGCCGGCCAGATACAAATGGTATTTTCTGACATGGCACCAGCATTGCCACATATCAAATCTGGAAAGCTACGTGCTATTGCAGTTACCAGTTCGCAACGTTCAGCATCTCTTCCTGATGTACCTACAATCAGCGAATCAGGTTTGCCTGGATTTAGCTCTGGCGTGTGGTGGTCTGTCCTTGGACCTAAGGGTACACCGGTTGAAATTGTCAACCGCATCAACTCTGAAATAGGGAAGATGATGCAATCAGCCGATGTGCGCGAAGCTTACGCTAAGCTTGGGATAACACCACAACACAGCACACCTAGCAAAGTGCTCGAGAATATTCGCGGTGAGTCGCCAGTGATGGCAAAGATCTTAAAAGCAGCTGGGGTTGAGGCTGAGTAACCTTCAGTTTCCAATTATTTCTTATCCAAGAATTTTTTATGTCACGCAAAGTCATCATCACCTGTGCCGTCACCGGCGCCATTCATACGCCAAGCATGTCACCACATTTGCCAGTGACTGCAAAAGAAATTGCTGACGCCGCATTAGGAGCCGCCAAAGCTGGCGCAGCCATTGTTCATTTGCATGCACGCAACCCGGTAGACGGCAGTCCTTCGCAAGACCCAGAATTGTTTGTGCCATTTTTAAAAGAAATCAAAGAGAAAAGCAATGTGGTGATTAACCTCACAACGGGCGGCGCACCAACGATGACCATTGCAGACCGCTTACGCCCTGCTCACCATTTCAAACCAGAAGTTGCTTCCTTGAACATGGGCTCCATGAACTTTGGCCTCTACGACATGCTCAAGCGCTTCAAAACCTTCAATCACGACTGGGAAGTGCCCTACCTTGCCAACAGTGACGACCGCGTGTTTAAAAATACCTTTAAAGATATCGCTCACATATTGCAATCGTGCAGCGACAACCAAACGCGCTTTGAGATTGAGTGCTACGACATTGGTCATCTTTATACCGCTGCGCACTTTATTGACAGGGGCTTGATCAAAGCCCCGTTCTTAATTCAATCTGTCTTTGGTATTTTAGGCGGTATTGGCCCGCACCCTGAGGATGTGCTGCACATGAAACGCACAGCTGATCGCTTGTTTGGCGATGCATATGTATGGTCAGTCCTTGGGGCAGGACGCAACCAAATACCAATCGCTACGCAGTCTGCCGCCATGGGCGGCAATGTGCGGGTTGGCTTGGAAGACTCGCTGTGGGATGGGCCAGGCAAATTGGCCGAGTCCAATGCAGACCAAGTGATACGCATGCGCAAGATCATCGAAGGCCTTTCACTGGAAGTCGCAACGCCAGATGAAGCCCGTCAAATTTTGCAGCTCAAGGGTCACCAGAACGTTAATTTCTAAATACGCATGGTTCTTTAGAAGTTAAGGTTTGGGTGGGCCATAACCAAGGGGTTAAGAGCCACCGCACAGCTTAGCGCGCCTTAACTGCCTTTGAGTGCTTCGTGAAATGCGATCATTTCTTTTTTGACCCCGGCAATCATGGATGTGAGATCAGAGGTGATCATCACCATATCAAAGCCACGCTTAACCGATGCTGCTGCAAACTCAGCGCTCGCACAATGCATGCACACCTTTTTGCCATGGCGATGGGCCACCTCTTTAATACGGTCGCAGGTGGACATGTGAAGCGGATCTGGGTTGTCAGCACGTGGCGCCATACCCAAAGCGTAAGAAAGATCAGCGGGGCCAATGTAGATGACATCTACCCCGGGTGTCGCGCAAATTTCTTCCAAATTGTTCAGGCCTTCTTTCGTCTCGATCATGGCCATCAACAAAATTTCATCATTGGCTTTAGAAAAATAGTCTGGGCCGTGAATTTGCAAAGCACGGACAGGGCCTGACGAACGGTCACCAACTGGTGGATAGCGGCAAGCCGAAACTGCCTTACGGG
>CANKOT010000160.1 GCA_947484245.1 Comamonadaceae bacterium
AGCAGGCGCTCGTAATCTTCATTGGGAAACTTGGCATCGATGGGCAACCAAACGGGTTCGCCATCATCAGATCGACCTGGCAAGCGAATGGCAAAGTCCACACGGTTCTTGCTACCTGGCCGCGTGGCATGTTGCGTTGCATACTGATCAGGGGCCATCACTTGCTCTAGCAAGGAAGCCAACTGAGCTTCGCCAAACATGCCCCGCGTTTTGACGTTGGTGAGCAAATGCTTAAGGTCACCCACACCCTGCGCCAAGGTGTTCATTTCGCCAAGACCCTTGTGCACCTGCTCTAAACGGTCGGCCACTTGCTTGAAACTTTCGCCTAAGCGCGCTTGCAAGGTGGTCTGTAATTTTTCGTCGACTGTTTGGCGCATTTCATCAAGCTTGGCAGCGTTGCTTTGCTGGAGCTGGGCCAATTGGGTTTCCAAAGTTCCGCGCATTTCAGTGAGGCGCCGTGCATTGGCTTCTGACAATTGCTGCACCTGCAAAGTGAGCGTGTCTGACAGCGTTTTTTGCAACAAGGAAAGCTGCTGAGCAAACGCATCCATCTGGCTGTTTTGGGTGCGCGTGGCTTCTGCGCTTTGTTGAACCAAGCTTTGTTGGAAAGTGCCTAAAATTTGAATGAGTTCTTGGCGCCCGCCTCTGGCAGACTCGTTGATGGCGTTGCGAAGTTCTCGCTCCAATCTCTCATTGGCCAATTGGAGCGAGGACGTCAATTGCCCTAACTCTTCAGAAGATGATTGGCCTTCACGCCGTTGACGCCACAACGCAAACAGCAAAACCAACGTCAAAAAACTGAGCGCTATGAGAATCCAAATTAGCATGCTGCTGTTCATGTGTAAAGGCCGTTTGCTTCAATGTTTCATCAAGTCGCTGACTTGGCGGGAACTTGGTTAAGGGGTGTGAGCGCATGGCCAGTGGCGAAGAAGGAAACCAAGTTATCGGCAGCCAGTTGGGCCATGGCCAAGCGAGTTTTGACAGTTGAGCTGGCGATGTGAGGCGTGAGCACCACATTGGGCAGCGTTAACAAATCAGGATGCACAGCAGGCTCGCCTTCAAACACATCCAAACCAGCTGCCGCAATTTGCTTGTTTTTAAGCGCCAATGCCAAAGCCGCATCGTCCACAATGCCACCACGTGCAATGTTCACCAACGTGGCCGTTGGCTTCATTTGGGCAATTTCTTTAGCACCTATGCTGTGGTGTGAAGCAGCGCTGTAGGGCAGAACCAAGACCAAGTGGTCTGCAGTTTTGAGAAGCGTCTCTTTGTCTACATAAGTGGCTTTACATTCGTTCTCAGTTGCTGCATCGAGTGGGCTTCTGTTGTGATAAAGGACCTTCATGCCAAAGCCAAGGGCGCCGCGGCGTGCAATGGCTTGCCCGATGCGTCCCATGCCCAAAATGCCCAAGGTGCTGCCGTGAACTTCTGCGCCCGCAAACATGTCGTAGCGCCATTGCTTCCAAAGACCTGCGCGCAAGTAATGTTCGCTTTCTGTCATTCGACGCGCTGTGGCCATGATGAGTGCAAAGCCGAAGTCAGCGGTTGTTTCAGTGAGCACGTCGGGCGTATTGCTTGCAATGACACCCAAGGTGGTCATGGCGGAAACATCAAAGTTATTAAAGCCTACCGCCATGTTGGCTGCTATCTTGAGCCTTGGTTGTGCGCCCAACACGAGTGTGTTGATGGGGTCAGAGCCTGTGGTTAAAGCAGCATCATGGCTGGCTATGGCTTGTTGCCATGCATCGGGCGTCCAAGCTTGATCCGATTGATTGCTGGTGACCTCAAATTTTTCAGACAATGAATCAATGACCGATTGAAAAATGGGTCTGGCCACTAACAACTTAGGCTTCATGCGCAAACTTTCAAATGAATGGTGGAAGTGTTAATCATTGCGAAAAATTCAAACTTAGGTGCAAATTCAGTGGGTCAATTGATATTGAAAGATGTAGAAAAAAGCGCCGCCAAAATATCCCAATAGCGCCAACAAACTAATCTTCTTCATGTACCAGAAGAAATCAATTTTTTCCAAGCCCATGGCGGCCACACCTGCGGCTGAACCAATGATCAAAATAGAGCCGCCTGTGCCAGCACAGTAAGCCATGAACTCCCACAAGAAACTGTCTGCAGGATATTCAGCCAAACTGTACATGCCCATTGATGCCGCCACCAAAGGCACGTTGTCCACCACGGCACTGACCAACCCGATCAGTATCACAATGACATCCAAGCGACCCACCACAGCGTTTAACCACTGCGCCACTGACGTCAAAATGTGAGCATGTTCCAAGCTTGCAACCGCAAGCAAAATACCGACGAAGAACAAAATAGAACTCATGTCAATGCGCGTTAAAGCGCTGACCAAAGTGAGGCGCTCTTTGTCATCATCTGATTTTTCACGGTGCATTAAATCACCCACCAACCAAAGCAGGCCTAAGCCAAACAAGATGCCCAAAAAAGGTGGCAAGTGCGTGATGGTTTTAAAAGCAGGTACGGCCACCAAAATGCCCAGGCCCATGAAAAACATGAGTTGTCGCTCAAAGGCGGTGGTTTCAATTTGACCCGCATTGACTTCGCGTGGCGGCGCTTCAACCAAGCGGCCCCGCAACATGTAAGCAGTGGCCGACAAAGGCATTAAAAGGTTAATCATGGAGGGTATGAACAAGCCCTTCATGATTTCCACGGTGGTCACTTGCCCACCAATCCAAAGCATGGTGGTGGTCACGTCACCAATGGGCGTCCATGCGCCACCCGCATTGGCAGCAATCACAATCATACCCGCAAAAAAGAGTCGGTCCTCACGTTTGTCCAGCAGCTTTTTCATGAGGGACACCATGACAATGGTGGTGGTGAGGTTGTCCAAAATGGCACTTAGGAAAAACGTCACAAAGCCAACAAGCCACATCAAGCTTGAAAGTTGTGTGGTGCGTATGCGGGAGGTAATGACTTCGAAACCATTGTGTGCGGCCACCACCTCCACAATGGTCATGGCTCCTATTAGGAAGAACACAATTTGAGCGGTTGACATAAGCGACTCACCCATAGCCGTCTCTACAACTTTGGCTTCAGGACCTGAAATGGCATAAATGGTCCAGAGTAAACCAGCGCCAATGAGTGCCGTAGCAGACTTGTTAATTTTAATGGGGTGTTCGAATGCAATGGCCGCATAGGTCATCACAAAGACGGCAATCAATAGGGTGTTCATTCAATTTCCTTGATCTCAAAAACCTGTCGCAAATAGGCCAAATAATTTTGATCCTCGCACATGCCTTTACCAGGTGAGTCTGACAACTTGGCGACTGGCTGCCCGTTGCATTGCACCATCTTGATGACAATTTGCAAAGGCTCATAGCCAAGATCATTGGTCAGATTGGTTCCGATACCAAATGCCAACTGACAGCGCCCGCTGAATTGTCGGAACAACTCAATGGTTTTAGGGACCGTGAGACCATCACTGAAAATGAGCGTTTTGGTGAGTGGGTCGACACGATTGGCGCGGTAATGCGCAATCATGCGCTCACCCCAAATGAAGGGATCACCGCTGTCATGCCGAGCGCCGTCGAAAAGCTTGCAGAAGTACATGTCGAAATCGCGCAAGAAGGCATTGAAGCCATAGACATCACTCAAGGCGATGCCCAAATCACCCCGATATTCACGCGCCCAAGACTCAAAGGCAAACACTTGACTGTCACGCAACCTGGGCCCTAAAGCCTGACATGCCTGAAGATATTCATGCGCCATGGTACCCAGGGGCGTGAGCCCCAGCATGTGCGCAAAATGCACATTGCTGGTACCTGCAAATTGTCCTGTCGGGCCTGAGCCCAAGCGACCAATGAGCACAAGCAGAATTTCTTCATGCCACGCTTTGGAATTGCGTCTTCGTGTCCCGTAATCGGCAATCTTCAAAGTTTTCAAATCATCAGCTTGCAATTGCTTGATTTTGGTATCAAGCCGCGACCGGCCTTCCATCAAATCGGGCAAGCGCTGAGTGTTTCTAAAGTAGACCTCATTGACAATGGCCAACACGGGGATTTCAAACAAAATAGTGTGGAGCCACGGGCCCTGAATGACGATGTCAATTTCACCCGTTAAATTGGGCGTGACTTGAATGTATTTTTCATTCAGTCTGAACAAGCCTAAAAAGTCGATGAAGTCACTTTTGATGAATCTAAAAGAACGCAAATAAGTCAGCTCATCTTCTTTGAAGTGCAAGCTACAAAGAGATTTGATTTCGCTGCGAATCTCGTCCACATAAGGGGCCAAATCGATACCAGCATTGCGGCACTTGAAGCGATATTCCACTTGCGCACCAGGAAACTGATGCAGCACCACCTGCATCATGGTGAACTTGTAGAGGTCTGTGTCCAGCAAACTGGTAATGATCATGTCAAAAGGGGCTTATTGATAGGGTTGACAGAAGTGTACGTGAAGCAAGTCAATTTAGAGGCTCAGAGGTATCAGGATAAACGTGGTGATCAGGTTCATTTCAGTCCTGAATCACCCCGCCTGACAAGGTCAACACCTTGTCCGCCATACCAGTCAGGGTTTGGTTTTGCTCAGCAATTAAAAATGTATAACCCTGCGACTTCAGCGCTGCCAAAGCCCGCGCTATGGCAAGAACCAAAATGGGTGCAATGCCCTCACAAGGCTCATCCAAAATCAGCAGATCGGCCTGCGTCATCAAGGTTCTGCCAATGGCCAGCATTTGCTGCTCTCCCCCACTCATTTGTGCAGCGGGTCTCTCAAGCATGCTTGACAAGCTTGGAAACAATTCCAAAACTTCTTGTAACTGCAGACCAGGCTGTCCATGAGGCCTGTGTTTAGGCTGGTTGGGCGTGGCAATTTCTAAATTTTGACGAACTGTCAGAGCAGAAAATAATCGGCGGTCTTCAGGCACATAGCCCAAGCCCTTGAGGGATCGCTCATGCGGCTTCAATGAATGCAAAGCTTGGCCTTGCCAAAGCAAGTTGCCCGTCGACTGCGGCATCAGGCCCATGATGGCTTTAAGCAAGCTCGATTTTCCAGCACCATTCAAGCCTCGTATCAACAGCATGTTGCCTCGAGGTACAAGCAATGACACATTGAACAAGACTTGGGCTTGTCCATAACTGGCATTGAGGTTTTGAATCTCAAGCACGAACAGGCTCCTTGTTCAGAGAAAAGGATTGACCTAAATATCTTTCACGCACCACTTGATTGGCAGCCACTTCTTGCGGCGATCCTTG
>CANKOT010000161.1 GCA_947484245.1 Comamonadaceae bacterium
CAGGCATTGACAAAGAACAACGCAAAAGCAAAGTGATCATGCAGGTGCACGATGAATTGGTTTTTGAAGTGCCTGAAGATGAAGTTGAATGGCTAAAAGTTGCAGTGCCAAAATGGATGGCTGAAGTGGCCGCACTCAAAGTGCCTTTGTTGGCAGAAGTGGGTGTGGGATTGAACTGGGATCAGGCGCATTGACATTGCGTCTAGGTCTAACTTGAATTTTTGGACAGCATGAACGCCATTGAAAAGTTCAAGGCCGCTCTCAGCGCTTCAGAAATCCAAGTGTTGCATCAGTGCTTGAAGCAAGCGATGCAACCCTTGCCAGAAGATGCAGTCCCTTGGTATTTGGGGGGCTCGCAAGCTGCCGCTGGGCACATCATGCCAGCGCATGCCAAAGTTCTACAAAGCTTAAGTAGCCAATGGACTGATCTTTCTCTAGGTTTGCATTGGGATACCCCAGAGAGAACGCATGCCTCTCGCAGTCAAGCTTTGGCTGAGTTTGCGAAGCAACTGCATGACCTGGGTTATGTAACGGGTTGGCGCAATGAAAAATTCAGCTTCTGGGAAGACCATGTCATTGGAACTGGGCCGCAGTGTTTAGAGCCTACGTCTCTATTGCACGCAGCCTTTGAAATGGAGCGATCGGCCTTCAGGTTTTTTGGTTTGCGCAGTCATGCTGTGCATGTGAATGGCTTCACACCTGAAGGTCGGCTGTGGTGTGGTCGCAGAGCTTTAAACAAGCCGACAGACCCTGGCATGCTGGACAACGTTGCCGCCGGTGGTTTGCCAGTGAATGAGTCTCTTCAAAGTTGCGGTGTTAGAGAAATGGCGGAGGAGGCTGGAATATCTGAAGCCCTAGCATTGACAGCGGTCTCTCATGGACATGTCAGCACCTGCCGAGCAGTGACAGCGGGTTGGCATCATGAAACATTGTGGGTTTTCAACCTGCTTGTTCCGCCTGATGTGATGCCTGTTAATCAAGACTGTGAGGTGAGTGAATTTACTTGTCTGTTTCCCAAGCAAGTTGTAGCGGCCATTGCAAGCAATGCATTGACTGTAGACGCCGCCTGTGTCATTGCCCATGGTGTTTTGAACTAGATGGAAGCTGGACTGTATCAATTTGCGGTGGTCTTTGTGGGCAATTTTGTGCTTGGAATTGCAGGGTTTGGTTCGGCCTTGATCATTGTGCCCTTGTTGGCTTGGGATTGGCCGCTCGCTGTGGTGGTGCCCTTGGTGCTGCTGATAGATGTGCCCGCAGCCATCTTGCACACAGGTTTGAATTTTCGGCAAGTCGTGTGGCGAGAGTTACCGCCCTTGCTACCGTCTGTCATATTTGGCGCGCTTGCTGGCATTGTGCTTATCCGCATCACTCAAGGTGATGGCTTGCTGCTTTGTTTGGGGCTTTATGTCATCTACATTGGTTGGCGAGGTCTCAAGGGTGCGCCCGTGGCTGTCCAGATCAGGCCATCGATGCGTCACTTGGCTGGTTTCGTGATGGGGCTTGTTGAAACCCTGTTTGGCACAGCAGGTCCGGTTGTCATGTCGTGGCTTGCGCAGCGCTTGGCGGATCCATTTTCAATCAGGGCGACCATGCCCATGACCATCATTGGCCTGTCATCCATTGCGCTGTGCATGGTGGGTGTAGCAGGGGGCTTGAATGATGTAGCCCTTTGGAAATGCTTGCTATTGCTTCTTCCTTTTGCATTGGCAGGTGTTTGGCTGGGACACCAATTGGCACTTCGAATTCAAGCAGCATTGCTCAAGCCTTTCATTGACAGTTTTTTATGCCTTAGCGGGCTTGTGTTGTGTGCCAGGTCTTTGAGAGGCGTTGTGTTTTAAATAGGCGATTCAAGCTTTTCAACCAACACAGCTATATTTTGCCCCGCACGGACTTGCCCAATTAAACCGTGGGCGTAGAGCGTGCCGCTTGATTGAAAGTACACAGCCTCAGGTTCTAGGTTCGGCCGGTCTAAGTGATGCATCCAACCTGCCAATTGTCCCTTTTGAATGTCATCACCTAGTGCAAAGTGTCTTTCGAAGTAGCCGTCCATGGGTGCGAATACGTAGGCTTCAGTGCCATGAATGCGCGTCCATTGCGTTTTTTCGCCTGGGCAAGTTTCGATATTTGGCAAAACCCCGGTGTGTTTGAGCACTCTGTGTGTGGCTTCCCGTGTGGCTCGAACAGAGTCTGCAGTGGCCCATCCACCCATGCCCATTTCGGCTGCAAGCATGGGAATGCCCTTGAAGGTGACATACCCTGCAGAAGTTCTGTAGTCGCCCATATTGCTGGTCTGAACGGTGATGCCCACGCCAAATGCTTGCGCCAAACGTGCATTGGCTTCAATGAGTTCAGTGGGCATGCCATCGGCCATGACCACATGAGCGCTTGGCTGGATAAACAAAGAGCGACCACCCGCATGCAAGTCAATGTAAAAATTTGCTTTGCTAAAGAGGTGGTCTGTAACATACCGCGCTATTTGCTGCGTTGGCAAGCCGTAGTCGTCACCTGGAAAAACACGGTTCAGATTCAGTTGATCAATGGGCGAGGTACGGCGTCCTGCCTTCAAGGCTGGCGCATTGAAGGTGGGGAGCAAGATCAGTTGACCAGCTACTGCGTGGGCTTCGATGCTGCGCATCAACTCCGAAATGACGATGGGGCCTTCGTACTCGTCGCCATGAACTGCGCCTGTCACCACGACCACAGGGCCTTTGCCATTTTTGATGGAGGCCGCGGGAAACGGAATCACACCCCATGCATCGTCGTCGGGTGAATGGGGCAGGTTGAGGGTGCCTATTTGCTTGCCGTCTTTGTTCCAGTCAATGTCGGTAAATACAGTGCTAGTCATGTGAATCCTGTGTTGGCTATGAACTTAAAAACACGCACATAAAAATCAATTAAAACCACTCAATTTGAGGCCAGCCTCTTTTAGCGGCTTCCGCCCTTAACTTCACATCGCCTTGTGTCACAGTGGCGTGCGTCACGGCTTCAAGGAGCGGCAGGTCGTTGATGGAATCGCTGTAACCCCAAGTTTCAAGCTGAGCCCACTCTATTTTTTGTTCTTTGCACCACATCTTAATGCGAGTGACTTTGCCTTCGCGCATGTTCAGCACACCTGCCGTTTTGCCGGTGAACAATCCCTGTTGCATATCTGGATCTGTGGCAATGAGGTCTTGCACACCTAAGTGTTTGGCCGTCAATTCTGTAATGAACCGATTGGTGGCGGTGGTCATGACCACCCGATCGCCGTTGTCTTGATGGGATTTGATGTGTGCTTTGCCACCTGCGCACAAACGCGGTGCCACCCAATCGCTTAAAAACTCTTGACGAAGTGGTTCCCATTCAACAGGGGTTTTGAGTGTCAAGGTACCAATGTAAAACTCACAAAATACCTGCACATTGACGGCACCCGTTTTGTAGTCGCGAGCCATGGCTTCGTTTTTGGCAGAGAAGATGGCATTGTCTAGCATGCCTTTGTCAATTAGAAAATCACACCACAGCTGATCGCTGTCGCCATCGAGCAGAGTGTGGTCTAAGTCGAACAGGGCCAGTCGCATGTCAGTTGCTGCGCAGATGCCAAGCTTTGGGGCGTGTGAAAGTGGCCATGCCTTCGCGAGACAAAGTCAGGCCAATGCCTGAATGGCCATAGCCACTCCATGGCAAGCGTGGGCTGACGCGGTCACAGCAGTTCCAGTAGACAGAGCCTGCGCGAACTTGCGAAAGGACCTCGCGTGCTAGTTGTTCGTTGGGTGTGTAGACGCCTGCGGTCAAGCCATAGACGGTGTCGTTCATGAGGCGAATAGCCTCTGCATCGTCATTCACTTTTTGAATGCCAATGATGGGCCCAAAACTTTCGTCGCGCATGAGGGACATGCTGTGGTTCACGTTGTCAAATACCGTGGCTTCAAACCAATTGCCTTTGCCACCCATGGGACCTTCGCTGCGTTGACCCCCCAACAAGCAACGCGCGCCTTTGGCCTTGGCGTCAGCAATCTGATCTTCTAAAACTTTGATTTGTGGTTCGCGTGTGAGCGGACCCAAATAGGTGTCTGCAGCCAGAGGGTCGCCCATTTTGAAAGTTCGAACGGTATCGACCAAGGCTTGAACGAATTGGTCGTGAATGCTGGCATGCACATAAATGCGCTCGACGGAACAGCAACTTTGACCCGCGTTGTACATGGCACCGTCGGCCAATGATTGTGCGGCGGCTACGGGGTCGGCATCGGCGCAAACATAGGTGGGATCTTTGCCGCCCAACTCCAATTGCAGCTTGGTCATGCGCGGCCCCATGATGTTGGCAATGTGCTGTCCAGTGGCCAATGAGCCAGTAAAGAACATACCGTCAAGTTGTTGGGCAAGCAAGGCATTGCCTGTGTCTGCCGCGCCAATGAGGGTGGCAAAGACATCTTCTGGGATACCGGCCTCGTGCAGCAAGCGGGCCATGGCCAAGCCACTCATGGCGGCAAATTCTGAAGGTTTGTAAAGAATGGCATTGCCCATGAGGAGGCCGGGTACAAACACATTGCCACCCACAAACCACGGGTAATTCCACGCAGAGATGTTGCCAATCAAGCCAAGAGGGATGTGCTGAATTTGCTCGCACATGCCATCTTGCTTGTAGACCGTTTCGGTTTGAACAATGCCTTCAGCTTCTGCTAAGAAAAAATCTACGCGCCCTAAAAAACCGTTCAATTCATTGCGCGAGTGTCCAAGGGGTTTACCGGTTTCTTGGGTCATGATTTTGGCCAAATCGTCCAGTTGGGTCTGAACCAAACCACGGAATTTTTGGATGCAAGCCATGCGACTGACCATGGGTGTGGCTGCCCAAGCTGCTTGTGCATTGCGTGCTTTTTGTGCCTTGATGGCCACGGCTGCGCCATCGTCAATGCGAAGTTGGGTAATGAGTTCTTCGGTGGCGGGGTTGTTAACGTCTAGCAATTTCATGACAGTCCAATATAGATCTCGAGATGATCAAAAGCAGATCCAGTTAAAAAGATACTTGTTAATTAAGCGAGTTGTTTTTCACGCACTGCATTCAAGAAGTCAGTCAGGATGGGGCTGTCGTCCAAAGTGCCCAAAGCTGGTTTATGAAATTCAGGATGCCATTGAACAGCCGCCACATAAGCATCGCCTTGGTGGCGAATGGCTTCAGGTATGTTGTCGTGAGGGCAGTAAGCTTCCACCACAAAGTTGGGAG
>CANKOT010000162.1 GCA_947484245.1 Comamonadaceae bacterium
ATATCTTGAGCCACTGAAGGCTTCTCTGCAATTACCAATGTTTTCATCTCATACAATCCGGTCTCGCGTGCGCGCATGCGCACGTGTACACACACGGGCACGCGCACACGCGCGCCCACATGTTTTCACAATAACAAATTTTTCACGCTGTGGTCAAAAATAATCTCACGTCGACAAAATCGACTTCAAAGCCTGCCAGCAAGCCTAATGCCAAAACAAAGGCGTTACCGGCGTCAGGCCGCCGAGTGCAAGTTCGCCGCTCAGGCGTCCACGGCAAAGGTGTGTTCGCCTTGCAAGACCTTGCCGAAGGCGAGACCTTGTTTGAATATGTCGGTGAAGTGATCAGCTGGGACGAGGCGCAAGACCGCCACCCCCACGATCCGTCCGATCCCAATCACACCTTCTATTTCCATGTGAATGAAGACCGGGTGATTGACGCCCTGCACGGCGGCAACTCCTCGCGTTGGATCAACCACAGCTGCAACCCCAACTGTGAAGCCGATGAAGACAACGACCGCATCTACATCAAAGCCCTGCGCAACATCAAGGCTGGTGAAGAGCTTAATTACGACTACGGCTTGATCATTGACGAGCCCTACACGCCCAAATTGAAAGCGGAGTACCCTTGCTGGTGTGGCAGTCCCAGTTGCCGCAAAACATTGTTGGCGCCCAAGCGCAGGCCCGCAACGCCCAAAATTCCCAGCCAAATCAAAAAGATTGAGAAGAAAATCAAGAAGCTCAAAAAAGAGCTGAAACAAGTCAAAAAGAAAACTTGAGAAACTCTGGCTTGAACGCCATTTATTGATAAAGGTCAAACTTGAGCGATTGGACACCTGTTCACCGCTGGCCAGCTGAAGCCATTTGGGAGGCGGTCGTGCCGAAATTGCCTGGCTTTGGCATTGAAATTTTGCCGGAAATAGATTCCAGCAATACCGAACTCATGCGGCGAGCCAGAGCCGGGCGGCATGAACCCATCTTGCTGGTGGCTGAGCGCCAAACAGCTGGCCGCGGCCGACAAGGCCGCACGTGGGCTGGCGAGCTCGGTGATGCACTCACCTTTTCAATTGGACTTCCCTTTAAACCCAGCAATTGGTCAGGACTGTCATTGGCCGTGGGACTGAGCTTGGCCGAATCGCTGGGGCCCGAAGTTCAATTGAAATGGCCTAACGATTTGTGGTGCCATCAACGAAAGCTTGGTGGCATCTTGGTTGAAGCTGCCAGCCAAGGCGGCCAAAGCTATGTGGTGGTTGGTGTGGGCTTGAACATCCGCTTACCCGTCGAGCGCAACCTGAGAACGCCCGCCGCTTCAATCGACGAGTTTTGGGAAGGCGTTAGCGCGCCAGCCGCGCTTGAGCGCATCACGCAGCCCTTGATTGCCTCTATTCTCAAGTTTGAAACACACGGCTTTGCAGAGTTGCAAGCTCGCTTCAATGCACGCGACGCCATCAAAGGGCTTGAAGTGACAAGCAGTGAGGGGCACCAAGGCAAGTGCGAGGGCGTTGATTCAGAAGGCGTGCTGCAAATTCAAACACCCCAAGGCTTGGTCAAAATCAACAGCGCAGAAGTCAGTGTTCGGCCTGTATGAAACATCTGAAGCTGCGCTGGCTAATACTGGTTTTGATGGTCCTGAACGGCCTTTTCTACATTTGGCAAGAAGGCGCCTTCAAGGCTTGGGGTTGGGCGCCGCCTAGCGCACGCGAGCCTGAACGGCCCCTGCAACAAATCAATCCCGACCACGTTGAAATCACAAGGAAAACATCATGAGTTTGAAGCTTTATTTTTCGCCAGGTGCCTGCTCTTTTGTGCCACACAGCCTGTTACAACTGACGGGTGAAAGCTTTGAGCCCATCATGGTCAAGCTGCACAAAGGTGAACAACACGGTGACGAGTACAAGGCGATCAACCCGCGAGGTCAAGTGCCCGTGCTAGTCGACAATGACCAAGTGATTACCCAAATTCTGGCCATCATTTTGTACCTTGATCAAAAGTTTCCAGCGTGCCAGTTTTTACCCAGTGAGCCCGTTGCACGCGCCAAGGCGATTGAAACTTTGGCATGGATGAACAACACCATTCATCCCACCTTCACACACATTTTCATGCCGCACAAATTCAGCGATCAGGCAGACGTGCAAGCCAATCTGAAAGTGTTCAACACCCAACTCTACAAAGGCCTGTTATCTGAGCTAGATACCTTGGTGCAATCGTCAACATCGCACTGGCTGTTTGGCGACAACATCGGGCCTGTCGATGCTTATGCGTTAACGCTCACTCGGTGGGGCTCGATTGCCGGCATCGACCCAAGCACTTACCCTGCATTGTGGGCACATGTGCAAAAAATGTCTGCCGACAAGGCTGTCAGCGCGGTCATTGAGCGCGAGCGACTTCAACTGAACTTGTACAAGCCGGGTTAATCTGCTGGCGCAAATCGGATGGTGAAGCAAGCACCCGGCAATGCTAGGCCTGGGTGAGCTACCTCTACAGTCACGCTGGCGCCGTGGCGTTGCGCAATTTCTCGCACAATGGGCAAGCCCAAGCCCGAGCCATCCACGTTGCTGCCAAGCGCTCGGTAAAAGGGCTCAAAGACGCGCTCCCTTTCTGCCGCAGCAATACCTGGGCCGTTGTCTTCAACTTGCACGGCAAGTGCTTGGCTATAAGGGTCAACAAGCAAACGAACGGTGATGATGCCCATTCTTTCAGGCGTGCTTGGCGTGTAATGAATGGCGTTATCCACCAAGTTGCGAATCATTTCTTTGAGCAAGGTTGGATTGCCCTGCAATTTCAAAAATTTGCGTTTCTTTTCTGTATCAACGCCGTCATAGCCCAGGTCAATGCCCTTGTCCATGGCATGGGGCAATGAGTCGTTGAGCACTTCACTGATCAAAGCCTCCATGTCACAGGTTTGAAAATCAATGGCGCCACCGCCCTCTGCGCGCGCCAATGACAAGAGTTGATTCACGGTGTGGGTTGCTTGTACGCTTGCGCGTCCAATTTGTTTGAGCGATTGTTTTAACTCTTCTTCTCCCGCATCTTTTCTTTGCGCCAGATCGGCTTGCATTCGCAGGCCTGCCAGCGGCGTTTTCAATTGATGCGCTGCGTCAGCCAAGAATCTTTTTTGTGTGCCGATTGAATCTTTCAACCGTCGCAGCAAATCATTGACGGAAGACACCAACGGTGCCACTTCAAGTGGCACCGTTTTCTCATCCAATGGACTGAGGTCATCTGATTTTCTGGCGCGAATACGCTCTTCCAATTCAGACAAAGGCTTGATGCCGCGAACCAAGGCCAACCACACCAGCAACACCGCCAAGGGCAAAATTGCAAACTGCGGGAGCATCACACCCTTGATAATTTCAGTTGCCAACACAGATCTTTTTTCTCGCGTTTCGGCCACTTGAACCAACACCGGTCCTGTTTTGGATGGCGATTTATCAAGCGTCAACTGAACCCAGGTGTAAGCCACTCGCACTTCAAGGCCGCGCATTTCATCGTCGCGAATTTTGACTTCGAAAATGTCCAGTTTTTCGTCTTCTTGCGGCAACGGCAGATCTCGATCACCGCCCAACAACTCATTGAGGGGTCCAATCACTTGGTAGTACACCAAGTCTGCATCATCCGCTCGCAGCAGTTCACTGGCTGGTTGCGGTAAGTTAAATTGGATGCCTTGTTGATCAGGGCTTAACTTCACCAACTGCGCAAGCACCTGGACGTTGTAAACCAAGGCTCGATCAAACGGTTTGTTGGCAAGGCCTTGGGCCACCAACCAAGTGAGCGCCAAACTCACAGGCCACAGCAAGAGCAAAGGGGTGAGCATCCAATCCAAAATTTCGCCAAACAACGAGCGTTGCTCGCGGCGAAAAAAGGACAGCTGCCAGTTTTTACGGTTCATTCACCAACGCAATTCACAGCACCGTTAGCCTGGAATTTTTTCTAGGCAATAACCCAATCCACGCACCGTTGCAATGCGGATCGGGCCCTTCTCAATTTTCTTGCGCAAGCGATGGATGTAGACCTCAATGGCGTTGTTGCTTACCTCTTCGCCCCACTCGCACAGACGCTCCACCAGTTGGTCTTTGCTCACCAAACGGCCTGTGCGTTGCAGCAGGACTTCGAGCAAACCCAGTTCGCGCGCAGACAGCTCCACCATCTTGCCGTCAATGGTGGCCACACGACCTGATTGGTCATAAATTAAAGGACCATGCTTGATTTGCGACGTTGCGCCGCCCATGCCGCGACGTGTCAGCGCACGGACACGCGCTTCTAGTTCTTGCAGGCTGAAAGGCTTGGCCATGTAATCGTCCGCACCGTAATCCAAGCCTTTGACGCGCTCTTCAACGCTGTCGGCCGCGGTGAGAATGAGAACGGGCAATGTAGAGCCGCGCGAGCGCAGCTTTTTCAAGACTTCAAGGCCATGCATTTTGGGCAAACCCAAATCCAAAATGAGCAAGTCAAATTCATTGTTGGTCATCAGTGCCGCGTCGGCCTCTGAGCCACTGGCCACATGGTCGACTGCAGCACCGCTGCTTCGCAAAGTACGCAACAAGCCATCGGCCAAGACCTGATCGTCTTCTGCAATCAAAATGCGCATTTTGTCTCCTGCTTTTTGCCGTGCAACGGCTTTGAAAAGCCTGTTGGGGTTTGTGGGCAATTTTAGGCGACTATGGCGACTCTGGGTCGAATCTTTGCGAGAGGTCTGCTTGGCTTATCCCATGCAATAAGCTTCAAGCCCCAAGGCAACGACTGTGGCAACGTCCTTGCCCACGGAATCCTTGAACTCGGTTTCAGCCTGCGCAACAGCCATTTGGAATGCGGCCAACCAAGCCAAGCCATCCTGGGTGAAAACAACTTTCCGCGCTCTGGCATCACGACCATCAAGCTCTCTTATAACCAAGCCCCAAGCCTCGCATTGGTCCACCAAATTGCCCATGGCTTGCTTGCTCATGCCTGCGGCTTGTGCCAAGTCTGTGAGTCTTGAGCCTTGCAGCGACAAATGCCGCGTGATGTGAATGTGGGCTGCGCTGATTTGATCTCTGGCCGCCAAGTTGGACAGCGCCAATGGCACTTGGTCGTTGTTGGCCATCAGGCTCAAAACGCGCGCATCAAATCTGCGCATTGCATGACCTAGTAGGCGACCCAAATGGGTCTCACGCCAGCGGTCGTCCAACGATGC
>CANKOT010000163.1 GCA_947484245.1 Comamonadaceae bacterium
CAGTACTTTGTTGACGTCACCTCCTGGACCAGTTGCAATCAACCACCACCTCTATAAAAAATTGAGTTTTGATCCTACACGCTGGCAGCCCATCACAGTCATGGCAACCGTCCCCAATGTCTTGGCAGTTGGCCCTAAAGTTCAAGCCAAAAACTTAACCGAACTCATTGCTTATTTAAAAGCGAATCCAGGCAAAATGAGTTACGCATCTCAGGGCAATGGATCTACTTCACATCTCACTGCAAGCATGTTCATGCAGCTGA
The DNA here is from genome assembly GCA_947484245.1 of Comamonadaceae bacterium. The sequence goes on from CANKOT010000163.1 coordinate 264, forward strand.
CTGGAACCGAGTTGATTCACATTCCCTACAAAGGTACAGCTCCGGCCTTGGTCGATTTGATGGCAGGAACCGTTGATATTTTCTTTGACAACCTCAGTTCCTCAATGCAGTTTCACCAGGCAGGCAAACTTCGAATCTTTGCAGTCGCGGACGATCAACGCTCAAAAGCACTGCCCCAAGTGCCCACTTTCAGTGAGCAAAGACTGCCCGGCATGCAGGCGGTTACTTTTTTCTCGGTCATGGCACCACCTGGCACACCAGCAACAGCCATGGCCAACATCTACAAGTCCTTCTCAGAAGCGCTGTCCAATCCTGAAATAAAGCAAAAGTTTTTAGAACAAGGCGCTGAGCCTAGAGGTTGGAGCCCTGAGCAAACAGCCAAATTCGTGAAGGACGAGTCTGAAAAATGGCAAGCGGTGATCAAGACCACCAACGTCTCATTGGATTGATTCAAGACCATGGACACCCAGAGAATCCATTGGAGAAGTGATTCGCTCACACGCATTCCTTATTCACTCTACAACGATGTAGAAATTGCTGAACAGGAAAAGCTGGATATTTTTCATGGCAAAACCTGGAATTTTCTGTGCTTAGAAGCTGACCTGCAAAATGCTGGCGACTACCGCACCACCCATGTTGGTGAGACGCCTGTTGTGGTGGTCAAAGACCAAGACCAGCAAATCTATGCCTTTGAAAACAGGTGTGCCCACAGAGGTGCTTTGATTGCCTTGGAAAAGTCTGGCAAAGATGCCAGCTTTCAATGTGTTTACCACGCTTGGAGTTACAACCGCCAAGGCGATTTAACTGGCGTGGCCTTTGCCAAAGGGGTGAAAGGCCAAGGCGGTATGCCCGCCTCCTTCTGCAAAGAAGATCACGGCCCCAGAAAATTGCGTGTCTCTGTTTTTTGTGGCTTGGTGTTCGGCACGTTCTCCGAAGAAACGCCCGACATTGAAACCTATTTAGGACCAGAAATATGCGAACGAATTCAACGCGTTTTACACAAACCGATTGAAGTGATTGGCCGTTTCACACAAGCATTGCCCAACAACTGGAAACTTTATGTTGAAAATGTGAAAGACAGCTACCACGCCAGTCTGCTTCACATGTTCTTCACCACCTTCAAGCTCAACCGCTTGTCGCAAAAAGGTGGCGTCATCGTCGATCCAACGGGCGGACACCATGTGAGCTACTCTATTGTTGAAAACGACAATGCAGACAACTCATACAAAGACCAAGCCATTCGAGCCGATAACGATCAATACTTGTTAAAGGATCGCTCTTTGTTAGCGGGATTCAAAGAATACGACGATGGCATCACACTGCAAATTTTGTCGGTGTTTCCTGGCTTTGTTCTTCAGCAAATTCAAAATTGCTTAGCCGTTCGCCAAGTCTTGCCCAAAGGTGTTGGTCGCACAGAACTAAACTGGACCTATTTCGGCTATGCAGACGACACGCCAGAGCAACGCAAAACACGCCTCAAGCAATCCAATTTAATTGGGCCCGCTGGATTTATCTCGATGGAAGACGGCGCCGTAGGTGGCTTTGTTCAACGCGGCATCCAAGGCGCACAAGATTACGAGGCTGTGGTGGAAATGGGCGGCGATCACACGGGCTCAAGTGAAGGCCGCGCTACCGAAACCTCCGTCAGGGGGTTTTGGAAAGCCTATCGCAGTCACATGAAAATTTGATCGGCAGAAAGCACTCATGATTGACTTAATGACACTGTGCGCTTTCAACGCAGCCTATGCAATGACCATCGACAGTGACGCGCTTGAAGATTGGCCTGAGTATTTCTCTGAAGACACTCATTACCGCATCACCCACATTGAAAATGAAAATGAGAAATTACCTGCAGGCATTGTGTATGCAGACTCTCGCAACATGCTCATAGACCGAATTGCTGCTTTGCGTTTGGCCAATATTTATGAACGGCAAAGATACCGCCATATTTTGGGGATACCAGCTATCGTTCAGCAAAACTCAGAGGCCACTTATGCACACACGCCATTCATGGTGGCCCGCATCATGGCCACAGGCCAAACCGATGTCTTTGCAACAGGTTTTTACAAAGACATCTTTGTCAAAAGCGCAGGCCCTGTATCGAAAGCCAACTCTTTCGGCATTGTGTTGAAAGAAAGAATTGCAGTTTGCGACAGCACCGTCACGGACACGCTTTTGGCCTTGCCTTTATGACCCAGTCCGCCCACAAGATTGGGCTGTGTTTAGGCGATCCGAACGGCATTGGCCCTGAAATAGCACTCAAGGCACTGAGTCAACTACCGGCAACAGCGCTTCAGTCCATCGCCGTGTTTGGCCCCAAACTGGTGTGGGACAAAACGGCTCAATCTTTAGGCCTGATGAATTTGGCTCAACAAGTCCAAATTAATAACATTGGTAGCCTGTCAGATGCAGAATTTCAACCTGGCTTAGTCTCTGCAGCAGCAGGTCAATCTGCCGTAGACAGCGCAACCGCCGCCATTCAAGCTTGTCAAGCTGGGCAGTTGCAAGCCGTCATCGCTTGTCCACATCACGAATCAGCCATTCATCAAGCTGGCATTGCTTTCAGCGGGTATCCGTCTTTGGTTGCCAAAGTCTGTGGCTTGAACGAGGACGAAGTGTTTCTGATGTTGGTGGGCGGTGGCTTGAAAATTGTGCACGTCACTCTTCACGAAAGTGTTCAAACAGCACTTAATCGACTTAACTCTCAGCTCATCCAAAGGGCAAGCATTGCAGGCATCAAAGCTTGCGTCAGTTTAGGAATTGCAAAACCTAAAGTGGCCATGTTTGGCATCAACCCCCATGCCTCTGAGGGCAGCCTTTTTGGCCCTGAAGACTTGGCCCATACAGTCCCTGCCGTCCAATCACTTCAGCAAGCCGGTTATGACGTAACAGGCCCTCAAGGCGGTGATGTTTTCTTAGCGCAAAGGCAACACGATTTGTATGTGGCCATTTTTCATGATCAAGGCCATATTCCAGTAAAGCTCTTGGCACCTCATGCTGCCAGCGCCCTGAGCATTGGCGCTCAAGTCCTGCTTTCAAGTGTCGGCCATGGCAGTGCCATGGACATTGCCGGTCAAAATAAAGCAGATCCGCAAGGTCTGCTGCGAACTCTAGAACTCATAGCACCTCATTTGACCAAGACTCAGAATGACCGTGCCCAATGAAATTAAAACATTTGGCAGAAAGCGCACGTTGGAAAAAAGTCATCGAAACTGCCAACGTCAAACTTGACTAATTAGGGTCATTAATTGGGGTCAGATCAACATTGTTTTAACTTTGGATAATGCCCATTTTCAAGTTTCTTCATATTTGAATATGCGTTCATCGAAACCTCTCAATATTCGTCTGCTTCCTTTCTTGACGCCAATCGCCATGCTGTCATGGTCGAGCGTCAGCATGGCTCAATTGCAAGTTGCAAGCTCTAGTGATGAAGTGCTTGTCCAAAGCGGCCGCCTAACCCAACGCCAATTTGACGCACCCACATCCATCTACACCATCGATGCAGAATCCATTCGCAACAGTGGCCCCCAAGTTAACCTATCGGACGTCTTGGCCAGAGCGCCGGGTGTGGTGGCCTTAAATCGAAACAACTATGCACAAGATGTTCAAATATCGGTCAGAGGATTTGGCGCCAGATCAGCATTCGGCTTAAGAGGATTCAGGCTCATCACAGACGGCATACCCGCCACCACACCTGATGGCCAAGGGCAAGCCTCTACTGTCAGCCTGACATCTGCAGAAAAAATCGAAGTCTTAACTGGCCCCTTAGCGCAGCTTTACGGCAACTCTGCCGGTGGTGTCATTCAAGTGTTCACCCGCGAAGCCGACCTCACGCCCACAGCACAAGCGCAAATTTTCAAAGGCAGCTATGGCCTTGAGCGTACCGATTGGCAATTTAGCCAACGCATTGGCAACGTTGGCTTTGTGGCTGATTACAGCACCTTCGACATTCAAGGCTACCGCAACAACAGCCAGGCCAAAAGAGAACAACTGAACAGCGTGGCCACTGTCGACCTTAGCGAAGACACCCGATTGAAGTTGATTGCCAATGTCTTTCGCATGCCCTTTGCCAAAGACCCGCTTGGCTTAACGGCTGCGCAATTTTTGGCCAACCCCAAACAGGCTGGCAATTTTGCTTTGGTCAACGACTCGCGAAAAACGGTGAATCAAGAGCAAGCAGGCGCCGTTCTAGAACACAAGCTGAACAAGGACACTCGCATTCAGGCCCGCATCTACGGTGGTAATCGAGATAATTTGCAATACCAAGCAGCCTCTGCCACTGCAGGTTCTTGGGTCGGCCTAGAAAGAGATTTTCACGGACTGGGTTTGCAAATTCAAGGCAAGCAAAACTTGCAAGGCGGCAAAGCCCTTGATTGGGTAGCCGGATTTGACCAAGACTACGCAGGTGAAAATCGGCAAGGCGGCCCTGCTGCTGCGGGACAAAAAACAGGCAGCATCAACCGCAAAGAATTGAATGAAAGTACCAACCTCGATTACTTTGCCCAAGCCAACTGGCGCGTCATGTCAGATTGGACTTTCGTAACCGGTGTTCGACAAAGCAATGTTCAACTCAGAAGCAAAGACGATTACCTCACAGACGGTGTCAATGGTTCAGGCACGGTCAATTATGAAGCGGCTAATCCAGTCCTAGGTGCAACCTGGCACGTCAGTGACACGTTGAACATTTACTTGAACCAAGGCAAGGGATTTGAAACTCCCACACTTTCCGAATCGGTGTACACCAAGTCAGGCAACACTGTCATTGGCTTGTTCAATGCCAATTTAATTCCCTCACGCAGCCATCACCTTGAGTTGGGTAGCAAATGGACACCCTGGCCAAGCACTCGTCTAGATGCTGCTGTGTTTCGCATCAAAACAGACAATG
>CANKOT010000164.1 GCA_947484245.1 Comamonadaceae bacterium
ATTGCCTTGTCTTGTCCAAACACCACACTCTTCAAATCGCGCTCAATGGTTTGCAACTTGCTGCGGTCGTCGTTGGACACATTGGCGGGCGGAATGCGTGCAATCTTGGCCACGATGTCTTCCACTTCGGCTTTGCCGATGGTTTTCTTGCGCTTGAAAGCTGGCAAGATACGCTGCGCAGCGCCAGCTTCGTCAATCACGTCGATGGCCTTGTCGGGCAAGTGGCGGTCGTTGATGAATTTGGCCGACAACTCAGCAGCCGCTTGCAGCGCTGCGTTGGCGTACTTCACACTGTGATGCTCTTCGAAGCGCGACTTCAAGCCCTTCAGAATATCGACTGTTTCTGCCACACTAGGCTCGACCACATCGACCTTTTGGAAACGACGTGACAAGGCTGCGTCTTTTTCGAAGATGCCGCGGTATTCGGTAAAAGTGGTTGCACCAATGCATTTGAGCTGGCCACTGGACAGGGCAGGCTTGAGCAAGTTGGACGCATCCAAAGTGCCGCCAGAAGCAGCACCCGCGCCAATCAGTGTGTGGATTTCGTCGATGAACAAAACTGCATGGGGCTTGTCTTTCAAGGCTTTCAAGACACCCTTCAAGCGTTGCTCAAAGTCACCACGGTATTTGGTGCCCGCCAACAGCGCGCCCATGTCGAGTGAGAAAACCACGGCTTCTGCCAAAATTTCAGGCACGGTGCCTTGCGTGATGCGCCAAGCCAAGCCTTCAGCAATGGCCGTTTTACCAACGCCGGCTTCACCCACCAACAAAGGATTGTTTTTACGGCGACGGCACAAGATTTGGATGGTGCGCTCAACTTCATATTCGCGGCCGATCAGGGGGTCAATCTTGCCCTCTTTCGCCAACTGATTCAGGTTCTGGGTGAACTGCTCCAAAGGCGATGCCTTTTCATTGCGTTCAGAGCTGCCGCTACCCTCTTCATTTTCTGGTGAAGGCGCCGCGTCACTGCCCTTGGTGGCTTCTGGTGGATCGCTTTTGCGAATTCCGTGGGCGATGAAGTTGACAACGTCCAAGCGTGTAATGCCTTGCTGGTGCAAGTAGTACACAGCGTGCGAATCTTTTTCACCAAAAATGGCGACCAACACATTGGCGCCAGTGACTTCTTTTTTGCCACTACCGGTCGACTGAACGTGCATGATGGCGCGCTGAATCACACGCTGAAAACCCAAGGTGGGTTGCGTGTCGACTTCTTCAGTGCCCGCTACTTGCGGCGTGTTGTCCTTGATGAAGGTGGCCAGCGATTGACGCAAATCGTCTACTTGTGCTGAGCATGCGCGCAGCACTTCTGCCGCGCTGGGGTTGTCCAGCAATGCCAAAAGCAAATGTTCAACGGTAATGAACTCGTGACGCTGCTGTCGCGCCTCAACGAAGGCCATGTGCAAACTGACTTCTAATTCTTGGGCAATCATGTGATTTCCTTCAATGCCTTGCGGAGGTTAAAAATATTAGGTTGGGTGGATTTGTTGGATTGCAACTGCTTTATGCCACATTCTTGTCCAATTTTTGTGAGATTCATGCCACAGGCTCGCTCACACACTGAAGTGGGTGTCCGGCCTGATTGGCTGCATCAAGCACTTGGTCGACCTTGGTAGCGGCCACGTCACGCGAGAAAACACCACACAGGCCTTTGCCATCCAAGTGAATTTTCAACATGATTTGTGTGGCCGCTTCTCTGTCTTTGTTAAAAAACTCTTGAAGCACCAAAACAACAAACTCCATGGGTGTGTAATCGTCATTCAACATGACAACTTGATACATCTGAGGCGGCCCGACCTTGGCCGGTCGTCTTTCTAAAACCACAGAATCGCTATTTCCGGGGGTACGAGCAGGGTCCCCAACCGATCCTGGGGGTGTTGGTGAATTTGGTTTTTTGGGTTTCTCTGTTGCCATGATTTCATTCTATAGAGGCTGAGCGAAGTTCTGCACCGACCCCCTAAAAAGTCCTTATGCCGCAATGCAACAATTTTGCATCAGTCGGGTAAACCTTGAATTGACAACGTCAAAAACAGTGCTTTAAATGACCTTTATAAATCAAATGGATGGAGACATGCATGCTCAACGGAACAGTGAAATGGTTCAATGACGCTAAGGGATTTGGATTTATTCAGCCTGATGGCGGTGGTCCAGACGCCTTTGCGCACTTTTCTGCCATCACCATGGAAGGCTTCAAGAGCCTCAAAGAAGGTGCCAGGGTCAGCTTTGAATTAACCGATGGGCCCAAGGGCCCCATGGCGATCAACATTCAGTCTGAGCAGGGTGCGGTGCAGGAAGTTAAACCCGATTTGATTTAAGGAGTCCCAAGAAAAAGCGCTTCAGAAATGATTCTCAAGCGCTTTTTCAAACATCAATGGTCGGCGTGGCGGGATTCGAACTCGCGACCCCTTGCACCCCATGCAAGTGCGCTACCAGGCTGCGCTACACGCCGACAAGCTTTAAATTATAGCCCGAGAATGCTGTCAATTTGAGAGCAGGTCTCTGATATCCATCAATTCTCGGCGAAGGGTTGGCAGGCTGCTTGAAGCTTGCAAAGAAGATGCCCTCTGCGCACTTTCAGTGGCCATGGCGGAAGTTGCTTCACTTTGTGAAAAAGCTGACATGTCTTCATCGAAATCATCCATGTTTTCATCGTCTGAAGCGCTTAAATCGACAGCCTCTTTTCTCAAACCCTTTTGAGACTGCGCCAGTTCTTGCATTTTGTTGCGCGCACCGCTGATGGTGAATCCTTGCTCATAAAGCAAATCGCGAATACGGCGAATCATGAGCACTTCGTGGTGCTGGTAATAACGGCGATTGCCGCGGCGCTTGACCGGGCGAAGTTGCGTAAATTCTTGCTCCCAATAGCGCAGCACGTGCGGCTTGACACCGCAAAGCTCGCCCACCTCACCAATGGTGAAGTAGCGCTTGGCTGGAATAGACGGGAGGGAGTTCTCCATTGAAATCATTAACTTGCTTGGGGGTTTGCAAGCTTACTCTAAGCATGGGGGCCGCGTAAAGGGGCAAGTGATTAAATTTTTGAAGGATTCAAAAAAATATTTTGAAGAGACTGAAAGTCAGAGAGATTCAGTGAACATCAGTCTCCCAATTTTTCATCCCCCTGAATGACCGCCTTCAGTTTGTGGCTTGCGTGAAAGGTGGACACCCGCCTAGCGTCAATCGGGACCAGTTCACCGGTGCGAGGGTTACGACCGGGTCGCGGTGCTTTTTCACGAATTTGGAAATTGCCAAATCCAGAAATTTTGACATCCGTTCCCTGAACCAATTGCGTGGCAATCAAATCAAAGAAAGAGTCAACCATGTCCTTTGATTCGCGCTTGTTCAGACCGATTTGTTCGAACAACAAATCAGCCAGATGGGCCTTGGTGAGCGCGGGCGTTTCTAGGCTTTCAACAGAAAAATTCATATCAACTTTCAGGCCAGCATTAAGCGCGCAGGCGGGCTGACAACTTCAATGCCAAATGATCCAACACAGCCTTGACTGTGGATTCAATTTGCACATCTGTCAATGAGGCTTCGTCACTGTTCAAAACAAGTCGCACGGCCAAACTTTTTTCAACACCGAGTGAGGCCTGAGGACGGAACACATCAAACAAAACAGCACTTCGAAGCAGACCTGCTGTAGGTGCAGCGTGAACAGTTGCCATCAATTCAGCGTGGGTTATTTTTTCTGCAACCACCACCGCAATGTCTCGTTCTACGGCTTGAAATTTTGGAACGCCTTGCGCCACGGGCACGCCTCTCTGCAGGACGGCCTCCAAATCGAGTTCGAACAAAATAGGCGCCTGCTGCAGGTCCCATGACTGACGCCAACGAGGATGCAACTCGCCCACATGGCCAATGGCCTTGTCATGCAAGAAAACTTGTGCACAACGTCCAGGGTGCATGGCTGGATGTTCGGCCGACGCGAAAACTGGCTTGGCGGGTGCCAACAAAGCCTCAACCTCGCCTTTCACATCAAAGAAATCGACGTTTCGGACCTTGCCGCCCCAAGAAGTGGCTGACACAGGGCCATAAGCTACGCCCGATACACACATAGGCTGATTCAAACCTTCAACGGTGGTGTCTGAATCTTTGACCGAGGCATCGCGTAAAAACACCCGCCCCAGTTCAAAGACACGCACGCGATCGGCTTTGCGGTCTAGATTGAACTTCACCACTTGCAACAACGATCCCAGAAGACTGGTGCGCATCACATTCATTTGGCTGGCAATAGGATTGAGCAACTTGAGGGGGTTGGGGTTACCGGCCAACTCATGCTCCCAACGCTCTTCAACGAAGCTGAAGTTGATGGTCTCTTGATAACCAAGCGCTGCCAAACTGCGACGCACAGCAAACGGGCCGCGAATATTTTCTTTGCGAATCTTGGCTGTGATGGGTGCCAAGGGTGGCGTGGTGGGCAGCTGGGTATAGCCCACCATGCGCGCCACCTCTTCAATGAGATCTTCTTCAATTTCCAAATCGAAGCGCCAGCTGGGAGGATTGACCGTGATCAAGCCTTCTGTTTCTGAAACTTCAAAAGCCAAACCACGCAATGCATCGGCACATTGTTTCTGACTCAGGGCCATGCCAATCACTTTGTTGGCACGCGCCACGCGCAATGTCACGGGTTTGCGGACAGGCATGTTCAATTTTTGATCATCGACAGGGCCAATTTGCGTTGCAGATGTACCGCAAATATCAATGACCAACTGAGTAATGCGCTCAATGTGATCAACCGTACTTTCAGGATCCACACCACGCTCGAAACGATGCCCTGCATCGGTTGAAAAGTTGTAACGACGTGAACGACCCGCAATGGCTTTGGGCCACCAGTAGGCGGCTTCGATGTAAATGTTTTGCGTGTCATCTGACACAGCAGTGGCATCGCCACCCATGATACCGGCCAGAGATTCCACTTGAGAGTCATCAGCAATCACACCCACCTTGTCGTCAACGGTGACTGTGTTGCCATTGAGCAGTTTCAATGATTCATTGGCTCGGCCCCAGCGGACTTGCAAACCGCCATGGATTTTGTTGAGGTCAAAGATGTGCGAAGGACGGCCAAATTCAAACATTACGTAGTTTGAGATGTCCACCAAGGGGCTCAC
>CANKOT010000165.1 GCA_947484245.1 Comamonadaceae bacterium
CATCTCTTTGGTGAAATACAAATCCCCGCGCTTTTCTCCGTGGTACTCTAAAACATGGGTTTCGACAATTGAATCAACGGGGCAACTTTCTTCGCAAAATCCGCAAAAAATACATTTGGTTAAGTCGATGTCGTAACGCGATGTGCGCCGTGAGCCATCCTCCCGGACATCCGATTCAATGGTGATGGCCATGGCAGGACATACAGCCTCGCACAACTTACAAGCTATGCAGCGTTCTTCACCGTTTTCATATCTGCGCAAGGCATGCAAGCCTCTGAAGCGAGGACTCAGCGGTGTTTTTTCTTCGGGGAATTGAACTGTGATTTTTTTAGCAAACATGTATTTGCCAGTGATGGCCATGCCTTTGAACATCTCCAGCAATAAAAAGCTGGAAAAGAAATCTTTCCATGAGAAAGCTGCACTGTTCATGCTTACATCAGACGTTGTCATCAGGGGCTCCACTTCATGACCAAATATTCCAAGGTGTTTGCATCCAAATACCCACCACAACCAACCAGACCAAGGTCACGGGAATAAAAATTTTCCAACCCAAACGCATGATTTGGTCATAGCGAAAACGTGGGAAAGTTGCCCTCACCCACAAGAACATGGTCACCACCACAAAGGTTTTGATCGCCAACCATATCCATGCCGGGACCCAAGTCAACCATGCGCTCTCAAAAGGTGGCAACCAGCCGCCAAGAAACAGCAGCACAGTGATGGTGGAGACCAAAATCATATTGGCGTATTCGCCAAGGAAGAACAAGGCAAACGACATGCCCGAATACTCAATCATGTGGCCAGCCACAATTTCGGATTCGCCCTCAACCACATCAAAAGGATGGCGATTGGTTTCAGCCAAGCCTGAGATAAAGAAAACCAAAAACACAGGAAACAAAGGCAACCAATTCCAGGACAAAAACGTCAAGCCCATGTCCGCAAACATGCCTTTGGATTGACCCATGACCACATCAGTCAAATTCAAGCTGCCCGCGACCATCAAAACCACCACCAACGAAAAGCCCATGGCAATTTCATAGCTGACCATTTGCGCCGAGGCGCGTAAGGCGCCCAGCAATGCATATTTGGAGTTGGAAGCCCAACCGGCAATGATGATGCCGTAAACCTCAAGAGAAGTGATGGCCATCAAAAACAACAAGCCCGCATTGATATTGGCCAAGGCCACTTCAGGGCCAAAAGGTATCACCGCCCAAGCAGCCAAGACAGGCATCATGGTCATCACCGGCCCTAAGAAAAACAAACCCTTGCTGGCCTGGGTAGGTTGGATGATTTCTTTGGTGAACACTTTCAGTGCGTCAGCAATGGGTTGCAACAAACCCAAGGGGCCCACACGGTTGGGGCCGAATCGAATTTGGGTAAAACCAATCGCTTTACGTTCCCACAGGGTTAAATAAGCCACGCAAATTAACAGGGGCAATACAACAGCCACGATTTTGAGCAAAATCCACAGCACAGGCCAAGCCATGGCAGACCACCAACTGGCGTTCAGCATGGTGAGTCCGGTCTGATAGATCCAATCAGACATGCGCTGCTTCCCCTGAACGCGCATCCGCAGTCAACTGCAAAGATGGGGCACGTCTGACCAAACCATCGAGGTGGTAAATGCCAGCTGTCACAGGCGCAGTTGGTGCAGCAGGCAACTGACTGACGGGTGCATGGCAGTCGTTACCCAAGCGCGCAAGCCAATCGGCTGGCAGCGCATCCCCACGAATATGCTCCACAGAGTCGTAGTCAAAGCCTGAAACGCCCAGCATATTGGCCAACACACGCAGCACCTTCCAGGCGGGCCGCGTTTCTCCCAGTGGCCTGACCACACCATGGAAACTTTGCACTCTTGCTTCGGTGTTGATGAAGCTGCCTGCGGTTTCAGTGAATGGCGAAATAGGCAGCAGCACATCGCTGAAGTCCATATTGGTTTTGAAAGGAGAAAGCGTGACAACCATTTCTTTTTCAGCCAGCGACTTCACTGCAGAAGCGCCTTGAGCGCAGTCAAACAAAGGCTCGGTGTTGAGCAAAAACAAAGCTTTGAGCTTGGGCGATTGCAGCATCGCTTGGGTGTGCATACCGGCTTGCAATGGCAAGGCTGAAGCGACTTGAGCGCCAACCGTGTTTGCAGCCTCGCCCAAAAACCCGACGCTAGCGCCGGTTTGTTGACCCACCCAATTGGCCAAGACCAGCAATGCAGAGCAATGTGCATGATGGGCAACCGCATTACCCAACAATACCGCTTTTCGCTGACCCGACAAAAGTGAATTAGCTATGGCTTGCGCTGCTGTTGATTGTGCGTTTCCTGGCAAAGGCGATGCAACACCCGAGCGCTCTGCCAGCACAGCCGCCACATCTGCCATGGCTTGCAGCCAATCGGTATGCGCCAGCACCTGCACTTGCGAAAGCGGCATGGCCCAATTGGGTGTCATGTCGCCCAAGGCATGCACTTTCGCCCCTGTACGGGCGGCTTGTCGCAAACGCACAGCAAGCAAGGGATGGTCTTTGCGGATATTGCTGCCAATCACCCAAGCGCTTTGCAAATGAGACAGCGCCGCAATGGGGGCACCCAACCAACGAACCTTGCCGTCGTGGTGAAAATCAGCTGCACGCAAACGCGAATCTATGTTGTCGCTGCCCAAGCCACGCATGAACTTGGCCGCCAAAAACAACTCTTCCAACGTGCTGTGCGGACTGGCCAAGCAGCCAATGGCTGAAGCGCCATGCTCGGTTTTGATAGCCTTCACACCATTGGCGATGTACTCCAATGCAACTTGCCAATCAACGGTTTGCCACTGCCCACCCTGCTTGATCATGGGCTGGGTTAAACGATCTGGGCTGCTCAGAGCTTCATAGCTGAAGCGGTCACGGTCGGCAATCCAGCACTCGTTGACCTCTTCATTTTCATAAGGAACCACACGCAAAACCTGATGGTTTTTAACTTGCACAATCAAATTCGCGCCAGTAGAGTCGTGTGGGCTGATGGATTTGCGTCGCCCCAACTCCCAGGTACGCGCTTGGTAGCGAAACGGCTTGCTGGTCAACGCGCCTACAGGACAAATATCAATCATGTTGCCCGACAACTCGGAGTCCACAGTTTCACCCACAAAGGTCTCTATCTCTGAGTGCTCGCCTCGGTGCGACATGCCCAGCTCCATGCTGCCAGCAATTTCTTGACCAAAACGTACACAGCGGGTGCAGTGAATGCAACGACTCATCTCTTCCATACTGATGAGTGGGCCCACATCTTTGTGAAAAACAACCCGTTTTTCTTCGTCATAGCGAGAGGCACTGCCGCCATAACCCACAGCCAAATCTTGCAACTGACATTCGCCGCCTTGGTCGCAAATAGGGCAATCAAGGGGGTGATTGATCAGCAAAAACTCCATCACCGATTTTTGCGCTTTGATGGCACGCTCGGACTTTGTATGAACCACCATGCCTTGCGTCACCGGCGTGGCGCAAGCAGGCATAGGCTTGGGTGCTTTTTCAATATCGACCAAGCACATGCGGCAATTGGCTGCGATGCTGAGCTTCTTGTGATAGCAAAAATGCGGAATAAATGTTCCCGCCTGCTCAGCAGCTTGAATCACCACACTGCCTTCGGTGACTTGCACTGTCTTGCCATCAATTTGGAGTTCAACCATGGTCTGTATCGAGGGTTAGGTGTATGCCGCGACCATGCAGGTCTTGTGCGTGATGTGATGTTCAAATTCGGGACGGAAATGCTTGAGCATGCCGCGCACTGGCATAGCAGACGCATCACCCAAAGCGCAAATGGTTCTGCCCATGATGTTTTCAGCCACGCTGTCGAGCAAATCCATATCGGTGGCTTTGCCTTGCCCGTTTTCCAATCGATCGACAATGCGCCACAACCAACCCGTGCCCTCTCGGCAAGGGGTACATTGCCCGCAAGACTCATGCATATAAAAGGCCGATAAACGCTGCAAACTCTTGACCATGCAACGGCTGTCATCCAACACGATGACAGCGCCCGAACCCAGCATAGAGCCCGCTTTGGCAATCGCGTCATAGTCCATGGTGATGTCCATCATGATGGACGCGGGCAACACAGGGGCTGAAGAGCCACCCGGAATCACCGCTTTGAGTTTGCCTCCACCGCGCACACCACCGGCGAGTTCAAGCAAAGTTGCAAAAGAAGTTCCCAAGGGAACCTCGTAGTTGCCGGGAAGCTCTACATCGCCGCTGACAGAAAAAATCTTGGTGCCGCCATTGTTAGGTTTGCCGCAAGCCAAATAAGCCGGTCCACCGTTTCGAATGATCCAAGGCACTGCAGCGAATGTTTCTGTGTTGTTGATGGTGGTGGGTTTGCCGTACACACCAAAACTCGCGGGAAACGGAGGCTTGAAACGAGGTTGACCTTTTTTACCTTCCAAAGATTCAAGCAAAGCAGTTTCTTCTCCGCAAATATAAGCACCAAAACCATGTGCCGCATGCAACTGAAAACTGAATGCGCTGCCCATGATGTTGTCACCCAAATAGCCAGCCGCACGGGCTTCTTCTAAAGCAGCTTCAAAGCGGTCGTAGGTTTGAAAAATCTCGCCATGAATGTAGTTATAGCCTACCGAAATGCCCATGGCGTAGGCCGCGATAGCCATGCCTTCGATGACGATATGCGGGTTGAACTCGAGGATATCGCGGTCTTTGCAAGTACCTGGCTCACCTTCGTCGGAATTACAGACAAGGTACTTTTGACCCGGAAACTGGCGCGGCATGAAGCTCCATTTCAAACCGGTTGGAAAACCAGCCCCGCCTCGCCCACGTAAACCAGACTCCTTCATGGTGGCAATGACTTGATCTTGGGTCAGGCCTTCAGCGCCATGCATACCCAAAATACTTCTCAACGCTTGGTATCCACCCCGCGCTTCATAGTCTTTCAAATGCCAATTTTTTCCATTTAAGTCGGCAAAAATTTGCGGCTGTAGATGGCGATCGTGAAAACTAGTTTGTTTTCCCGATGTTTGAAACTGTGCCAAAACTTGGTTTATATTCATGACGACTCCTTGACTGCAAGGCGCAAACCGTCAATCAGCAGATC
>CANKOT010000166.1 GCA_947484245.1 Comamonadaceae bacterium
TCAAAATTTATTTGGCAATCCCAGTTGTACGAATTGGAAGACTACAAGCAAGATTGAAAAAACCACTTGGCTGAATGCCTTTTTGGCACCCTTAAACTTGACTCATATTTCCAGAAAAAAACTACCTGAAGACAAATTCAGCAAATTACCATCGCTGGATCCAGCTGTTCATTATGTTGATCATTTCTGTGAGCTCAATGTGAATGAATTTGCCTCTGTGGGCGCCATTCAATTTTTAGACAAGTTGACAAACGGTAGTTAACCGCGAGCTTAATTTATCAAGACTTGGTGCTACCCATATTGCCAATAAATTGGCCACCGCGCTCAATGTCAATTTCTGAATAGGTGAGTTTTCCAGAAACTTTTCCGGTTTTAAAAATTTTCACCAAACCCTTGCAATTGATGTCGTTTTCTAGTTGGCCATGCACTTGTATTCCTTGGGCCTGAACTTTTCCCTTGATGTTCCCTTTTGGTCCTACCTCAAGCTCTTTGCAATTAATTTCACCAGATATGTCGCCATTTATTTGAGCAAATCCTGGCACATTGATGGAGCCAACGAAGGTGACACCATCGGGTATGAACAAATCATTGTTAAGGCTTGAAACATTAGACATAGAGGTAATTAACTTTGGTTGATTAATTGCCATCATATTGCAAGTTGATCCATTGGCAATACTCAGTGTTTTGTAGCGTGTTTTGATGAATGGTTGACGTAAAAACCCCCCACCCTTTAAAGTTAATGCGAATCATTCTTATTTAGTTTATGATGACCTCACTTTTTGAACAGAGTGAAAACATCATGGAAACAATGAAGCAAGAGCCATCGCAAACGCTTACTAAATGTTTACTTATTGCAATTACCTATGTAAATATAGGTATTTCTGTCGGTTACACACAGGAAACCTCCCCAGAAACGAGCATGGCAACGGTCTTTGTGATCGGCGGGGAAGAAAACCTCACAAGCCTTGGTGGTGCTGGGCAGATTCTGGGTAAGAAGGAACTGGAAGACTCCCACGTTTTCACTGTCAATGAAGCATTGCGCAAAGTCGCAGGCGTACATGCACGCGATGAAGAGGGCTTTGGCTTACGCCCCAATATCGCCATGCGGGGCTTGAATCCGACGCGGTCCACCAAGATCACCTTGCTGGAAGATGGGCTTGCATTGGCTTATGCGCCTTATGGGGACAACGCTAGTTATTACCACCCGATGGTGGATCGCTATGAGCGAATTGAAGTACTCAAAGGCTCAAGTTCTCTGATGTTTGGCCCACAAACCGTGGGTGGTGTGGTGAATTACATCACCCCTGCACCTAGGCAGGCTTTCGGCGGTTATGTTCAGGGGGTGATGGGCAATCGCGATTACGCCAACGGCAAGGTGAGCATTGGCGCAAGCGGTTTGAACTTGGACTATGGACTCAAGCAAGGTGACGGCGCACGTGACAATATGTATCACAAACTGGATGACCTCAACATCAAGTACAGCACTGAAGTGAGCGAACGCCAGGCCATCACCCTTCGCACCAACCTCTACAAAGAAGACTCGGTACAGACCTACTCCGGCCTTACGCAAGCAGAATTCGAAAATCTTGGATCTAGCTATAACCCGTTTAAAAATGATCGGTTTGAAGCGCAGAGAACTGGCCTATCAATAACCCACGATTTTCTTGTCACTGACCAAACCACCTTGATCACCAGCGTGTATTACTCAAAGTTTGAGCGTGACTGGTGGCGTCAGGCTAGCACCAGTCAAGATGGGCAATGTGCAGCACTTAACCCATCGCGTTTAGCTGGCGTTGTCATCAATCCGGACAGCTGTAACTCCATCCAAGGGCGTCTGCGTAGCTACGAAACTTGGGGAATCGAACCTCGAATAACGGTCACGCACAGTCTGGGGGAATTTCAAGCAGGTGCTCGCATCCATTTTGAAGAACAGAACCGCAAGCAGATCAATGGCACTTCGCCAACAGCAAGAAGCGGGACATTGGCCGAAAACAATCTGCGACATACCAGCGCTTACTCTGGTTTCATAGCCAACCGCTTTGATATTGGAAAATTCACAGTGACGCCAATAGCACGCTATGAATCCATCAAGGCCGAGAGAAATAACCTTCTGACAGCACAAACGGGAGAGAGCACCGTTTATGCGTTTACGCCAGGTTTAGGTGCTACTTGGAATCCAACGGATACGCTGACTGTTTTTACAAGTTTGCATAAAGGGTTTGCGCCTCCCCGTGTCGAAGACATGATAGGCAGTACAGGCACGGTCACTGATGTCAGCGAAGAGAAATCCAAGAACTTTGAAGTGGGTTTTCGAATGCAACCCATGAAAAAAGTTTCTGTACAAGGCGCCTACTTCAGAAACGCTTATGACAATTTGATCGCGGTTGGATCGATTGCAGGTGGAAGTACACCTCTGTCACAAGGAAAAGGCTTGTTTGAAGGCATTGAGCTTGCAGCAAGTGCTGATTTTGCATCTGGCGTTTTCGGCCGACTGGCCTACACATGGCTTCCTACCGCTGAACAGACAGAAGCCTTTCGTAACGTGTCTACAGGCGAAACAGTGGGCTCACAAGGAAAGCGTCAAGCTTATGCGCCAGAAAATACATTGACAGCAGCCGTGGGCTATGAGGTGGGAGCCTTCAAAGGGGAACTAGAAGCCCAATATGTGGGAAGCCAGTTCTCGGATTTTGCAAACACGGTTGCACCGACAGCAGATGGACAAAAGGGAGAAATTGCAGCCTACACCATGTGGAATGCCGCACTCAATTACAGGTTTGATAAAGCACTGTCAGCATTTGTAACAGGGAAGAATTTGCTCGACAAAACATATGTGGTTGACCGTACGCGTGGCATTTTGGTGGGTATGCCCCGTTTGATTCAGATTGGCGTTAAATACACTTTCTATTGAGTTGACAAAATGCATTGGCTATGAAATTTGGTCTGGTGTGGACAACATTCTCATCACCCAAATGAATTTTCATAAGCTGAGCCAAAGAGAAATTCCCCAAAGCAAGCTATACAACATAGAGCCTAAAAATAACCCAGTACTTGAAAATGAACCCATGAACTTTGCTTGGAGATTGCCAAGATGAGTTAAAGTTAATCTTGGAATGCTAATTCTGAATTCCAAAGTAATCCATTTCTACGAACGATACAAA
The DNA here is from genome assembly GCA_947484245.1 of Comamonadaceae bacterium. The sequence continues at coordinate 3,159 of CANKOT010000166.1, forward strand.
TAGGATATAAAGATGGATAACGGCGCTTACGAGAAATACAAACAAGAACATCCAGTGGTCAATACATTGCTGTCAACCTACGATCACATCACCATGTTTCCAGAGCACTTGGCCAATCAAGAAATCGTTTTGCTGGTGGCATTGCCACTGATTGCAATGTATGCAGTGGGCAAATTGATTTACACCTATTTCTTCAAAAAGAAAGAATGAATTGGTGGGTCAGTGGACGTTGTGCAAGCGTCGTCCGAAACCTCACACACGCTAAATATTTTGCTTTTCAAGTTCCTGCTGTAAGTCAATCCATGCGGAGTCAAAATTCAGTTTCTTTGCCATGGGTGAACTTGACTCCACAACCCGCCAAAATGGTGCGAGATTTTTTGTACTGCTGGTTCGGCTGAACTCTTCCCAAGTGTGCTCCGCAACGATTCTGAGAAAAATGGACGTTAATACTGGGCATGTGGCGTCACAGTTGTTCTTGTCTGCCAGCCTGCGCCTGAAAGCTTGGATGGAAATGATGGATCCTGGCGTGATGCTCTTGAGTTCTTCAGCCACCTCAACTGGACATGAAATTTACAGCTTATCAAGGTTCAATTCTTCTGTGCAGATAATCCCCATGAAAACCCTAAAAACACTAAAACCACATAACTCAAAGGTTTTATGCTAATCTAACTATGCTGATGCCGTTTTCCACTCCATGGCTTTCGGTCTGATCATTTTCATTTTTAAATAGGGATCCCCATGTCATTCAACAAAACCTCGCTTGCTTGGTTGTTATTAGGCTGCTTGGCACTGCCAGCTATCGCCGACACCACCGATGTCAAGACACAAACCATCGTCGAAGTGAAGAAAAAAGGGGAGCATTGCGAAAATGATCCCAATTGCTTTAACCGCTACCACCCCGCCATCAAACCCGTTGCGCGTGCCAAACCCGGTGACTTGATCGTTGTCCACACACGGGACGCCTTAGATGCCAAACTGAATATCAATTCCAAGAATAAAGATGTCACAGCCATTGACACCAATTTGATCCACCCCATGACGGGCCCCATCTACATCGAAGGCGCCAAGCGCGGTGATGTGTTGGCGATTAAATTGATCGATATCAACCCCAATGAATACGGTTACACCACGCTGATTCCTGGTTTTGGCTTTCTGCCCGACATGTTTCCAGATCCTTATGTCGCCAACTGGAAGTTGAACCGCTATGAGGCTGTGTCTGCCCAATTGCCCGGCGTTCGTATCCCCATGAATGGCTTCATGGGATCCGTAGGCGTCATGCCTGGCGAAGAAGAAGTTGAAAAATGGTTGGCCCGCGAAAGCCAATTGGGTGCTGCAGGTGGCGTGGCATTGCCACCGCAACCCATCAGCGCACGTCCTGTTGAAATCTGCGGTCCTAACGGCAGCCACAAAGACAAATGTTTGCGCACTGTGCCTCCCCGTGAAAACGGCGGCAATATGGACGTCAAGCAAATGGTTGAAGGCACCACCTTGTTATTGCCTTGCTACATCGACGGTTGCGGTTTCTTCATCGGTGACGTGCACTATGCACAGGGCGATGGTGAAGTGGCAGGTACCGCCATTGAAATGGGGGCAGTTGTGACTGTTTCCACCGAAATTCGCAAGGGCATGGCCTCTTTGGTCAAACAACCCATGTTTGAAGGTGGCTCACAAATCAAGAAATTGGAGCCAGACAGCTTCCATGCCGTGGTCGGTTATCCGTTGAAAAAAGCTGGCGAAGTTCCACCACAGTGGGCTTACTTGGACAGTGAAAAAATCAAACCGCTGACCAACTTGTCCAACGATTTGACCTTGGCTGCACGCAACTCGATGATCGCCATGATCGACTGGTTGATGGCCACCAAAGGTTTGAGCAAAGAACAAGCTTTGGTCATTGCCA
>CANKOT010000167.1 GCA_947484245.1 Comamonadaceae bacterium
ACTGTAGGCACCTTTGAATTTCCTCACCAGTGCGCTGGCTTCCTCAGCGATGGCGCGCATTTTGTGGGGACCATCACGGCGCATGTCCAAGATAGGTCTCACATGCAATGTGCCCACAGAGGCGTGAGCATACCAAGTGCCCTTGGTGCCGTGTTTTTGAAAGACTTGCGTCAATGCATCGGTGTACTCTGCTAAGTGTTCTAAAGGCACGGCACAGTCTTCAATGAAGCTGACTGGTTTGCCATCGCCCTTCAAGCTCATCATGATGTTGAGGCCTGCTTTGCGAACTTCCCATAGATTTTTTTGCGGTGCATCGTCGACCATTTCCACCACGCTGTTGGGCAAGCCCATGTCGCCCATGAGTGCCACCAATTGCTTCAATTCACCTTTTATTTTTTCTTTGTCTGTGCCTGCAAATTCAACCAACAAAATTGCTTCAGGCTCGCCAATGATGGCTGTGCGAATGGTGGACGCGAAGGCGGGAATTTTCAATGACAAGTCAATCATGGTTCGATCGACCAACTCCACCGCAGTCAATGTGCCGTTGCCCAGCTTCACAATGTGCTGTGCAGAATCCATGGCTTTGTGAAAGCTGTTGAAGTTCACCACACCCAACACCTTGGCAGTGGGCAGTTCACTGAGTTTCAAGGTGAGCGATTGGGTCATGGCCAGCGTGCCTTCGCTGCCCACCAACAAATGCGACAAGTTGACTTTGCCATCGTGGGTGTAGGGCCGCACATTTTGGTTGTCAAAAATATCCAGGTTGTAACCAGCTACGCGCCTTAGTACTTTGGGCCAATGGGTTTGGAGTTCGGCTTGATGGTGAATGGCCAGTTGCTTCACGAACTCGCCAATCTCTTTGGCGCGACCAGAAGTTCGCTCAAAATGCGAGAAGTCAAGCAACTCCCCGTTGCTCAGCCAAGCTTTGGCGCCCGAGACGTTGTGCACCATGTTGCCGTAGGCAATGGACCGGCTGCCGCAAGAGTTGTTGCCCGCCATACCCCCCAAGGTGGCTTGCGCACTGGTTGAGACATCGACAGGAAACCAGAGGCCATGTTTTTTCAGAGACGCATTCAGGGTGTCTAGGACCATGCCCGGTTGCACCTCTACTGTGCCTGCTTGGGTATCTAGGTTCAGAATTTGGCGGATATGTTTGCTGTGGTCGATGACCAAGCCCACGCCCGTGGTTTGGCCGCATTGACTGGTGCCGCCGCCCCTTGGAACGATAGGTACCTTCAAATCACGGCAAATGGCCATGGCGGTAGCCACTTCTTCTGGATGTTGGGGCACAAAGACACCCAGTGGGGTGACCTGATAGATGGAGGCATCGGTGGCGTAACGGCCTCGATCGGCGGCTGAAAAGAGCACTTCGCCTTGCGTTTCGGTTTTCAAGCGCTTGGCCAAAAGGCCGGCCACCTCGTTGCTGGCAGCGGCAACTTGCTCGTATGCTTGAAGGGCTGAGTCTTTGGCAGGCGCGGCGGCCAGGGTCGTACTTGTGTTCATGAAGGTCTGATTCAACGAAAGCTAGGGGTTTTTCCACATCAGGAAGAACTGAATTACCGCTATTCTGTCGTCAAATTCAAATTAATTCCTAGGAATGTTTTAAATGCTTCAGCTTGATTTTCACCCAACGGGTCGCCACTTTCTGCAAATCCCTGGCCCGTCGCCAGTTCCTGATCGAATTTTGCGGGCCATGAGCCTGCCCACCATCGACCACCGAGGCCCAGAATTTGGCGTATTGGGCCTGAAATTGATGGCCAACATGAAGGCCATTTTCAAGACCCAGCACCCCGTCATGATTTACCCAGCTTCAGGCACAGGGGCATGGGAAGCTGCACTGGTCAATACCTTGAGTGCGGGAGACCATGTGCTGATGTATGAGACCGGCCACTTTGCCTCTTTGTGGTTTAAGTTGGCGGCCCGTTTGGGAGTCAAAGCAGAGTTGTTGGGAATGCCTGGCGCAGAGGGATGGCGCCAAGGTGTTGACGCACACAAAATTGAAGAACGCCTGAAGCAAGACTCTGCGCACAGCATCAAGGCGGTGTGTGTGGTGCACAACGAAACTTCCACAGGTGTCACCAGCGACATTGCGGCAGTGCGCCGCGCCATTGACAACGCCAAACACCCCGCACTGTTATTGGTTGACACCATTTCAGGTTTGGCTTGCGCCGACTACAGACATGACGAGTGGGGTGTTGATGTCACGGTCAGTGGCTCGCAAAAGGGCTTGATGCTGCCCCCTGGCATGAGCTTTAACGCGCTGTCGCCTAAGGCCATTGAAGCCAGTAAAAAATCGACCTTGCCGAAATCTTTTTGGGCATGGGATGAGATGCTGGAGATCAACAAATCGGGCTACTACCCTTACACGCCCAATACCAATTTGATGTATGGCCTGAGTGAAGCTTGCGACATGATTTTGGGGCAAGGCTTGGATGTGGTCTTTAAGCGCCATGTGCGCTGGGGTGAGGGCGTTCGGGCGGGTGTGCGTGCATGGGGCTTGCCCATTCAGTGTGCCGACCCATCCTTGTATTCACCCATCTTGACAGGTGTGATGACACCCGAAGGCATTGACGCAGACGCAGTGCGCAAAGTCATTTACGAAAGATTTGATTGTTCCTTGGGAACTGGCCTTGGCAAAGTCAAAGGCAAGATGTTTCGCATTGGCCACCTGGGCGATTGCAATGACCTGACTTTGATTGCCGCACTTTCTGCTTGCGAGATGGGCTTGAAACTGAGTGGTGTTCAGCTCAAAGGCTCGGGTGTTCAAGCTGCCATGGATTATTTTTCAGCCCACCCTGTTCCAGCCCTCATTCACAATGAAAGGACACCCTCATGAAACGCAGAACCCTCCTCCAAGCCACGGCCGCATCTGCAACTTTGATGGCCGCGCCGATGATCAAGGCCCAAACTTTGCCAACGGGGCCTATTCGCATCGTGGTGGGGTTTCCGCCTGGAGGTGGTACCGATGCCTTGGCCCGTGTGTTGGCTCAAAAACTTCAGGCCATGTGGAACATTACCATCGTAATCGACAACAAGGCAGGTGCCGCAGGCGTGATTGCCGCGGACTATGTGGCCAAGCAACCTGCAGATGGCAACACATTGCTCATGGCACACATCAACAGCCATGCCTTGGCGGTCAGTCTGCAGCCTAAGTTGAATTACAACGTGGAACGTGATTTCTCGCCCATTGGTTTGGTGGGGGTTACCCCCAATCTGCTTATTTGCAATGAAGCGCAGCCTGCTAAAAATGTGAAAGATTTGATTGCCTTGTGCAAACAGAATCCTGGCCGCATTAGCTTTGCGTCTGCGGGCGGTGGTTCGGCACAACACTTGGCGCTTGAAATGTTCAAGCTGCGCGCAGGCATTGATGCATTGCATGTCCCCTACAAAGGATCAGGCCCCGCACTCACGGATTTGATTGGCGGCCAAGTGCAATATTGTTTTGAAACCATGACCTCTGCCACCCCACATGTGAAAGGTGGCAAAGCCATTGCATTGGCGCAAACGCGCACCAAACGCGCCAAAGGCCACCCCAATGTGCCCACCATGGACGAGCAAGGTTTTCCAGGTTTTGACGCCACCACTTGGTACGGCTTGGTCGGCCCTGGTCGCATGAATCCGTCTTTTGTGAAACGCATCAACGAGGACATGAACAAAGTCATGGCCATGCCCGATGTGATTGAAAAGTTTGAACAATATGGTGCAGAAGACGGCGGCGGATCACCTGAGCGCTTCGCCGAGTTCATTCGCAATGAAACGCAAAAGTGGGCCAAGGTTGTGAAGGATGCCAAGGTTCAAGCCGACGCTTAAGCCATGGTTCAAAAAGCGCTAAGAATAGGTGCGGGTGCAGGGTATGCGGGCGACCGCATTCCGCCCGCGCTTGCCTTAGCAGAAAAGGGGCAACTCGATTATTTAGTCTTTGAGTGTTTGGCTGAGCGAACCATTGCGCTGGCGCAGTTAGAAAAAATTCAAAACCCTCTGAAAGGTTTTGATCCCTTGCTCGCGGCACGTATGAAAGCTGTTTTGCCGGCATGTATGGCGCAAGGCACTCGCATCATTACCAACATGGGCGCGGCCAATCCTTTGCAGGCGGGTCGAGAAGTGTTGGCGGTTGCCAAAGAATTGGGGTTTCATCATCTCAAGGTGGCTGTGGTGTTGGGGGATGATGTGCTTGCAACACTGCAAGCTGATTACCTCTCAGCGCCCTTGATGGACACCGCACAAACTGTGGCAGACATTCAAGCCTTGTTGGTTTCTGCCAATGCCTATCTGGGCGCTGAGGCGCTCATGCCCGCTTTGCAAACCGACGCCCATGTGATCATCAGCGGCCGTGTGGCCGACCCCGCTTTATTTTTAGCACCCCTCATGCATCATTTTCAATGGCGTGCCGATGATTGGCCGCTGTTGGGCAAAGGCGTGATGGTGGGCCATCTGCTTGAATGCGCCGCCCAAATTACGGGAGGCTACTTTGCCGATCCTGGTTACAAAGATGTCCCCAACTTGGCGCAGTTGGGCTATCCCTTGGCGGAGGTCCGTGCCAGCGGTGATGTGGTCATTACCAAGCTCGCAGATGATGGTGGTTGTGTCACGGTGCAAACTTGCACCGAGCAATTGCTTTATGAAATTGAGGATCCAACGCAATACCTTCAGCCCGATGTGGTGGCTGATTTTTCGCAAGTGCAACTTGTGCAAGTGGGTGCAGACAGAGTGCAAGCAATGGGCGCCAGTGGAACCACGAGGCCTGACACCCTCAAAGTGACCTTAGGGCATCGAGATGGTTTTGTAGGTGAAGGGCAAATGTCTTATGCCGGCCCTGGCGCCAAGGCCAGAGGGCAGTTGGCTTTGGATGTTGTGAAAGCTCGATTGGCCGATGCAGGGTATGGCCATTTTGAAGCGCGCTATGACCTGATTGGCGTGAACGCTATTTTGGGTGACGCACAGCCAACCCATGAACCTGCAGAAGTGCGCGCTAGAATTGCGGTGCGCGTGGGCAC
>CANKOT010000168.1 GCA_947484245.1 Comamonadaceae bacterium
CATCTTGGTCAACAGCGCTGGCTTTACCAAGCCTGTAGCTGCGAATGATTTAGAAGGTTTAACCGACGAATTGTTTGACGAGGTGGTGCAAACCAATTTGCGCGGTGTGTTTGCCACCATTCGTGCCTTTACTCCCTTGCTCAAAGCCAATGGCGACGGGCTCATTGTGAATGTGTCTTCCATTGCTGGCTTCACAGGTGCTGGCAGTAATTTGGCCTATGCCGCATCCAAAGCAGGTGTCGATGTGCTAACCAAAGGATTGGCCAAAGCACTGGCACCGCACATTCGCGTTTTGGCCGTCTCACCGGGCGTGGTTGATTCAACATTCGTGCCTGGTCGTGGTGCAGACTTTAATGAGAAAGCTGCCGCCACCATTCCCCTCAAACGCATTGGCCATGTCGATGACACCGCTTCCACCATTGAGGCCTGCGCCACCACCTTGCGCTTTGCCACCGGCTCTCGCTTTGTGGTTGATGGCGGAAGGAGTTTGTAAATGTTTGATCAACCAACTCTCATCACTTGCGCCATCACGGGCAACATTACCAAGCCAGAGCAAACGCCTTACTTGCCTGTGACGCCTGAGCAAATTGCGAATGAGTGTTTGGCCTCGGCAGAAGCTGGTGCCGCTGCAGTTCACATTCATGTGCGCGACCCCGCGACTGGCCGCCCCTCCATGGAACTGGAGCACTACCGCGATGTGGTAGACCGCATTCGCAAGCGCAACAAATCATTGATCATCAACCTCACCACAGGGCCTGGTGGCCGATTTGTGCCAGATGCCAATGACCCGAAAATTTATGCACCCGGAACCACCTTGGTTCCCCCAGAAAAACGGGTTGAGCACATAGCCATGATCAAGCCCGACATTTGCTCTTTGGATTTGAACACCATGAACAGCGGCGCGGATGTGGTCATTAACACGCCTCGCAATGTGCGCATCATGGCCAAGGTGATTCGTGACGCGGGCGTCAAACCTGAATTGGAAATTTTTGATTCAGGCGATTTGCATTTGGCCCGCGACTTGATCAACGACGGCACCTTGGATGGCCCCGGCATGTGGACCTTTGTACTGGGCGTGAAATATGGTTTTGCTGCCACGCCTGAAACACTGATGTATGCGCGCAATTTGTTGCCTACTGGCGCAATTTGGTCAGCTTTTGGTTTGGGCCGTACTGAATTTCCGATCGTTGCCCAAAGTTGGCTGTATGGCGGCCATGTGCGAGTTGGCATGGAAGACAACATCTACCTTGAAAAAGGCGTGTTGGCCCAGAGCAATGCACAGTTGGTTGCCAAAGCAGCTGACATCATCAAGCAGATGGGCGGACAAGTGGCAAGCACCACACAAGCTCGTGACATGCTCCATTTAAATCCTGCTTGATTCAATTTCAGCACACACCAAGTTCTATTTCAATGAGTTCTGAGTCCTCTTTTTACAAGCTGCACCTTGCAGCCAAAGCCAGCGGCATAGGCACACTGCAACTCGATTGTCAAAACCAAATCATGCCTTTAATTGCAGAAGGCGAAGTGGTGGTGCAAGTCATGGCCGCTGCTGTGAACCCTAGCGATGTCAAAGCCACGCTAGGCATCATGCCCCACGCCGTGTTTCCTAGAACACCAGGTCGCGACTTTGCAGGCATTGTGGTGGAAGGCCCAGATGCTTTGAAGGGCCTCAAAGTCTGGGGCTCTGGTGGCGACATAGGCATTACGCGCAATGGCAGTCATGCCCGCTATTTGGTCTTGCCCATTGCTGCCGTGAAAGAAGTGCCAAAGGGCATCAGCATGGAAGAGGCCGGCGCAGTAGGCGTGCCCTTTGTCACAGCTTGCGAAGGCTTTAGCCGCGCAGGCGGCGTGAAAGCGGGTCAAACGGTGGTGGTACTGGGCGCCAACGGCAAGGTGGGACAGGCCGCCGTTCAAATTGCAGCCCGTGCAGGAGCCAAAGTCATAGCGGTACAACGCCAAGATCAATTAGAAGGTTTTGCTTGTGTAGATATTGAAGTCATTAACAGCACGCACATGGAGCCGGCCACTCGAATCATGGATTTAACGGGGGGCAAAGGTGCCAACCTGGTGTTCAATACCGTGGACAAAGTCTATTGGGAAGTGGGCCATGCGGTCATGGCCAAAGGCGCCACGCAAATTTTCATCATTGCCACCAAGGGTCAAACGGTGGCTTTTGATTTGTTCAAGTTCTACCGCGGCATGCACAACTTTGTGGGCATCGACACGCTGGCCATTGACTGCGTGCGTTCTTGTGAGTTGTTGGACGAACTTCGCCCAGGCTTTGAAGATGGCACTTTGAAGCCATTTCCAGTAGCATCTGCCGACATGATTGATTTACCGCACGCCATGCAGGCCTACAAAGAGGTTTTGTCTGGCGCGAAAAACAGAATCGTTCTTAAACCTTAAAGCCGCCATGAACATCACCCGTTTCAATCAAGCGCCTGAATACAAGGCCCCCAATCACAACGACATGAAGTGCTTGCGCCTTCAGGGCCATGAGGCAGGCCCCTCCCAAACTTTGTGGATGGGTGTTTCACAAATTCAACCAGGTGGCCACACGGGCCTAGATGGCTCGCCAGTAGAAAAACACTACGTGGTGCTTGAGGGTGAAGTGACTTTGGTGTCAGAGCTCAATGGCGTTTTCACAGAATCAGTTTTAAAAGTTCACGACTCGGCTTGCTTCGCACCTGGTGAAAAGCGGCAAGTCGTCAACAGATCCAAGCAAGTGGCCAGCATTTTGTTGGCCATGCCCTATCCACCCGCTAGCAAATAACAATTCAGGAGACATCATGAAAGTTCAAACACAAGCCCAGACTTTGAGGAAAAGCTTTTTGAAAATTGCATTGGCAAGCATGGCACTCAGTGCTGTCAGCATGGTTGCGCAAGCGCAAGACTGGCCCAAGCAAAGCATTAAATTTGTGGTGCCCTTCACAGCAGGCAGTGGCACCGACATCGTGGCCCGTGCAGTGGCCGAGAAATTGACCACCGCCTTAGGCCAACCGGTTGTGATTGAAAACAAGCCTGGCGCAGGCGGCACCATTGCTGCCAATCAAGTGGCCAAAGCCAACCCCGATGGCTACACACTGTTGGTTCACTCTTCGGGCCACGTGGTCAACCCCGCCATCTATCCCAATTTGCCATATGACACTTTGAATGACTTGGTGGGTATTACCCCCTTGGCCAGTTTGCCCAACGTCATGGTGGTATCGCCCAGCAAAGGCTACAAAGATTTGAAAGATTTGATTGCCAAAGTGAAGGCCAAACCCGATGGTTTTAACTATGCGTCTGCCGGCACTGGTTCTGCCACACACATCAATGCCGAGAAATTTCGTGTGGCAGCGGGCATCACTGCCACGCACATTCCTTTTAAGGGCACACCCGAAGCCCTCACAGAAACCATCAGCGGCCGCATTGATTGGTTCTTTGCACCTATTGTGTCTGCCCTGCCCCTGATCAAAGACGGCAAGTTGCAGGTGCTGGCCGTTGGCACACCCAAGCGCTCTGACGACTTGCCCAACACACCCACCACCGTGGAAGCAGGCGTGACCGGTTCGGAATATACCTTCTGGGTGGGCATGCTGGCACCCAGCAAAACACCCAAGCCGGTGCTAGACAAGCTCAATGCAGAAGTGGTGAAGATTTTGAATTCACCTGAATTCAAAACCCGTTTAGACAGCATTGGTGCTGCCGCCATGCCCATGAGCAGCACTGCCTTCAATGCATTCATCAAATCTGAAACTGACACCATTGCCAAATTGGTTCAGACTGCAGGCATTAAAGCCAACTGACACCTTCAATGCACCTGCCCAACGCAAACCCGCGTCCTTCAATTTATTACAACTACCAAGTTTTCAAACCTTGGTTGCCCACTGAAAACGGGCCTCAGGAAAAGACAAAAGTAGTCATTGTGGGCGCAGGTCCTGCGGGCATGGTCACCGCATTGGAATTGGCGCGGCATGGCGTGGCCAGTGTGGTCTTGGCTTCTGATCTGCAATTTTCACAAGGCTCGCGCGCCATTGTGTTTACGCGCAGATCGATGGAAATTTTGCAGCAAGTCGGGGTGGCCCATCGCATTAGTGAAAACGGATTGCCTTGGCGCTGCGGCAATTCTATTTACCGCGGAAAAAAAGTGTTTCGCATGGAAACACCGCTCGATCCTGACGATCGATTTTTCCCCATGATCAATATTCAGCAGCAGTACTTAGAAGAGTATCTGCATGATGCTTGCGCTGCCCATTCACTCATTGAAGTTCGATGGGGCAACAAGCTTGTTAAAGCAGAACAGTCAGAGGGAATTGTGACAGCCCATGTCGACACCTCTGCAGGTCCTTATCAACTTGAAACTGAATGGCTGGTGGCAGCAGATGGTGGCAGATCTGACATTCGAAGTGCCATGAATTTGAAATTAGAGGGCGCTTCATTTGAGAGCATCTTTGTCATTGCCGACATTCGCATTGATCTGCCCTTTCCCACAGAGCGCTTGGCATTTTTTGATCCAGACTGGAATCGCGGCAACACCATCCTCATGCACAAAGAGCCACACGGTATTTGGCGTATGGACTATCAATTGCCGCCTGGCGAAACGCCCGAAGAAGCACTCAGACCAGAATCAGTCCAAAAGCGCATTGATGCTCAACTCAAAATGATTGGCTTTGAGGGCACGCCTTGGGAAATGGATTGGAGCTCGGTTTACTCAGCCCGCACCCTTACCTTACCAGACTATGTTCACGATCGCATTGTGTTCACGGGCGATGCAGCGCATTTACTGCCCATCTTTGGCGTGCGAGGCGCCAACACAGCATTTCAAGATGCCCAGTCCTTGGGCTGGCATTTGGCCTATGTTCTACAAGGTATCGCTCCCGAAAAATTGATGGAAAACCACAGCCAAGAGCGAGTTGGCGCTGCTCGCGAAATCATCACGGAGGCTGGCAAAAGCACGCGCTTC
>CANKOT010000169.1 GCA_947484245.1 Comamonadaceae bacterium
TAAAACTACTGCAACAAGAAGGCATGACCGCCACCGTCAGCAGCATCCACATCAACGCTTGGTTTGGCGACCACAACAAGTGGCATGGCGCTCAATGGATTCTGAAAGAACTCACAGGAAGAGATTTAAACCAAGAACTCGACCAATGGGTTTACGTGGGCGACTCCACCAACGACCAAGTCATGTTCGAGTATTTCACGCACAGCATAGGCGTAGCCAACATCAAACGCTTTGAGAATGAGTTGAAGTATTTGCCAAAATACATTTCACAGCAGGAACGAGGCGCAGGATTTGCAGAATTAGCACAATTGCTAAGCTTACAAACATGAAATGACAAGCTTAAAACATCAGACAGCAAATCAAGGCATCATTTTTCTTGCAAATCTAAGTTTCAAACTTCGATTCGCAAATTGACTTAAACCATCAGCCAAAAAACAGATAAGGCATACCCGCTGTCGCCAAACCCACCACATCCACCATGGCTTTGTTCAACGCACTCTCCTGCGCATACATGGCCATGCCCGTAGTGGAGGCATAAGCACCTGGATTGACAACCAAGCCAGGCACATTGGCCTGCAGCAACTGCGCCACAGTTTCCTTAGAAGCCCCCGACCCCACTCGAGCATCAAGGGCCAACAAAGTCAAAGCTTCATAGCTCATGCCGCTGTCGAAGTAATGCAAACCAATGCCTCGAAAGCTCGTGTTGGCGAATCCTTCTTTTCCAAATACAGCCCCTAAAATTTTGGCGGTTCGAGCCGCGCTTTCAGAATCGCCAGTGTCAAAGGCCCAAGCTTTGTCCATAAAAATGACACGTTCTGTATTTTGTAATTCAATGCTGCCCGAAGTGTTGTTGGTGGCTTCAATATTCCAAAATCCGTTAGAGGTGTCCTTTGAAAATTTAAAGTCAGTCGACTGCTTCCAAATTCTGAGTGCATCAACACCCGCTTGGCCGTCCACCATGTCGTTGCCACCGGTAAAGTTAATGACATTGTTTTGCATATTCCCAATGATCACATCGTCGTATGGGGTGCCCACCACATTTTCAATCAGCGTACCAACGGCAATCGACACATTGTTGAATTTGCTGGTGCCATCGGTGTCCATGCCAATTGAGCTGGTTTTACCGCCTCGCAAGTCAATGCTGGCCGGCACACTCACAGCCGATGCGTCCAAAGTATCAATGCCCCCATCGTCTATCAAGGTCAAGTTGCTGGCGTTGTCCTTCAAGTTGTAGGTGTCGTTACCAGTGGCATATGCTTTGGATCCATAAAGAGAGCGAAGTGCCTGAAGATCAAAGCTTCCAAACCAAGTTGGCCAAGAGATCCCTACAGTGGCGGCCGACACATCCAGCATCACTGTGTTGGCAATGAATTGAAATGAATTCAACAGCACAGTCGCACCAGAGGTGTCCGATTCTGCTAAAGGATGCTGTAACCCCAATGCGTGTGCCAGTTCGTGCAACAACACGTAATAGCCTTCTTGGCCTGGCAACATCAGCTGCGCAGTTTCCTGATCAATCCACACATCGCCAGCGCGCTCATCACCTTTGAATTCATCAGGAATGTAAGAATACCCACGCGTATTGGTTTGCTGATTCACACCGAATCGAATTTGCCCTGCATCACCAGAGACTTCGGCAAAATCCAAGCCCGTTTGTTTCTGAAGCACATCAAAAAGATCACGGACCGTTTGTTGCTGTGTTGCAGAGAAAGCTGCAAATCCAGTCCCACCTTCACCACCGGAAGGGGGTGCTTGTTTTAAGAAGCTGTAAGTGATGGAGGTGGAACTGCCCACACTGCCCGCTTGCCATCCTTTGTAACTTCGAAGCAAAGCCTCTTGTCCAATCGCAGTCGTGTCGATCAATGACATCAGGTCAAAGGTTTGGCTCTTCTTCAGTAGATCATTCCAAGTGTCAAGTCTTTCGATGTTTCTAAATTCATAAAGAAAACCTGGCGTATTGGTTTGATAAGCCACCACTTTCCTAGCGTCGGCCGACACTTTCAAGACTAACTCACCGGGGTTGTTGTTGGGATAAATTCCCAAAGTCACTTGGTCGCTACCACCTCGCCCATCAATCAAGATCAAACCTTGTGGCCTATTCCACGGACCGACCCAAAACAGATCATCGCCCGTTGAGCCATACCCCTTGTCGCCGTCTTGTTTAAAGCCATGTACTTGATGGACGTTAACTAAGGTATCTCGACCACCAAAGCCATCCAAGGCATAACCAGCTTCTAAATCAACGTAAATGGGAGAATTGGAAGACCAATACCAAACCGTTGCATCCGATCTTAAAAACCCAACAGGAACTGTTATTTTGTCGTTGCCTGGCCCACCTTGCACGGTACCGCCTTTTTCAAAGCTCAACTCATCATCGCCTTCTAGCGCATCGTATATATCGCCAGACTTAACGGTGGCAATGTCCTTGCCCGCAGTCCCTTTGATGTTGGCCATCGTTCAATCCTTCACTTCAGATATAGCCGATGGTCTTGCTGGGGAAGTTAGCCAAATTTGGCATCACAGCCAATGCTTGGGCGGGTGTCAGCCCCAGCCAACCCACCAGGTCAGCCATGAACTGATCAGAAGAAAACTGAGGAAGCCATTGACCGCGGTAAGGCTTGTAAAGCGAGGCATCGTCTACACCGCCAGTTTGCAGAGTCGGAAAAGTGCTGCCATAAACAACGCCACCTTTCACAGGGCCACCCATCGCAAACCAATGGTTACCCCAAGCATGGTCAGAGCCTCCGCCCGAGGCCGGGTCTAATGTTCTGCCAAACTCACTCATCACCACCGTAATCACATCGTTGTTCATGCCATAAGCTTGGATTGAATTGTCAAATGCCACCAAGCTGTTTGTCACTTCACCGATGCTCAATTCCAAGCCAGGGTTTGCGGAGTTGGTTGACAATTGGTCTGTATGGGTGTCGTAGCCCCCATCTTGCACCAAATAAATTTGTCGGCGTGCGCCAGTTTGCTTTGAATAAGCCAAGTGCCTTGCCAAATAGCGCAAGTCTCTTCCTATTTGGGCATCGGCAAAAACACCCGTTGGCGCGGAACCATAACTTTGGCCCAGCTCAAATTGAACGGTGTCGTTGTAGGCGGCTCGCAAACTTCTAGAAAATTCTGAGTCGTATACATTGCCAGACTGAAGTCGGCTGGCCCACTCCACCCTTTGCCGCACCACACTGGCAGGGTCTGACAACTCTGCATTGCCCCAGCGCGAGCCACTGCCGCTGTTGGCAAGGCTCAAAGCGGTTCGGTTGCCCACAACAGCCGTGTAGTCTCGTGCCATGGCCACAAGCGGTTGAAAATTTTTCATCTCCGCTGGCATGGCGTCCATGGTACGACCGCCCCAGCCGCTGGTGTCTTCATCGCCCATCCAACCCTGCACCCATTGCTCTTGTTCTGTATGAGATCCTAAAAATGGAGGCAGCTTAACGGAATTGTTTCTGAGTTGCGCCATGGTGGTGGGTTGAACCAAGGCACCTGCATTGGCAATGACGGCCATTCTTTTTTGTTCAAACAAATTGGCAAAGCTTCTGTTTGCTGGCGAAAGGCCAAATTGATGGCCAATGTGAGAGCCCGATAATCTGACCAAACTGTCTTTGGGAAGTGCCAACGAAGGTCTTGCTTTGGCGTAATCAGTGTAGGCTGCATCCATGGGCACCAAGACATTGTTGCCATCAAATCCACCAGACAAAAACACCACCACCAGCGCTTTGTAATCAGCCGCCTGAACATCTTTAACTGAGGCCAAGGTGGCAGCAATGCCTGCCAAAGAAACTGCGCCAGCATGCGCCATAAAATTTCTGCGATTGATCATTTTGAAACTCCAAATGCCGGCGTCAAAGAGACCATGTCTAAAATGGCACCCGTCAGCCTTAAGCCTTGGTCTCTGTTCCACAAATTTTTATGGGCATCGATTAAGCTTTTGGAAATACTGGCAGGCAGCGCACCCCTGAAAAAACGCTCATTCATCAAATCAAGTAGCTTTTCATCAGAAACTGCCTGTGCATTTTTAAAAGTTGCCACATCACACCCCGCATCGTTGAGTGATGTTTCATTTTGAAGCGCCCAACTGAAAAATCCCATTCGACTTGAAAACTCAACAGAGTTCAACAGCTTTTGTTCCGGCGCCAAAACATTGGTCCCCTGAGTTCTGTGATTGGGTGGAAAAAAATTAAACACCGAGTAGGCCTCTAATGGCCTTTGGTTGTTGCTTTGAAAAACCTCATTGGGCTTGTCAGTTCGCTTGATGGCAACCTTACAACCCAAGCCCCTAAATCCCGATGTATACACCAGCAACGGCTCTTTGATTCGTCCAAAATTGTGACTTGTTTTGCCATAAACATCGCCTGCTCTTGCCTCAGGGTCAGTCAAAATGGCAATCACAAGCTTTGCCAAATTTCCTTTGGTATCTCTAAATACAGTGGCCACACGTTGCAAGTACGCAGGAGAAGGGTCGCTGGTCGTCAGACCCTGAATCAATCTGAGCGACACAAAGGGTGCGGTGTTCGGATGATTGACCAAAATGTCTACCACGCTGTCTAAGTCTTTGGCTGCCGTTTGTCCGGCCGGAATGGTTTTGCCTAACAAGGTTTTGCTGTCGGTGTCGTGACGGCCAGCTTTCTCAATCATGGGCTTGCCATAGTTGGCAAAATTTCGATTGCTGATCAGCTCCGTTGGATTGGGAACAAAGCTCCAACCAGTTAAGGAGCGCGTTATTTCAATCACATCTTTTTGAGTGTAGGTTTCAAGCACCTTGCCACTGGCATCGCGCTTGGGTGTGCCGTCCATGTTGAGCTGCACCAGGCCCACCGAAAAAAGCTGCATTAACTCTCGACCAAAGTTTTCATTGAGTTGAGATTTGGTGTTCTGGTTGTTGTCCAAATAATTACCCATGGCAGGGCTTAGGGTTAAGCTCTTTAGCAAGTCGCCGTA
>CANKOT010000170.1 GCA_947484245.1 Comamonadaceae bacterium
CGCACATTGCCAGCGCCTTGAATTTGAAACTGCTCAATCCCAGAGAAGTGGTGAATGCTGCAGAACAAGCTTATGTCAAAGGTCATGCGCCGCTGCCGGCGGTTGAAGGATTTATTCGTCAAATTTTGGGATGGCGAGAATATGTGCGCGGCATCTACTGGACGCAAATGCCAGATTATGCAGAGCGCAATGCAATGCAGGCCTCAGCAAAGTTGCCCGCCTTTTATTGGACCGGTGACACTGACATGGCTTGCCTGCGAGACGCTATTTCTCAAACGCTGAACTACGGCTATGCCCACCACATTCAACGCTTGATGGTCACGGGTCTGTATGCGCTGTTGCTGGGCGTTGTTCCCAAAGAAGTTCATGCCTGGTACTTGGGTGTTTATGTGGACGCCGTGGAATGGGTTGAGCTGCCTAATACTTTGGGCATGAGCCAGTTTGCAGATGGCGGCGTGATGGCCAGCAAACCCTATGTGGCCAGCGGCAAATACATTGACCGAATGAGCAACCATTGCAAAGGCTGCCGTTTCAATCCTGCGCTGGCCGTCGGCGAGAATGCTTGTCCATTCACCACTCTTTATTGGGACTACCTGAACCGACACGTCGATACATTGGCCAAGAATCCGCGCATGCTGATGCAACTTAAAAATTTAAACCGACTTTCCATTGACGAACGAAACGCCATTGCTGCGCAAGCGAAATTACTCACCAATCACTCTATTTGAAGAATGACTTATTTTTACGAACCCCATCTTGGACACCAACTTCCACACGATCCCTTCAATGCCATTGTGGGGCCACGCCCGATCGGCTGGATCTCTTCTCAAAGCCCTGACGGCATCTTGAACTTAGCACCTTACAGCTTCTTCAATGCCTTCAATTACACACCCCCACTCATTGGCTTTTCCAGCATTGGACGCAAAGATTCACTCAACAACATCGAGGCGACAGGCGAATTTGTATGGAACTTGGTCACGCGTCCGCAAATTGAAGCCATGAATCAGACCTGCAAGGCAGTTCCGCCTGAAGTCAATGAGTTTGAAATTTCAGGATTGTCGACGGCCCCATCCCGACGGGTCAAGGCACCCCGTGTAGCCGAGAGCCCGGTCAGTTTTGAATGTCGATGTACCCAAATTTTGCAAATGAAAAACCTGCAAGGTGAATCACTTCAGACCTGGATGATTTTTGGTGAAGTGATCGGTGTTCACATCGATGAAAAGCTCTTGAACAACGGAATTTACGACACCGCCAATGCGCAGCACGTTCTTCGCGGTGGCGGGCCTGCTGACTATTTTTCAATTGGGCCAGAACAGTTATTCAAACTGCATCGGCCGTCAAACTGAGAGCCTCTCAAGGTTCCGAATCAATCTTTCAGAAACAAAGTTCTGAGGGATTCTTGCCCCACCTGCCGACTCCAATGGCCATGCACAGCAGGGTCAAAAGTGGCGCCTTCAGGCAAGGTATCTGCAGAATAGAAATGATCGCCCGCTGAAAAAATGCGAGACGTGCCATCTTGCAAACCAATTTCCATTTGACCCGACAAAATGAAAACCCACTGCGGCTTTCCAGTGACATGGAATGGACTGCGAAATCCAACCGGACTAAAGCGCAATTGGTAGCCCTCTGCTGAAAAAATTTCAGACAACTGACTCTGCGGCGTACCCTGGCTGAATGCCAAAGTTTCCTCCTTGAATCGGGCCTTGCCATCGGTGTCAGTGAACAGAATCACCTTGGTGAAGTTAGTCATGGTGGTAGGGTCTCTGTGAAATAGTTTGGCTTAAGGCGCTTTGATCAGTTTTGCAGGTCCCGACAGGGTGGGTAATTTGCGTCGTGAGTTTAAAACATGCTCCATGTCTTGGTGCGCACCTTCAATCAAAACGCGAATGGCCTTTTCGGCTTTGTCAGGGTTTTGGGCGATCACGGCGTCCAGAACTGCCTTGTGCAAGGGTAAGGACGCTTTGGGTGCATCTTTGCGGGTGGTCGAAATTTCAAAGCTGGTTCGAAGCAAAGCGCCCAAGGCCTTGCTCATTTGCACCAACATTCGGTTGTGCGAAGCTACCAACATGCCCGTGTGAAAGTGCATGTCGTGTGTGACGTAATCGCCGCCTTCTTCGATGGCTTTTTTCATACCGGCAAAGGCAGCAGAGACGCCGTCGATGTCGGCTGCAGTGGCGCGCTCTGCCGCCAAGCGCACCGCGGCAGGTTCTACAACTTTACGCAGCTCCTGAAGGTCGCGCAAAAATTCTGCAGTTAGACCTGCCTTGGCTTGCCATGCGATGACATCGGGATCGAACCAGTTCCATTGCTCCTCAGGCAAGACGCGCGTGCCCACCTTGGGGCCCGTAAAGATAAGGCCCTTGGCCACCAGAGATTTGACCGACTCCCGAATCACGGTGCGACTGACGCCCAATCGTTCACACAGAACCGGTTCTGGCGGCAAACTGCCACCCACAGGGTACTGACCGCCGACGATGGCCTCGCCTAAAAAATCAACCGTATTGCCGTGAACGTTTTTGATCATTCGAATCCAGGGTCAATTTTTTGAACATTGCAGAACTCGAAAGAAGTGTCAGCTACGGCATTCAGGCACGGGTGATATGACGGGCTGGCCGGCCATGTGAGCCTCCAAATTGGCCAAGGCCAAAGCCGACATGGCTTTGCGAGTTTCAACCGTGCCGCTGGCCATGTGGGGGGTCAGCACAACGTTGTCCAGCTTGCGTAATTCCGCCGGCACGTTGGGCTCATCCACGTAGACATCGAGGCCTGCCCCTGCGATCATTTTCTTTTGCAGGGCCTCAATCAACGCTGCTTGATCAACGACTGAGCCGCGCGCCACGTTCACCAAAAAGCCTTGCGGGCCTAAGGCCTTCAGCACCTCGGCATTGATCAGGTTTTTAGTGGCGGCGCCGCCTGGGGTAATGACCACCATGTAATCCACTTCAGCCGCCAAGGCCGTGGGGTTGGCGACATACTTATAAGAAACATCGGTGCGAGGATGGCGCGAGGTGTAACTGATGTCCATGTCAAATGCGGCGGCGCGCTTGGCAATGGCTTGACCAATGCGCCCCATGCCCACCAGACCCAACTTGGCACCGGTCAATTTGCGGGTGAGTTGGAACGGACCATCCAGCCAATCGGCATTGCGTGTAAATCGATCGGCTGCAGGAATTTTCCGCGCGACAGACAACAGCAAACCCAAGGCCAAATCGGCCACATCGTCGTTCAATACTTCAGGAGTGTGCGTCACCATGATGCCGCGCTTTTTGGCCGCCGCCACATCAATGCCATCGTAGCCGACACCACACACAGAAATCATTTCCAGCGCAGGGAACAAGGCCATGTAGGCCCCGTCAATTTTGGCTTCACCACCGCCCACCAAAGCGCGCACTCGGCCAAACACTTGGCGATCACGGATGTGGTCACGCTCATGAACAACAAATTTCTCTTGCAAGCCGGACGTGAGAAATGGGGGAATGCGTGAGGTCACCACAACTTCTGGATAGATAAGGGTCATGTTGAAAATCTCCAGGTCATAAAGAAAGCGCCACTTTTGCCGTGGGTAGCAGGATTGAGGGTTTGCACGAGTGCCGATGTTTGCACAAATCCGTGCAATTACCTTATCATCATACGATAGTATTTCTGAAATCAATCACCCCTCACTCTAAAGCAAATTCCCATGACACAAAGCCCCAAGAAAAAACCCGAAGAACTGCGCAGCCAACAATGGTTTGGCCGCCAAGACCGCGATGGCTTTGCTTACCGAAGCTGGGTCAAGGGCAAAGGCGTGCCACACGATCAATTCGATGGCCGTCCTGTCATTGGCATTTGCAACACCTTCAGCGAACTCACGCCCTGTAACTCACACTTTCGCACCTTGGCCGAGCAAGTGAAAATTGGTGTTTACGAAGCCGGCGGATTCCCACTTGAATTCCCCGTCATGTCTTTGGGTGAAACGCTGCTGCGTCCAACAGCCATGCTGTATCGCAACTTGGCTTCGATGGATGTCGAAGAAAGTATTCGCGGCAACCCTATCGATGGCGTGGTGCTTTTGATGGGCTGCGACAAAACCACACCTTCATTGCTCATGGGTGCGTCTAGCGTTGACTTGCCTACCATTGGCGTTTCGGGCGGCCCTATGTTGAATGGCAAATGGCGCGGCCAAGAACTCGGCTCTGGCACAGGCGTGTGGAGCATGAGCGAACAAGTGCGCGCAGGCACCCTCAAACTGCAAGATTTCTTTGAAGCCGAAAGCTGCATGCACCGCAGTCATGGCCACTGCATGACCATGGGCACGGCCAGCACCATGGCCAGCATGGTGGAGTCCTTGGGAATCGGCTTGCCAGGCAATGCAGCCTACCCCGCAGTGGATGGCCGCCGCAACGTGTTGGCGCGCGAATCAGGCCGACGCATTGTGGACATGGTTCACAAGGATGTGAAAATTTCTCAAATTCTGACACGCGAAGCATTTGAAAACGCCATTCGCACTTTGGCGGCCATTGGTGGCTCTACCAATGCGGTGATTCACTTGATTGCCATTGCGCGCCGCCTGAACATTCAACTGACCATTGACGACTTCGAAAAATTGGGCAGCGACATGCCCAACATTTTGAATCTTCAACCTTCTGGCGATCACCTCATGGAAGACTTTTGTTACGCCGGTGGTCTGCCAGCTGTGATGAAAGAGATTCAACAGTTTTTACACAAAGACATCTTGACCGTGAGCGGCAAGAGCGTGGCCGAAAACATGGCCAGCGCAGAAAACTACGATCCTCGCGTCATCAAAACCTTGGCAGCGCCCTTCAAAGAAAAAGCAGGCATTGCCATCTTGCGTGGCAACTTGGCACCGCGCGGTGCCGTCATCAAGCCCAGTGC
>CANKOT010000171.1 GCA_947484245.1 Comamonadaceae bacterium
AAACATGAGGGGCAATTTGCGTGGTCAAACCATCCACAATGTGGCCTGTGAGCATGATGGCCTTTTGGACTTCATAGAACTTCTTGGCTTCAATGGTGGTCAAAGGGTTTTCTTGCGCTTCTACTGTGCCGTTTTGGAGTGCCAAATAGACCTCAGCAAAAGCGATAGGTGTCGGGTTGGCACCGCAAGACTCGGGCGTGGCGCGGTAGGCTGGCACATCAGGCACGCGAATTTTCATTCCCTTCATGCCGGCGCAATTTGTAAAGGCCTTTTGCGCCGTGGTGTGACGCGCACCATAGTAGGTGTAGGCCGTTACCTGAATGCCAGTTTTGGCACGGAACTCATTCACCATCTCTGCAAACACGGAGCTCTTGGAGTAAGCAATGAGGTGGTCGCCATCGCGGAAGATGAAGGGATAGTAAGCAATGCCGAAACGGGGATAAGCGCGCGCTGCAAATGAAGGGCCGCTGATAATCATGTCGACCGTGCCCAAAGTGAGGCCTTGGTTGATGTCGGTTTCTTTGCCCAAGGTAGAGGCTGGGAACACTTGAATATCAAATTTGCCGTTGGTGCGTTTTTTGATTTCGTCGGCAGCCCACACAGATTCTGTGTGATAGGCCTCTGAAGTTTCATAGACGTGAGCCCATTTCAGTTTGGTTTGGGCTTGCACGGCGGTGGTGCCCAATGCACCCACCAGCCCGAAGGCGATGAGGCTGGCGCTGGCCAGGGCTTTCAGTGAATTTCTTTTGGTGGTCATGGAGTCTCCTTTGGTTGAAATGAAATGGGATGTGCTGGCGAAAAACTAAGCTCGAGAAGGTGCGCTTCGCCAGCTAGCGCTAAATCGTTTGTGGGCTTGCCGCAGGTGTTTTTGCATGGTTTTGCGTGCGCCATTTGAATCGTGGGCTTGAATGGCAGCAAACACTTCTTGGTGCTCTGCAATGGCCAAACCCCAAGCGGCTGGCGATTCAAAATAATCGCCGAGGCGTTCAAACAAAGGCCCATGCCTGGCTTGCAGGTAGAGCTTGAGAGTGTCTTGCATGACGCTGTTGGCGCACGCGTTGGCAATGGCCGTGTGAAATGCAATGTCGCTGTCGCGTGGAATGCGACCTGCTTTGGCATCTTTTTCCATGGCTTTTAAGGCAGCGGCCATGGCTTTGAGATGGGCTGGCGATGCATGCTGTGCCGCCAACGCCGCCATCTCAGCCTCAATAAATAAGCGCGCGCGCATCACTTCCAAGGGGCCCCACTCGGCGGGGGTGTTGAGGGAATTTGACTTGCTTTGGGGGCGTTGCCCCAAAGATTTCACATAAATGCCAGACCCGGTTCGAACTTCAATGACACCCTCAACTTCCAAGGCAATGAGTGCTTCTCTGACCGATGGCCGGCTGAAACTGAGTTGCGTGGCCAAGTCACGCTCGGCAGGCAAGCGAGAACCCACAGCAAACTCGCCAGACTTAATGAGGTCTTGGATTTGTTTGGCAATTTGGCGGTAAAGCCTTTGCGGTTCAACTGACTTGTCAGGCATGGACGGAATTTGGTTTTTTAAAAAAGTTAGGGCAGAGACGGCTTGTCAGGGAATACGCGCATTGGACAATTGGTCAGACCAGTTGCACAATCTTCACATGGAACCTGAGTGAGGGTCAAGACTGTTTTCATCCAAACAAACCCGAACTCGTCTCAATCAATTTTTCGCCACCATGACATTTGTCACCATCGATCGCGTTCACTTGCGCCAAGTCAACTTGCCGCCCAAGGTGGAGCGCACCGACGCCATCCAATCGTTTGTCACCCAAGAAACAATTTTGCTCACTTTGTTTTGCAGTGATGGCATCAAGGCCACAGGCTATGCTTACACCATCGGCACGGGCGGCAGTTCGGTGGTGGCCTTGCTCAAGGACCATTTGGTGCCGCGCCTCTTGGGTCAAAACCCAGTCCACATTGAAGCCATTTGGAAAGACTTGTTTTTTCACACGCATGCCACTGCGGTAGGTGCCATGACCAGTTTGGCGCTGGCTTGCGTCGACACGGCGCTATGGGATTGGCGTGCTCAAAGCCAGCAATTGCCTTTGTGGCAATTGTTGGGGGGTGCCCAAAGCAAGGTGCCCCTTTACACCACCGAAGGCGGCTGGTTGCAGTTGTCACCCGAGGTTTTGGTCGAGCAAACCTTGAAGGCCAAAGAAGAGGGTTTCAAGGGCGCCAAAATCAAGATTGGCAGACCGCATGTGAGCGAAGATGTGGCCCGCTTGTCGGCTGTGCGAGATGCGGTGGGGCCAGATTTTGAAATCATGACCGATGCCAACCAAGGTTTTCACCGCGCAGAAGTGGTACGCCGTGCCAAAGCGTTTGAGGGCCTCGATTTGGCTTGGCTGGAAGAGCCGCTACCTGCAGAAGACGTCAGTGGTCATCGGCACTTGCGCGAGCACACCAGCATTCCGGTGGCGGTGGGTGAATCGATTTACCACCCCATGCAGTTTCGCGAATATTTAGAGCAAGGTGCCTGCAGCGTGGTGCAGCCCGATGTGGCGCGCATTGGCGGCATCACGCCGTGGATCAAAACGGCGCATTTGGCCGAAACCTTCGATGTGCCTGTGTGCCCTCACTTTCTCATGGAATTGCACGTCAGTTTGTGTGCCGCAGTGCCCAATGCCACTTGGGTGGAGTACATCCCCCAGCTGGACGACATCACACACTCGCGCATGAAAGTCCAAGACGGCTTTGCATATCCCCCAGACACCCACGGCTTGGGCATCCATTGGAATTGGGATGCCATTGAAAAACGGCAACAAACTTTTTTGGAGATTCAACATGCGACTTAAAAACAAAAATATACTGGTCACCGCGGCTGGCCAAGGCATTGGCCACGCTGCTGTCATGGCCATGGCGGCAGAAGGCGCCACTGTGTGGGCCACCGACGTCAATCCAGAGCTGCTCAAAAGCTATGCCGGTGTTGCCAATGTTCACACGGCGGTGCTTGATGTCTTGAACAAAGACGACATTCAAAAGCAAGTGGCGCTCATTCCGCGCATCGATGCCCTGTTTAACTGTGCGGGCGTGGTGCACAGCGGTAGCATTTTGCAAGCCACCGACAAAGACTGGGATTTTGCTTTCAGTCTCAATGCGCGTGCACAGTTTTGGATGATTCAAGCTGTGTTGCCCAAAATGCTGGCGCAAGGTGGCGGCAGCATTATCAACATGGCCAGCGTGTGCTCTAGCGTGCGCGGTTTGCCCAACAGATTCATTTATGGCGCGTCCAAAGCAGCCGTCATTGGCCTCACCAAAAGCGTGGCTGCCGACTATGTGACCCAAGGCATTCGCTGCAATGCCATTTGCCCCGGTACCGTGGAAACACC
This sequence comes from Comamonadaceae bacterium, assembly GCA_947484245.1. The sequence continues at coordinate 3,351 of CANKOT010000171.1, forward strand.
TTCTTTGCACGACCGCATCAATGCAGAAGCCGATCCCGTCCAAGCGCGCAAGAACTTCATTGCCCGTCAACCCATGGGCCGCTTGGCGCAAGCCCATGAAATTGCCCCTATCATTGTTTTCTTGGCCTCTGACGAAGCCATTTTTGCCACGGGCAACGCTTACATGGTGGATGGTGGTATGACCATTTAAACGGCCACAAAGCCATCGAATCACATTCGACTCGTTCTATTTATCAACTTACTTCACTGAACAACATTCCATGAACCAATATGACATGAAAGGCCGCCATGCGGTCATCACCGGCGGTGCCACAGGTTTGGGCTACGCCATTGCAGAGCGTGTGCTGGCTTCTGGCGGTAGCGTGACAATTTGGGATCGCGATGAAGCCGGTATGGCCAAAGCGGTTGCCAGCTTGAAACACGCTGGCTCTGTGCACAGTGTGCAAGTCGATGTGTCGCAGCACGCCTCCGTGGTGGCTGCCACTGCGGCAACTTTGAAGATCGGCCCGGTCGATGCTTTGGTCAACTCCGCCGGCATTACAGGCCCCGTCACCACAGTGGCCAACTACCCTGTTGATGCGTGGCAGCAAGTCATGGATGTCAACATCAATGGCGTGTTTTATTGCTGCCGCGAATGGGCGCCCCATCTAAAAGATCGGCCAGCTGGCCGCATTGTCAACATTGCGTCTGTGGCAGGCAAAGATGGCAACCCCAACGCCAGTGCTTACAGTGCCAGCAAAGCTGCGGTCATGGCCATCACCAAATCCTTGGGCAAAGAGTTGGCCAACACCCCTGTTCGCGTCAATTGCGTCACCCCTGCTGCTGTGAAAACAGCCATCTTCGATCAGATGACGCCAGAGCACATTCAGTTTATGTTGTCCAAAATTCCCATGGGCCGTTTTGGCATGCCCGAAGAAGTGGCTGCCATGGTCACTTGGCTCATGACCGAAGACTGTTCTTTCTCAACGGGCGCTGTGTTTGATTTATCCGGCGGCCGCTCAACTTATTGAAGTGATTTCGATCACAATCTTGCCATCACAAATGGCAATTCACAATTCCATCGATTTTTAACAAAGGAAGTTCCCATGAAACTCGTGCGTTATGGCCAACCCGGCAAAGAAAAACCAGGACTCATTGATGCAGCAGGCAAATTGCGTGACTTAAGTGGCGTGGTGTCAGACATCGGCCCTGAACAATTGTCTGACAAAGTCTTGGCCAAGTTGGCCAAACTGAAAACTGACAAGCTGCCCTTGGTCAAGGGCAAGCCCCGCATGGGATGCCCCGTGTCACACGTGCCCAAGTTCATTGCCATTGGTTTGAACTACGCCGATCATGCGGCTGAAGCCAACATGCCAATTCCCAAAGAGCCCATTGTTTTCATCAAGGCCACCTCTTGCATTCAAGGCCCAGACGATGACGTCATGTTGCCCAAAGGTTCTTTGAAGTCAGATTGGGAAGTTGAATTGGGCATTGTGATTGGCAAGCGCGC
>CANKOT010000172.1 GCA_947484245.1 Comamonadaceae bacterium
GCAGTTGTAAACAATGTATTTGCATCCGTTGGCATGAGGGGCATGAGAACGTTTTGCAATCGCTCGGTAGTTAATGCGTTGGTGTTTGGATTGATAATTAAAAAGTTCTTCATTCGTTAATGTGCTCGAATTTGAAGGGTTAATTTAAATTTTTTGTGCGCGTCATGAACTAACAAAGTGCATGAAGCACTGTTTTGGTGGGTCATTCAATGAAATGAAGCTTTGTGTTCATTTGTTGGCAGCAACTTTTAGCCCGGAAAAAAACCGTTGATCGCAGACGTATTTGTCAAACTCATTCAGTTTAAATATAAACCCTAGGCATACAAATTGCATGCCAATGTATTAGGTATTTACTCGGGCATTGCGCTGGCAATTCTTTGATATGCTGAATACTGTTTGCCACTTATTTTTAATCACCACCATCGGAGTTTGTATGAAACGGTTCAGCCTACCCATTTTTAGTTCCTCTGCACCTTCGGCCATCACCTTGGCCATTGGCGTGGGTTTGAGCGCCATGACCTTGGCCGTGCAGGCGCAAGAAAAAGTGTTGCGCATTGCCATGACTGCCGCCGATATTCCCCGCACCTTGGGTCAGCCCGACCAAGGTTTTGAGGGCAACCGTTTTACTGGCATCCCCATGTATGACGCGTTGACTCAATGGGACTTGTCCAAGAGCAATGCCCCTAGCGTGCTGATTCCCGGCTTGGCCAATTCTTGGGCGGTGAGTGCCAGCGACAAAACGAAGTGGGTCTTCAAACTGCGCCCCAATGTGAAGTTTCACGATGGCTCAGCCGTCAACGCCGATGCGATTGTTTGGAACGTGCAAAAGGTGTTGGACAAAGACGCCGTGCACTTTGATGCCAGCCAAGTGGGTGTCACTGCTTCGCGCATGCCCACTTTGCGCAGCGCTCGCAAGATTGACGATTTAACCGTGGAACTCACCACCAGCGAACCCGATGCTTTTTTGCCCCTGAACCTGACCAATTTGTTCATGGCCTCGCCTGCTCATTGGAAGAAAAAGTTTGATGCTGCCGCAGGCGCTACCCCTGCAGACAAGTCCAAAGCGGCTTGGACGGCGTTTGCCGCAGATGCATCAGGTTCTGGCCCGTTCAAGATGGCGCGCTTTGTCCCGCGTGAGCGCTTGGAAGTGGTGGCCCATAAAACGTATTGGGACCCTAAGCGCGTGCCCAAGCTCGACCGCATTGTCATGTTACCCATGCCTGAGGCCAATGCTCGCACCGCCGCTTTGCTTGGTGGTCAGGTAGATTGGATTGAGGCTCCAGCGCCAGACGCGATAGCCCAAATTACCCAGCGTGGCTTCAAGATTGAAAGCAATGCTCAGCCCCATGTATGGCCATGGCAGTTGTCGTTTGCCGATGGCTCGCCCTGGTTGGACAAAAGAGTGCGTCAAGCGGCCAACCTGTGTGTCGACCGTGAAGGCATCAAAACCTTGTTGGGTGGGATGATGGCCGTGCCTAAGGGTACTGTGCCCCCAGGTCACCCTTGGTGGGGCAACCCTAAGTTCGACATCAAATACGATGTGAACGCAGGCAAAACTTTGATGTCCCAAGCTGGCCACACTGCAGCCAAGCCGCTCAAGGTCAAGGTGCAAATTTCCGCATCGGGCTCAGGCCAAATGCAGCCCTTGCCCATGAACGAGTTTGTGCAACAGTCCCTCAAACAGTGCTTCTTTGACGTTGAATTCGATGTGATCGAGTGGAACACCTTGTTCACCAACTGGCGCAAGGGTGCAAAGGACCCATCTGCCAATGGCGCCAATGCCATCAATGTGAGTTACGCCGCGATGGACCCCTTCTTTGGCATGGTTCGTTTCACCAGCACAGGTGCCTTTCCGCCGGTGTCAAACAATTGGGGCTATTTTGGCAACCCTGAATTTGACAAGCTGATTGCCGATGCGCGCACCCAGTTTGATGACAAAAAGCGCGACGAAGCTTTGTCCAAGCTGCATGCACGGATCGTAGAAGAGGCCCCCTTCGTTTGGATTGCTCACGATGTTGGCCCACGCGCTATCAGCACCAAGGTTAAAGGCCTCGTACAGGCACGCAGCTGGTTTGTCGATTTAGCCCCTATTTCGATGGATTGATGCATAGGCCAGCCGGTGTGGGTTCTTACACCACGCCGGCTTTTGTTTAATCGCTTAAGGGCCTTCATGGTGCCTCAAGGTTTGCCCAACTTGGAGCAATGGGATGCTTGTTTTTTTGTGGCGACGCCTGCTCTACACGTTGCCAATCATGCTGGGTGTGGCCTTGGTGTGTTTTGCCCTGGTTCACCTAGCGCCGGGCGACCCCTTGGTGTCCATCCTGCCCCCTGACGCTTCGGCTGAGTTGCAAGCCAAGTTGAAAGAACTCTACGGTTTCAACCGCTCTTACCCTGAGCAGTTTGTGAGTTGGGTGTGGCGTGCCTTGCAGGGCGATTTGGGCACTTCAATTGCCAGCAACCGGCCGGTCTTCAGCGAGGTGATGAAGGCGGTGGGCAATACCTTGCGTTTGGCCATGGTAGCCACCTTGATTGGTTTTTTGTTCGGTTGCTTGTTTGGCTTTGTGGCCGGTTACTTTCAAAATTCCTGGCTTGATAAATTGGCCTCCTTGACTTCTGTGCTGGGGGTAAGCGTTCCCCACTATTGGCTGGGCATGGTCCTGGTCATTGTGTTTTCATCGATCTTGATGTGGTTGCCCCCTGGTGGAGCTGGCCCTGGAGGCTCGGGCGATTGGGCCTGGGACTGGGAGCATTTCAAGCACATGCTTCTACCTGCCATCACCATGAGCGTGATTCCCATGGGCATTATCTCGCGCACCTTGCGCGCCTTGGTGGGTGATATCTTGGCCCAAGAGTTCATTGTGGGTTTGCGTGCTAAAGGCCTGACCGATTTCGGCATTTTCTTGCACGTTGTCAAAAATGCCGCTCCCACCGCTTTGGCTGTGATGGGCTTGCAGCTCGGCTATTTATTAGGCGGCTCGATTTTGATCGAGACCGTCTTTTCTTGGCCTGGCACCGGCTCTTTATTAAACTCGGCCATTTTTCAGCGCGACCTGCCTTTGTTGCAAGGCACCATTTTGGTATTGGCCATGTTTTTCGTGGTTTTGAACCTGATCGTGGATGTTGTTCAAACCCTGTTAGACCCGCGCATTTCGCGCAGCTGAAAACCAGATCCAAATCAAGATGCACATTGCTGTCGATCCCCAAAAGTTGCCCGAGCTCGCCATGCAGAAATCGGCGGGTTATTGGCAAACTGTGGGCCGGCGTTTCATGCAACAAAAAATTGCTGTATTTGCAGCCTTGGTGGTCTTGGTGTTGCTGATGCTGGCTATTTTTGGGCCGTGGTTGGCGCCCTTGGATCCGTACCAGTCGTCCATACTCAAGAGGCTTAAACCGATTGGTTTTGCGGGACATCCCTTGGGCACAGATGAGTTGGGGCGAGATATGCTGAGCCGCTTGATCGTTGGCACGCGCTTGTCTTTGTTCATTGGCATAACCCCAGTGATTTGCGCTTTTGTCATCGGCTCAGTCATTGGCATCACCGCTGGTTACGCCGGTGGTTGGGTCAACACCAGCATGATGCGCACCATCGATGTGTTTTATGCGTTTCCCTCAGTTCTACTGGCCATCGCTTTGTCAGGCACCTTAGGCGCAGGCATCACCAATTCGCTGATTTCTTTGACCATTGTTTTCATTCCACCGATTGCCCGTGTGGCCGAGAGCGTGACCACTCAAATACGCGGGCGAGATTTTGTTGATGCCGCCCGCGCCTCGGGGGCGGGAGCCTTCACCATCGTTCGGGTGCACGTGTTGGGAAATGTGCTTGGGCCTGTGTTTGTGTACGCCACCAGTTTGATCGCGGTGGCCATGATTTTGGCCTCTGGCCTTAGCTTTTTGGGCCTTGGCGTTAAGCCTCCCGAGCCCGAGTGGGGCCTGATGCTAAACACCTTGCGCACTGCAATTTACACACAGCCTTGGATCGCGGCTTTGCCCGGAGCGATGATTTTCATCACCTCCATTGCCTTCAATTTATTAGCCGACGGTTTGCGCTCGGCCATGGAGATTAAACAGTGAGTGCGCTATGCCCTTAACCCCCAACGACTTGGGCGGCCCAGCTCAGCCCATGCTCAGTGTGCGTGGCTTGGTCAAACACTTCCCGCTGAAAAAAGACGTGTTCGGCAAAGGCGGTGGCGTCGTGCGTGCCGTCGATGGCGTGGATTTTGAGGTCTTCAAAGGCGAGACTCTGGGCGTCGTGGGCGAGTCCGGTTGCGGAAAATCCACCACTGCGCGCTTGCTCATGCAATTGATCATTCAAGACCACGGTGAGCTGATTTTTGATGCCCAGACCGTGGGTGGCTCGGCCTTGCCCTTGAAAGCCTATCGGCGGCAAACCCAAATGGTGTTCCAAGACAGTTATGCCTCTTTGAACCCGCGCCTGACCATTGAAGACTCGATTGCTTTTGCACCCATGGTGCATGGTGTGCCCCAGAGCGAGGCGGTGGCGCGCGCCCGCGACTTGCTGGCTCGGGTGGGCTTGGCGCCCGAGCGTTTTGCCGAGCGCTATCCGCACGAACTCTCGGGCGGTCAACGCCAGCGCGTGAACATCGCCCGCGCCCTGGCCTTGCAGTCGCGCTTGATCATCTTGGATGAGGCGGTGTCGGCCTTGGACAAGTCGGTGGAAGCCCAGGTGCTTAATTTGTTGTTGGATTTGAAAGAGGACTTTGGCCTGACCTATGTGTTCATCAGCCACGACTTGAACGTGGTGCGGTACATGAGCGATCGGGTGTTGGTGATGTACTTGGGCCAAGTCGTAGAGATCGGCGACA
>CANKOT010000173.1 GCA_947484245.1 Comamonadaceae bacterium
GTGCTGCACCAGCTCATTAAGTCTGAGACGGCGCAGCGGGAAGTTCGCTCTATGGCGTATCAAATGAAAGCTGCACGGTTCCCCGCGCACCGAGACCTGGTGGGCTTTGAGTTTGAGCAAGCGCATGTGGACGAAGCACTGGTTAAGCAGTTGCATGACTTGCAGTTCATAGACACCGCACAAAACGTGGTGTTTGTGGGCGGCCCAGGCACTGGCAAAACGCACCTTGCAACAAGCCTTGGCATTCAAGCGGTAAGGGCCAAGGGAAAGCGAGTTCGCTTCTTCTCAACGGTGGAGCTTGTGAATGCGCTAGAGCTAGAGAAGGCTCAAAGCAAACACGGCCAACTGGCTCACCGCTTGATGTACGTGGACCTGGTTGTTCTGGACGAGATGGGGTACTTGCCGTTTACGCAGTCTGGAGGCGCACTGCTGTTTCATTTGCTGTCCAAGCTTTATGAGAGAACCAGCGTGGTGATCACAACCAACCTGAACTTCTCTGAATGGGCCAATGTGTTTGGAGATGCCAAGATGACCACAGCGCTTCTAGACCGCCTGACGCATCGCTGTCACATTGTTGAAACTGGCAATGAGAGTTGGCGCTTCAAGCAGTCCCAAGCGAGCAATCAAAACGCAAAGAAATCAAAAGGGAAAGGATCAAAAAACGCAGAACAGTTAAACTTATCCACAACCGACTAGGCCAAATTATTTAAAAACCGGTGGCTCAATATTGGTTGCAAATAGTGGCTCACTTTGCGTTGCAATTCAACATGGTGAAGTCAGACGACATTGCACATGGTTTAACGGATCAGGCCAACCATTACAAAGCAGATTTGATTGTCATGGCTTCCCATGGTCGCAAAGGGATCAAGCGTTTGTTGTTGGGCAGTGAAACGCTGGCGGTGTTGACGCACGCCAAGACTCCGGTGTTGGTATTGCGTTAATTGGTTAAATGGGGTCAGATACCAATTAATTGATGTATTCACGCCATGCCGGCTCGGTCGCCGCTCACCGCCGCTTTGCGGCAACGTTCGCGACGGCCCGCCCGTCAGGTCGTTTGTCCGATCGACATATTTCCTCCGACCGCATTTTTGCGGTGATAGAAATTCCGCTTCAGCAAATTAATTGAATGAAGGCCGAACAGGCGGGGGCGTTTTTTTCGAGCGAAAGCGGAGAAAAAAAGCGCACCGGACGGGGCGGCCTAAGCGTGACTGAAAACTTCAACAGCAGAAATGCCAGCCCCTAACGGATGGGTCGGCCATAGCGTATCTTTATTCAACCGCCGACAAACCGCGATACAACATGGTGCAGGCCAGCACATAAAGTAAAGCAGCAAACCCGCGTTTGAGTTTGGCCACCGGCAGTCGCTGCGCATACCTTGCACCCATAGGCGCGGTGAACACAGTGCAAATACAAATGATGAAAAAGCCGGGCAGCCAGACAAAACCGAAACTGTGCGGCGGCGTGTTTGTCACAGACCAACCGCTGACCACATAGCCGATGGCGTTGGCAAGTGCAATCGGAAAGCCCAGCGCTGCACTCGTACCTACCGCCTGACGCAAGGGCACGTTGCACCAAGCCATGAACGGCACACTGATGAATGCGCCCCCTGCGCCAACCAGCCCCGAGATCAAACCGATGACACTACCGACTAACGATTGCCCGACGGAACCCGGCATTTGTCTGCTGGGCTTGGGTTTTTTATCCAGCAGCATTTGAGTGGCTGAAAACGCCGTGAAAAAGCTGAACACCAAAGCCAGCACAGAGCCCTTGATGACGGCAAACAACCACAGGCTGGAGATGGCGCTTCCTAAGACTAAGCCTGGTGCGAGACCTTTGAACAAGTCCCAACGGACTGAGCCTGCTTGGTGGTGTGCACGCGTGCTGGCCAGCGAGGTGATCACGATGGTTGACATGCCAGTGGCAATGGCCATCTTCACCGCCATGTCAGTAGACAGGTCGAGGTGATGAAGCAAAAAAGTGAGAAAGGGGATCATCACCAATGCCCCTCCAACGCCTAACAATCCAGCCAAAAAACCCGCACATGAGCCCATCGCAGCAAGCGCCAACAACATCAGCGGCCAATTTGTCATTCTGTTTATGCCAGACCGAGTTTTTGTGCCATGCCTATGCGTTGGAGTTTGCCGGTTGCACCTTTGGGAATTTCTTCCAGCAGCAAAATTTTGCGAGGTACTTTGAAATCTGCCACGCGGGTGGCGACGTAATCACGTAATTCTTTTTCTGTGGCTGCCACGCCTTCACGCAGTACCACCGCAGCGCCAACTTCTTCGCCGAGTTTGTCGTGCGGAATACCGAAGCACACCACTTGCCCGACGGCTGGGTGGTCCATCAATATTTCATCGATTTCGCGTGGGCTGATTTTCTCGCCGCCTCGGTTGATGATTTCTTTCAAACGCCCCGTGATGCTGATGTAGCCGTCCGCGTCCATATTGCCCTGGTCACCGGTGCGAAACCAACCGTGTGTGAATGCTTCTGCGTTCGCCTTGTCGTTGTTTTCATAACCGGGTGTGACGTTGGGCCCGCGAATCACGATCTCACCGGTGTCACCGGCTTTCAGCAAGTTGCCGTCCAAGTCCATGATGGCTACTTCAGGACCTGCGGCAATACCTACAGTGCCGGGTTTGCGCTGTGCAGGCGGCAGCGGGTTGCATGCCATTTGGTGCGCGGCTTCTGTCATGCCGTAGGCTTCAATCACGGGTGCGTGAAACGTGGCTTCCAACTGGGCCAGCACTTGCGGCGGCAATGATGACGATGAAGAACGGATAAAGCGCAAGGGTACACGCGCAATCACTTCTTTATTATTGGAGGCTCTGGACAAAATCGCTTGGTGCATGGTGGGCACTGCGGTGTACCAAGTCGGTTTGACCTCGTCCATTTGTGCAAAAAATTTCAAGGCGTTGAAGCCGCCGGTGCAATGCACTTCACCGCCTTGAGACAGCGGTGCCAATATGCCTGCAATCAATCCGTGGATATGGAACAAAGGCATGACATTCAAGCCTCTGTCGGTGGATGTGAAGCGGGTGCTGGTCGCGATGTGTTGGGCAGAAGCGCATACGTTTCGCTGCGACAAAGGCACGATCTTCGGGCGCGATGTGGTGCCCGAGGTGTGCAACACCAGTGCCACATCTTCAGGCAATGCCGCGCCGGGGTGCGCCGGGGCCGCTGCCTTGCGCGCAGAGGTGTCCAAGGTGAATGAACCCGCGCCATTCGCTGGCGTGGGATGCAACACCAAAATAGACACGCCGAGTTTGCGTGCGACTTCAATCGCGGGTGAACTAGATCCAGCCTCGACAATCAAGGCCTTGGCATTCAAGTCGTTCAAGTAAAACTCGAATTCATCAGCGCGGTAAGAAGGGTTAAGCGGTGCAGACGTGCAGCATGCAGCCACTGTGACAAACGAAGCAGCCATGTCTGCGCCATTGGGCAATACCAATGCCACGCGGTCGTTGCGGCCGATACCTACCGCATTGAATGAATGCTGTACGTAGGCAGCAAGCGCACGCAAGTCGTTGTATGTCAAAGGCGCTGCGCCGCTTGCACTCAGGCAAGTGTTTGAGTCTTGGCCTGCGGCCAGCCATTCGGTCAATGTTTGCATGGTAAGTCCTGTTTAATTCAAAGAGAGTCCGTGCCCGCTGCGCAGCACCGATTGCTGTAGCAACAAACACAAGTGATGAACGGTTTTCAAAGTAGGTGTGGGCAAACCAACGATGTCGCCCAACTCAATCACGCTGCCCAGCAGTGCGTCGAGTTCGAGTGCTTTGCCTTGTTCAATGTCTTGCAGCATGGAAGTTTTGTGTGCGCCCACCGCTTGTGCACCTGCGATGCGTTTGTCTATGCTGATTTTGAATTGGATGCCGGTGCGTTCGGCCACGGCCTGCGCCTCTTGCATCATCATGGCCACGACTTCGCGCGATGGCGCAAAACTGGCGATGTCTTCCAACGTGGCATGCGTGAGCGCAGACACCGGATTGAAACTGAGGTTGCCCCACAACTTTACCCACAGTTCGGCGCGTATGTCGTTGGATACCGGGGTTTTGAAACCAGCGCCAATCATGGCTTGTGCGAGTTGCGTCACGCGTTCAGTTTTTTCTCCGCTGGGTTCACCCAAAGTGAAGCGGTTGCCTTCAATCAAACGCACTACGCCGGGAGCTATCAATTCTGCTGCCGGGTACACAGCAGCGCCGATGATACGTTCGGGTTTGAGTAATTGCCACAACTGACCTTGCGGATCGAGTGTTGAAAGTTGTTTGCCGTTGTACTCACCCGGCAATTGATGGAAATACCACCAGGGCAAACCGTTTTGCATGGTGACGATGCAACTATCCTCATGACACAGCGCGGCGATGTCAGCAGCGACAGCGGCCACTTGGTGCGACTTGAGTGTGACCAGCACGTAGTCGTAGGTGGAGGCACTGGCGACGTCACAGGCTTTGACGTCGCGCGCATGAAGTTCACTGCCGTCTTCCAACTGAAGCTTCATGCCGTGCTGTGCAATCGCTTGCAAATTGGCACCGCGTGCAATGCAGGTGATGTCATGACCGGCCAATGCCAGTTTGACGCCGAGGTAGCCGCCGATGGCACCGGCTCCGACAATAGCAATACGCAGACTCATGAATGAATGGGAATCAGTGAGAGGTAAATATGAAAAAAAGGTGTCTGCAAGGTTCTGCCGGATTGTCATCCTGAACAAAAGGTTCAGGTGGGCGAGGTCAGTAAGGTGTTGGGTTCATCTACGCGAGATGATCACGCTCACCAAACGATGTTCCAAGCCCGGGGCTCCATAGAGCATTGGTTCAA
>CANKOT010000174.1 GCA_947484245.1 Comamonadaceae bacterium
CGAAGATCATTTGGGCGACATGGACTTTAAAGTGGCTGGAACCACCAACGGCGTGACTGCTTTGCAGATGGACATCAAAATCCAAGGCATTACCAAAGAGATCATGCAAGTGGCATTGGCACAGGCCAAAGAAGCGCGCATGCACATCTTGGGCAAAATGCAAGACGCCATGAGCGAAGCCAAAACCGAAGTGTCTAACTTCGCACCCAAGCTCTTCACCATGAAGATCAATCCCGAGAAAATTCGCGATGTGATCGGCAAGGGCGGCGCCACCATTCGTGCATTGACCGAAGAAACAGGCACGCAGATCAACATCAGCGAAGATGGCACCATTACCATTGCCGCAACTGACGGAGCCAAGGCTGATGAAGCCAAGCGCCGCATTGAGCAAATTACTGCTGAAGTTGAAATTGGCAAAGTGTACGAAGGTCCTGTCACCAAATTGCTCGACTTCGGTGCCTTGATCAACTTGTTGCCTGGTAAGGATGGCTTGTTGCACATCAGCCAAATCGCTCACGAGCGCGTTGAGAAGGTATCTGATTATTTGCAAGAAGGTCAGATCGTCAAAGTCAAAGTGCTCGAAACTGACGAAAAAGGCCGTGTCAAGTTGTCGATGAAAGCCTTGCTGGATCGCCCTGCTGCACCTTCGCAGTCAGAGTGATTGAAGCACAAGCTTTAAAGGGTTGGCCATGAAGAAAAAGCTCATTGCAGGCAACTGGAAGATGAATGGCAGTTTGTCTGCCAACGTCTCTTTGTTGCAAGCGGTGATGGATGGCAGCAAAAGCATGAATTGTCAGGCTGCTGTCTGTGTGCCTGCGGCTTATTTGTCGCAAGTACAGGCTTTGCTTTCAGGTCAGTCTCTCATTGCATTGGGTTCTCAAGATGTGTCTGCGCAAGAGGTGGGTGCCTTCACGGGCGAAATCTCTGCAGGCATGTTGAAAGATTTTGCGGTGCAGTACGCCATCGTTGGTCATTCAGAGCGCCGCCAATACCATGCAGAGTCGGATGCCACTGTGGCCCTCAAAGCGCAGCGCGCTTTGTCGGTGGGCATCACGCCCATCGTGTGTGTGGGCGAGACTTTGGCCGATCGCGAAGCAGGCAAAACCGAAGAAGTGGTGAAGCGCCAATTAGCTGCCGTCATTCACGCCAACGGGCATTGCATCAGCGAAATTGTGCTTGCGTACGAGCCCGTGTGGGCCATCGGTACAGGGCGCACAGCCTCACCTGAACAAGCACAAGAATTGCATGCTGTTTTGCGTGCTCAACTGAAGGCGGCGACACCGCATGCAGATCGTATTTCGATTTTGTATGGCGGCAGCATGAATGCCGCCAATGCAGCGCAGTTGCTGGCACAAACTGACATTGATGGTGGCTTGATTGGCGGCGCGGCCCTCAAGGCGCCCGATTTTTTGGCCATCATGGTTGCTGGTTCGGTCCCCGCCTAAGGGCGGCCTGAACGTTTGATTGAAGATTTTTAGATTGGGAGCGATACATGAACGCAATGATCACGGTAATTTTGGCTGTACAAATGTTGTCTGCTTTGGCCATGATTGGACTGATTTTGGTGCAACAAGGCAAAGGTGCTGACATGGGCGCGGCATTTGGCAGCGGCAATTCTGGCAGTTTGTTTGGTGCCACAGGTGGCGCCAATTTCCTTTCCCGAACCACCGCAGTTTTGGCCGTTGTATTCTTTTCGAGTACGTTGTTGTTGGCCTATTTTGGCAACTTGCGTCCTGCCTCTTCGGGAAGCGTTTTAGAAGGCAGTTCTTTGGTTGTGCCATCTGCTGTACCGGCGCCCGTTGACAACAGCACTGCTTCACAAATCCCAGGCAACAAACCCGCTGCGCCAGGAAGTTCGAAGTAAGATTTCTAAGTGCTTGTGACTTCTTGATCCGAGTCACAAATTTCGCTGTTTACCCCTAAGAATGACTATGTTTAGGGGTAAACTACGAGTTGTTCTGAGCGCCCTAAATCCACTTGTGGATCCCTCATGCCATCAGAGCAAATAACCGCCGTCGTGGTGAAATTGGTAGACACGCTATCTTGAGGGGGTAGTGGCGAAAGCTGTGCGAGTTCGAGTCTCGCCGACGGCACCAAAATCGAGGCGCTGAGTGTTCGCACCCAGCGTCTCATCTGTGATTTGAAGTCCATGATCAACCTTGACCAATACCTTCCTATCTTGTTGTTTATCTTGGTAGGCCTAGCCATTGGCGTCATTCCGCAGGTTCTTGGCTACATTTTGGGCCCCAATCGCCCAGACGCTGCAAAAAACTCCCCTTACGAATGTGGCTTCGAAGCCTTCGAAGATGCTCGCATGAAGTTCGATGTCCGCTATTACTTGGTGGCTATTTTGTTCATTTTGTTTGACCTTGAAATTGCATTCCTGTTTCCTTGGGCAGTTGCCCTTAAGGAAGTGGGCATTGAAGGCTTTATCGGTGTCGTTATTTTCCTCAGCATTTTGGTCGTTGGATTTGTGTATGAGTGGAAAAAGGGTGCGCTAGATTGGGAATGATCTCCGGCTTTTGCTTACCTCAACTTGAATTTGTATGAAATCTGAGCTTCAACAAGGATGTGAACAATGATTGAAGGCGTGATGAAAGAAGGCTTTATCACCACGAGTTACGACTCTGTGGTGAATTGGGCCAAAACGGGCTCTTTGTGGCCCATGACTTTTGGCTTGGCTTGTTGTGCTGTTGAAATGATGCATGCAGCCACAGCGCGCTACGACTTGGCTCGCTTTGGTGCGGAAGTTTTTCGCGCCAGTCCTCGTCAAAGTGATTTGATGATTGTGGCCGGCACCTTGACCAACAAAATGGCGCCTGCGCTGCGCAAAGTTTACGACCAAATGTCTGAGCCGCGTTGGGTCATTTCCATGGGTTCTTGCGCCAACGGTGGTGGCTATTACCATTACAGCTACTCGGTCGTTCGAGGCTGTGATCGCATTGTGCCGGTGGATGTTTATGTGCCTGGGTGCCCACCCACGGCAGAGGCCTTGATCTACGGCATCATTCAGTTGCAGCAAAAAATTCGCCGTACCAACACCATTGCTCGGGTTTGAAAGAATCAACATGACTTTTTCAATTCATCCTGAGCAACTTCAACAAAACTTGATTCAAGTTTTGGGATCGCAAGTTTCTGAAGTGGCTTTGTCTTTGGGTGAAGTCAGCATCAAAGTTTCTGCAGCCAACTACCTCAGCGTGATGCAAACTTTGCGTGATGCGCCTGCGTGCAAGTTTGAGCAGCTCATGGACCTGTGCGGCATGGACTACTCCACCTTTGGTGAGGTGGGTACCGATGGCCCGCGTTTTGGGGTTGTGGTGCACCTTCTGTCTGTGAGCCTTAATCAGCGTGTGCGTGTCATGGTGCTTTGCCCCGATGACGATTTGCCATTGGTCGACTCTGTCAACGACTTGTGGAATTCGGCCAACTGGTATGAGCGGGAAGCATTTGATTTGTATGGCATTGTGTTTGAAGGCCACCAAGACTTGCGCCGCATTCTCACCGACTACGGCTTCATTGGTCATCCTTTCCGCAAAGACTTTCCAGTGTCGGGTCATGTCGAAATGCGATATGACGCCGAGCGCGCTCGCGTGATTTACGAACCGGTCTCCATTGAGCCTCGCGAAATTACACCTCGAATCATCCGCGAAGACAAATACGGAGGTCTGCACTGAGCGCTTCAGCACTTGTGTGAATCAACATGGCAGAAATTAAAAACTACACCCTCAACTTTGGTCCTCAGCACCCTGCGGCCCACGGCGTTCTTCGCTTGGTTCTGGAGCTTGATGGCGAAGTGGTGCAGCGCGCCGACCCGCACATCGGACTCTTGCACCGCGCCACAGAAAAGTTGGCTGAAACCAAAACCTACATTCAGTCATTGCCCTACATGGACCGTTTGGACTACGTGTCAATGATGGCCAATGAACACGCCTATTGCTTGGCCATTGAAAAATTGCTGGGTCTCGAGGTGCCCAAGCGCGCTCAATACATCCGAGTGATGTTCTCCGAAATCACGCGCTTGCTCAACCACCTGATGTGGCTAGGCTCACATGCCAACGATTGCGGTAGCTCCACGGTTTTGATTTACGCCTTCCGCGAGCGTGAAGATTTGTTTGACATGTACGAAGCCGTGTCAGGTGCTCGCATGCATGCGGCCTATTTCCGTCCGGGCGGGGTCTATCGCGACTTGCCAGACTCCATGGCTCAGTATCAGGTCAACAAAATTCGCAATGCCAAAGCGATTGCCGAATTGAATGTCAATCGCCAAGGCTCTTTGCTCGATTTCATTGAAGATTTCACCAAACGTTTTCCAGCATGCATTGATGAGTACGAAACACTGTTGACCAACAACCGCATTTGGAAACAGCGTACTGTGGGCATTGGTGTGGTGCCCCCCGAGCGTGCCTTGAATCTGGGCATGACAGGACCTATGTTGCGCGGGTCTGGCATTGCTTGGGATTTGCGCAAAACGCAACCCTACGAAACTTACTCCGAAATGGAGTTTGATGTGCCCGTCGGCAAAACCGGTGACAGCTACGATCGCTACTTGGTGCGCATGCAAGAAATGCGTGAATCCAATGGCATCATTCAGCAATGTATCAAATGGCTGCGCGCTAACCCAGGCCCTGTCATTACCGACAACCACAAAATTGCACCACCTTCGCGCGAAGCCATGAAGACCAACATGGAAGGTTTGATTCACCATTTCAAACTGTTCACAGAAGGTTTCCATGTGCC
>CANKOT010000175.1 GCA_947484245.1 Comamonadaceae bacterium
CAGCTGTTGGTAGAAGTTGACGCTGAGCGCATCAATTTGTTTGAATCAAAATTTTTGGCGATCGTCAAAGACAAAGCCAAAGCGCGTGATTTGGCGGCGCTTCTTTATCTGGCCATTGTGGGTGGTTACCAGGCTTTAAGTCGGCCTGTGAATCCACCCAATATCAGGGCCTATGTGCAAGGCTTGATTACAAACTACTTGGTCTTGAAGCAAGTCACTTGAGTGTCTTAGTTCAGCCGTTCAAGCACTGGCATTTTCCATTGCCCATTCAATGCTTTGGCCTCTGGCCAATACAGACGCGCATTGAGTAAAAATGCAGAACCCTTTTGAACGGGTAGCCAATTGGTGGCTGCTTCTTTTTGATCGGGCATTGAGGCCTGTATCCAAATGTCCAGGGAGCCATCTGCATTGAAGACCAATGGATCTCGATCACCTAAGGCAAAACGTTGCAGTGGGTTGTCTATCAAAAATTCATCTGCGCCATAAGCGGTGATGGACCAAAAAGCTTTGACCGGCGGCAGTGCATTGGCCGCAAAGTGCAAGCGATATCGATACTGACCATTCAGTGGCCTTCCTTGCTGGTCGACCGCCGTGTTGGGGTAAAGGGCATCTTCTGGCAGGTTGGCGCCAAGACCCACCATGGCCACCGCAGCGCGCGTGTTGTAGTCGGTGCCATAACGCCCCAAATTCAAGGGTGGGGAGGACCAAACTCCGTCTTGAGGTTTGGTGTTCAAGGCCTTCATGACACGCTGATTTGCAAGCCATCGACCTAAGCTGAAACTCAATGTATTCGTCCAGCTTAAGTGCACAGCTTGGCCGGGTTTAATTTCAAGTTGTGCCAGTCTGGCAAGCAGGGGAGCATCTTCGGTTGGCGGTGGGTTGCTGATCATCAGTTGCATGAGCCGATTGAAAAACTCAGGGGTGCTGAACGCTTTCATTTGTGCCACAGGCGGTAAGCTTGGTTCAGTGCTAACTTGCCAGACTGGTTTTGCATCTCTTTGCGAATCGGTGCTTGCTGAAAGAATGCTGGACGGCTGGCGCCATTTTGTAAGGCTAAGACGGTTTTGCAATTCATGCACCGTTGCAAAATCTGCTGTGCCGTTGGTTTGCGTTCTGCCAATGAGCCAAACCATGTCGGTGGGTGACTTTAAAAGCGTCATGCCCTTGGGCACCTGACCATCCCATTGTGGGCCGACCAATAAATAAGTGGCGCCTTGATTGCCCGAAGTTCTGGTGCCGGGAGATGAAAACACATTGGTCCATGCATCCATGAAAGGCATCAACTCGTAACGATTGTCGTTGGCGGGCATTTCAAACACCCAAGGTCCCTCTTTCATGCTGAGAAATGCCGTGGTGTAGAGTGTGTCGACATTGGGGCGCACCACATCTTTAAATTGGGCGTTTGGAAATTGCCTGATCATGCGCAAATGATTTTCGGGGCCTGCGTATTTGGCGCTGTGTAAGCGCGTGGTTTCCATCATGACCAAGGGGTAGCCATACAAATAAGCCTCTGCGCCTAGCATGATCTTGTCTTTGATGACAAGCAACAAGGCTGAAAGCAAGGTCACCAAGACCAAGGCCGCAAGGAGAAAGCGTTTGGCAATCATCATGGCTGATAGAGGGTTCTAAATCCCAAGTGACTCACGGCCAAATCTTCTTCTTGCGGTTGCCTAGACCCCGCGCGATAGCGCATGCAGTAGTTGGGTGCACACAAAAAAGAGCCACCCTTGATCACGCGTGCTTTGGGATCTGAATTGGCTTGAAGCTTTTTAAAAATGGGCGGCCGTTGTGCTTCATCAGGGTCGAGCCCTTGATTTGAACTTGTGCCTGCCTGACTGGAAACTGCAGGCCTGTCGGCTACAAATGCATCGGCAGTGAGCTCCCATACATTGCCAATCATGTCGAACAAGCCGTAAGCATTGGGCGCATAGCAGCCCACTGGTGCAATACCTGAAAATCCATCTTCGCTGGCATTGGCCATGGGAAAAATTCCTTGCCATGTGTTGGCACTGGCAGGTTGATCGTGCTGGCCAGGTAATTCCTTGGCGCCAGCGCGAGCGGCCCACTCCCACTCGGCTTCCGTTGGCAAACGATGACCTTTCCATTGGGCATAGGCTTGAGCATCTTCAAAAGTAATATGCACCACAGGAAATTGGCCGTATTTGTCTACGCTGGATTCTGGGCCCGCTGGCTGCTTCCAATTTGCGCCCGGTATGTATTGCCACCACTGCCGCGGGTCATCTCCGTAGCTGAGCTTGGCTGGCACCTTGAACACCACGGCCCCAGGTTTGCGCATGTCTTCTGGCAAGCTGGCAATCAATTGCGGGTTGACCGGCCGCTCTGCCACAGTGACATAGCCAGTGGCTTTCACGAAGGCTGCAAATTCTGAATTGGTGACCTCAGTGCGGTCCATCCAAAATCCCTTCACCCGCACATTGCGAACAGGTTTTTCTTCGGCATAAACACTGTCACCCATGTCGAAAACACCCTCTGGAATCCAGACCATGCCGGGTCTGGGGGCGGCGGTTGAAGCCGGTGGTAGTTCGCACTGCAATTTGGTTGACAGCGCTTCTTTAGAGGGCGCATCTTGTCTTGTCAACCAGAAGGCCGTAGCGCTTAAAACCAAAACGACTGAACCAGCCAAAGACCATTGAAGAAATTTCATGACGACACTATAAATCCAAAGCGCAGTTCAATGGCCATCAACCTTGCCTTGTCCAAGCGTTTCAGCTTGGCATCAAAAATTGATCCAGAAGCTTTTCAAGCAAAATAGGACCATGAATCTTTTTGAAACCAGTCGACAAGTCACCGTGCTGGGCGCCGGCATAGTGGGGGTTTCATGTGCCTTGGCCTTACAAGCCAAGGGTTGGCGCGTCACCTTGGTAGACCAACAAGCGCCCGGCGAAGAAACTTCACACGGCAACGCGGGCGTGCTTTCGCGCAGTTCTTTCTTGCCATTCAATCGACCTGGTTTGTTGCAAAGCCTGCCCTCGATGTTGCTCAGACCTGGGCCTCAATTGAAGATCAGAACCAGTGCGCTTACCCAGTGGCAGTGGCTTTGGCGATTTCTTTGGCACGCCAAACGTTCTTCGTTTGAAGTGACCACCTTGGCTTTAGATGGCTTGATACAGCTGTCTTCGGACACGCACCGTGCGTGGTTGAAACTGGCCCATGTTGAAAACCGATTGCGCGATACAGGCTGGCTTTGGTTGTATGCCCATGCCGCCGCATTTGCGTCCGGCGCGGCCAGTCGCGAGTTATTGCAAGAATTTGGTGTTGTCACAGAGGTATTGAACGCGCCATCCCTGCAAGCTTTGGAGCCCCATTTGGCACCTGCATTCAGCCATGCGCTGTGGGTTAAAGATGCCGCATCGGTCGATAACCCGCGTGCCGTGGTGAAGGCTTATGCCAAGCAGTTTTTGGAGGGCGGCGGGCACATTGTGCAAGCACAAGTCCGTGCCATTCAACAGCAAGCCAATGGCTGGCAATGGGTGAACCAAGAAGGAGGCGCACATTGGACGCCCAACTTGGTGGTGGCCTTGGGGCCTTGGTCTGAGAGCTTGCTTGAAGCCAGTCACTTGAGCACCAAATTCAAAGTCAACATGGGTTTTGAGCGTGGTTACCATCGCCATTTCCAAGCGCTTGAAGGGGTTCGTTTGGGGCGCCCCATTTATGACTTGTCTGGCGCGTATGTTTTATCGCCCATGAAAGACGAGCAGGGTGCAGACGTGTTTCGATTGAGCACTGGTGTTGAGTTGGCTGCGCGCGACGATGCGCCCAATTTGCAGCAGTTGGAAGCTGCAGAAAATGCAGTGCGTCGTGTCTTGCCCATGAAATCTGCTGTGCCAGGATCAGATTGGCTGGGCTCGCGACCCACCACGCCAGACAGCCGGCCTGTGATTGGCGAGATGCCCAACTGCCCAGGTTTGTGGTTGGCCTTTGGGCATCAACACATTGGCTTCAGCACAGGCCCCGGCACGGGCGTGCTTTTGTCTGAATTGATGTCGAATGAGGCAAGCAGCATTGACCCGCGGCCATTTTCGCCGACTCGGTTTTAGAGGATTGACTCAGTTCAGCAAGGCTTCGGCAAACTCTCGTGCATCGAAAGTTTGCAGATCATCAAGTTGTTCGCCCACGCCAA
Organism: Comamonadaceae bacterium; assembly: GCA_947484245.1. The sequence continues at coordinate 4,142 of CANKOT010000175.1, forward strand.
TGAAGTAAACGGGTATGGCTTTTTCGCGGGCAATGGCGCACAGCACGCCCCCTTTGGCGGTGCCGTCTAGCTTGGTCACAATGAGCCCGGTGAGGCCCAGTGCTTCGTCGAAAGCCTTCACCTGCGTCAAGGCGTTTTGCCCGGTGTTGCCGTCAATGACCAACAAGACTTCGTGCGGCGCAGTTGCATCGGCTTTTTGCACCACGCGCTTGATTTTTTTCAATTCTTCCATGAGGTGCAGTTGAGTGGGCAAGCGGCCGGCTGTATCGACCAACACCACATCTCTGCCGCGCGCTTTGCCCGCAGACACAGCATCAAAACTGACTGCCGCAGGATCGCCACCTTCTTGGCTGATGATTTCAACCGTATTGCGCTGCGCCCACACAGCCAATTGCTCGCGGGCTGCTGCCCTGAAGGTATCGGCCGCCGCCAACAACACACTGGCGCTCTGGTCAGCCAAATGGTGCGTGAGTTTGCCAATGGAAGTAGTTTTGCCAGCGCCGTTGACACCGGCGACCATGATGACCATCGGCTTTTGAGTGCCGATGTGAAGTTGCTTTTGAAGTGGCAGCAGCAAG
>CANKOT010000176.1 GCA_947484245.1 Comamonadaceae bacterium
GGTGCTGGCGGGCTAGGTCAAATCATGTTTGATGGGCTCTTTAGCGCTGCCAACGAGTTGGTGATTCTGGGTGTGATACCCATCGTGCTTTTAGCGATGATGGCAGACACTTTTTTCAAAGTGCTAAGTTCCTTGATAAAGACACGCCGATGACCATCAAGTTTGAACACATTCGCAAGTTCTACGACGGCGCAGCAGCCATCACAGACTTGAATTTAGACATCCAACAAGGCGAGCTGGTGGTGCTACTTGGCCCCTCCGGTTCTGGCAAATCGACGGTTCTCAAAATGGTCAACCGCATGGTCAGTCACGACGGCGGTCACATCTTTTTTAACGGCAAAGACATCAACAGCTTTAACGTGCAAGACTTGCGTCGCCGCATGGGCTATGCCATGCAGTCGGTTGGCTTGTTTCCTCACAGAACCGTTGGGCACAACATTGCCACGGTACCCAAGCTGCTGGGCTGGGATGCCCAGCGTGTTCAAGCCCGTGTGAACGAGTTGCTGCAATTGCTGGCGATGGACCCTAAGCAATATGCCAATCGGTATCCGCACCAACTCTCGGGCGGACAGCAGCAGCGGGTTGGCGTGGCGCGCGCATTGGCCGCAGACCCAGATGTACTTCTGATGGACGAGCCCTTTGGTGCACTCGATCCAGTCACCCGCGCTGCACTGCAATTGCAGCTCAAAAAGATTCACCGAGCGACCGGTCAAACCATCCTGTTTGTGACCCACGACATCGATGAAGCTTTGTTGCTGGCAACGCGTATCGTGCTGCTGAACCATGGTCGAGTCGTACAAATGGGCACACCCCTTGAGTTACTGCAACAACCCACCAACGACTTTGTCGCCGAATTTCTGGGTGGCGCAGATCTGGGGCTCAAACAACTCTCACTGCGTTCCATAGCGTCCCACATCAAAGCGATGGAGGGTGCAGAGCCGGTCCACACCATCATCAGTACAGCCACATTCAAAGAAGCCATTTCGCACATGGCAACATGGCATGTGTCTAGCTTGCGCGTGGTGAATGCAGACGGCACAGTGCTGGGTCAGGTGCAAGCCACTGATTTGCTAGAAACTTCCAATGCCTGAGTCGCACGCACTGCCATTGAAAGCACCTCGAACCTGGGCTAAGCGGCTAGGCTTAAGTGTGGCGGCGCTGTTGTTGCTGGCATATGGCTTGCCCTATTCCCAGCCGCTTTTCGCAGCACTGTTTCCTGAGCTGCCGCGTCCGGTGTATTTGCAAGAGCCGATGGCAGAACTGCTGTGGCAACACATAGGGCTGGTGTTGGTGTCTAGCTTACTTGCTGTCATTGTTGCCACGCTTGCAGGACTGGCCACCACCAGCGAAACAGGGCGTGCATTCAAGCCCCTCATGGAAACACTGGCCGCCATGGGACAAACTTTTCCGCCAGTTGCAGTTTTGGCGGTAGCGGTTCCTGCCGTTGGCTTTGGAGAACTGCCCGCACTCATTGCACTGTCAATTTTTGGCGTGCTGCCCGTGCTTCAGGCTACTCTGGCCGGACTGGCTTCAGTCCCGACACCCGTCATTGATTCAGCGCGCGCCATGGGTATGTCGCCTCGGCACATACTGACCGAAGTGCAAATTCCATTGGCCCTGCCTATTTGGTTAGCAGGTGTGCGAACTTCGGTTGTCGTGAACATCGGTACAGCCGCCATTGCGTCTACAGTGGGTGCCAAAACCCTCGGCTTGCCCATCATCATCGGACTTTCTGGGTTCAACACAGCCTACGTCTTACAAGGGGCCATCATGGTGGCGCTGCTGGCCATTGCCACTGACTTCGCGTTTGATTGGCTGGCCCTGGCCCTGCATGGCCACACAAGCTTAGCAGTTGACAACCAAGCGTGACTTTTGGGCTTCACCGATGTGGCCCACAACGGCTGCATCATTGAAACCGTGGCGCTTAAAAACAGCCAGCACCTCAGGCACAGTTTCAGGAGAACAACTGACCAACAAGCCGCCGCTTGTTTGAGGATCAGACAAAAGCGTTTGGCATTCAGTGGGCAAACCGCTGTCAAGGCTAATTTCTGGACCGTAGCCTTCCCAGTTTCGAGCTGAGGCGCCCGTGACATTGCCCGCTTTGATCAAAGCCGACACCTTGGGTAACAACGGTACATCGGCCCACTTGATGTGCGCCGTTAATTGAGCGCCTCGCGCCATTTCGAGGGCATGGCCCGCCAAACCAAAACCCGTGACGTCTGTCAAAGCGTGCACACCAGACAACTCCGCCAACTCGGGGCCTGGGGTGTTGAGCTTGGTGGCGTTGGCAATCATTGACTCATAGCCCGCTGCATCGAGAACTTCTTTTTTGAGTGCCGCCGATAAAATGCCAACACCAATTGGCTTGCCAAGAACCAGCACATCGCCAACGCGCGCGCCGTCGTTTCGTTTGACACGGTCTGGATGGACTAAACCCAGAACAACCAGCCCATAGATAGGTTCAACTGAATCAATGGTGTGTCCGCCAGCAATGGGAATGCCGGCTGTATTGCAAACCGACGCACCGCCTGCCAAAATTTTGCCAATGGTGTCTGTTGACAGCACATTGATTGGCATGCCGACCAAAGCCAAAGCCAATATGGGTTTGCCGCCCATGGCATAGACATCGCTGATGGCATTGGTGGCCGCAATGCGCCCAAACTCAAAAGGATCGTCAACGATGGGCATGAAGAAATCGGTGGTTGCAATCAAAGCTTGGTGATCGCTCAGCTTGTAAACCGCTGCGTCATCGGCTGTGGCAATGCCCACCATCAATTCTTTGGGAATGGGCATCTGCAAAGTGCCTTTGAGAATTTCAGACAAAACCGCAGGGGCAATTTTGCAACCACAGCCCCCGCCATGCGAGAGAGAGGTCAAACGGGGTTCAGAGGGGTTCATGGTGTTTCCTAAATACAAAAAATGAGGACTTGCTTGAAGCGCTAAGCATTCAAGGCGAATGTCGCGCTGACAAGACGCTTTGTGCGATTGTAAGCAAGCCTTTGCGTTCGTGCTCAGCCGAAAACAAAGGTGCTCTAAAGGCGCACTGCTTTTTTAACAGTTGTTCAAATTTGGCGTCATGCCGAAAACGAATAAGCATGTCGGCCAGCGCCTTGGCGTCACCCACTGGAAACAGACCTGCATAGTCTTCACCAAGCATGCCCATGTTGCCTGGTATGCGCGACGCAATGACTGGCACACCACTGCAAATGGCCTCCATGATCACGTGGGCACCACCCTCCATGACGCTGGTGTGAACCAGCACGTGCGAGCGCTGAATTTGCCGACGCGTTTCTGGATAAGTTAGAGCACCTGTGAATTGATACTGCGGGTAAAGCGCCGCCGTTTGGTGCGCCATGCTTGCCAGTACCTCATCATGCTCTGCACCAATATGCTGCAGGTAAATATCGCGCTGCTGCTCAAGCAGGGCTGCTGCTTCAAACAAGGTGCGCGGCGATTTTTCCTCGCGCAGATGGCCCACCATCACAACCCGTATGCAGCGCTTTGTTTTAGACAAGGTAACTCGGGATGTGGTTGACTGGAGTAGCACCGATGTTTTAGCCTTGAATGGCGCAGGTAATTCATCCAGCCCCATGGACTGTAAAACCACCAATCGAGCAGCAAATTCTAGAGATTGTTGGGCCTGTGAATCGTATTGGATATCGCGGTACAAATCAGTACCCGTCAGCACCACGACCAAACCTTTGGCGCCATGGACGGCGTGCCAAGCAGCAATTGAGGAAAAACTTCGGCGCGCATGCAAAGCAATTAAGACATCATCAGAATTTGCGCCATCCCATTCACTAACCAGTCGAACCCGAAAATGCGCATTCAACAACTGTCGATAACGTTTGGCAGTCTGCCAATTGCCGTTGTTTGCACTGGCAAGTGCAGGACTTACAATGACCAATGTTGACTTAGCGGGTTGAGCGTTAAGCACTTCTGATTTGAGCAACTTTTGGGAAAGCAACTTTGGATGAGGGGCTTGGTTCATATAGAGCCCTAAGCATATCTAAAAGGACACAAGCAATCAATGCGGCAAGTAAATATCCTGACATTGTCAAAGGCTCTTCAACACCTTAGAGCACATACACTCAACTCTTTTGAATGCTACTTGAGTGCCAACAAACTCACCCTTCCCTATCACAAGGGCTTGAATCTGCCCGTCTGGGAACTGGGCCACGTTGCATGGTTTCAAGAATATTGGATTGCCCGAAATCTGCAACGCTCACACGGCCTCGCCTCTGATCTTTCACAGCCGCGCAAAGCCTCGCTTCTCAATGAAGCTGATGCGTGGTTTGACAGCGCCAAGGTAGCGCACTCGACGCGCTGGGACTTGAAACTTTTAACGCATCCTAAGTGCATTCAATACGCACAGGAAAGCTTGGCTGAAACACTAGAGCTCTTGCACAATGAAACCGATCACAGCCCCGCGCTGTATTTCTATTGGCTGGTGCTGCAGCATGAGGCCATGCACCTAGAGGCAAGCGCCTACATGGCGCAGTCACTCAGAATGCCCTTCAAAGCACTCTGGCAGCAAGAGGCTGCAAATGCAGAAAATAACCAATCAACAGCCTCCATCTTCTCGCTGCAAAATTTTGAACACAGAACAGCACGCGTACCCTCACAAAGTTGGAAACTCGGATCAAGAGATTTCTCTGCTAACTCACCGCACAACGAAACACCGTTTTGCTTTGACAACGAGCTGATTTCAAAAA
>CANKOT010000177.1 GCA_947484245.1 Comamonadaceae bacterium
TGAAAACTGCTTTTAAATGCGTGTATCTGCAACTAAAACGCATTTAAAAAGCCACTCAAAGAATGGCTTTCTAAGTGGTGGGCCCACCTGGACTCGAACCAGGGACCAAAGGATTATGAGCAGCTTCAAGAAATAAAACCTATTGCAAATCAACAGGTTAAAAGCGTTCTGCAGCAGTGTGGAAGCAAATGTGGAAGCAGCGTTAATTCACTGAGACTAAATTGAGAATCTGTTAATCAATCCGGCAGCCTCTGGCTTGAGCCCGAGTCGAGGAGCCAATAAACACGGGGCTTACATGCTCTTTTTTGTTTTTTGAGCATCATTTGAAAATCTTCGTGTAAATGCCATGTAGAGGCAACCGAAGAATTGGGTACGGTAATGCTTGATAAGTTTAATAGATCGTATTTTTTACACCTCGCCGAGCCATGGCTGTATGAACGCGAACCAGCCCCCAATGAAATAAAGCACAACGCTGGCAGCATATAACTTGCTGGCGGTCTTGCGAGTCTTTAAGCAGGCGTCGCGCAAGGCTGGATCGATGGGGCACGGCGCACTTCGGTTTCGCCACTGCAATACGCCGCTGCCAATCATCATCAACCCCGCGAAGCCGAACAGTACTTCCTTATGTTCGCTCAACCAAACCACCTGCGGAAATATGGACACAAGGGACGAAAGTGCTGCTCCCGCTCCAAGGGCCACAAGGAGAGCAGGAATTGCGCAGCACACCAACGTGCTTGAACTTGCGAAAAGGCTGGCCAAAGAGGACCATAAGCCACTTCGGGATTCAGCCATGCCGTCAGGACTCATTTACGACTCTTCAATTCAGCCTTGATCTCGGCAACCGATTGCATCACCGTTTCGATCTTGACCACGTCGTAGCCAGCATCAACAATCTCTGCAGAGATGGCCTTAGCGTCGAGCACTTGGCCGTCCTTTGCTTCCACCGCAACAGTTTTCTTCTTTAGGTCCACGAATACCTCCTTGGTTGCACCCATCTTGGACAGACTTTTTTCGATACCTTGAGCGCAGAAAGAGCAAACCATTCCGTTAACGGTGAATTTCATACTGGTGGCAGCCATGGATGAAATTGCAGTTATGCCCATTGCTAAGGCGATGACAATTTTCTTCATCGGAATACTCTCCTTCAAAAAATATACATGAAATTCATTCGAGCTTGGGATGCGTTGTTTACCCCAAGCTCAACAAAATAGCGGTTGTGGATCAGCCGCAGCATGGGCGTGACTTCGGTCTTATCCGTGAGCCCTTGCATGCGCCTGACCTCTAAGATAAACCATGGCTGCGTTTGGTCATAGTCCACCTCGTAAAAAGAGAATCCGGCTCGCGCCGAGGCAAAGTCGTGGTTGAGGCCTTGGGCTCTATAGAGCCTGGATGTAGCCGAAACATAGATACGAGTTGTCTCGTAATCAACTTGTATTCCCGGCGAAGCCATTGTCTTTGAGCCAGAAAAATCGTTGCCTGTGATGTTCCCAACGCCGCCGATAAACCAGATGTTGGCCTGGGACTCAGGCATGTTCCAACGTCGGATCAGTCTCGTGTAGATGGCTTCCGTGAATTGGCGCGTCTTGGTGCCGTCGTCTGAGCGCATGACCAATGCTGAGGCTCCTGCGCCGTCTCGTGCAGTGAGAGCATAGTTAACAAAGACCTCCTGCCAGTTGGGACTAACGTCGCCCATAGTCATCCAACTTTCCTTAAACCCCATTGGCCCACCCAAGGCAGAAAGCGAGGTCAAAGCACCCAGCGCACCGATGACGATATTTGCAAAAAGGTTTAACCTCACCGATCAGCCTCTATGGACTAATTCGCCAATTGCATACTTGTGACAACAAAGGCGCCGTCTAATTTTTCAATAACAAACTTGACCTTATCGCCCGCTTTGAATGTCTCCAATATAGAGTTATCGCGAATTTGAAAAACCATGGTCATTCCAGGCATGTCCAGACTTTTGATATCGCCGTGTTTGATCGTCATCTTTTTGTTGTCACGATTGATCTTTTTAATCTCGCCCTCAGCCATGTGGCTAGCGGATACAGCAGACATAGTGTCCGCATGTGAGTGGTGTTTGTCTTGGGCATAGACCGCTGTAAAAGAAGCAGCAGAAAAAACCAGCGAGAACGCAAAAAGATGTTTAGAAAGTTTCATAAAGAATTCCTCAAAAAAGTTTAAAAAATTAGTGGTTGTGAGCAGATTCATGAGTATGGGTATAGCCCTTGACTTTGTTCACTGTGACGGTACCAGCCATACCTGCATCGTAATGTCCGGGCTGCAGGCATGCAAAATTAACTTTACCCGCCTTTGTAAATTGCCAAATGATCTCACCAGATTTACCTGGCTGCACTGTTATTTGGTTCTCATCATCATGCTCCATTTCAGGATTTTTTTTCATTACCTCTGCATGCTCTTTGAGTTCTTTTTCTGTACCCAGCACCATTTCATGCTTAAGTTTGCCCGAGTTTTTAATAATGAATTTGATGGTTTCACCTTGTTTAACCGTGATGCTTTGTGGGTTGAAGCGCATGGTGTCAAGCATTTCTACTTTGACAGTGCGCTTGGCATTGGTGGCTTTACCCGGTTTACCGATGGCATCTGAGTTTTCGTTGCCGCCAGAGTGACTGCCAGTGGCAAAACTCTGAGTGGCTATCGATGCGAGCAAAACAGTCGATGTGGCCACAATGATTGATTTAAATTTCATATGCTTTTCTTTTCTGAGGTTTGAAAGAGGATCAATGACCAGAGTGGCCAGAGGGTTTGCGTATTTGCACTTCTATATCTTTTTTGGATGGTTTTGCAAGTGGCATTGACTGTCCGCTTTCGGCTTTAAAACGCGCAGGCTCTGGCATCGATCCTGTCCACTCAAAGGCTACAGTTCCAGGGGGATGCTTGTACCAGTCAGGATTTTCATAATTCCCAGGCTTTTGCTCTTTGCGCACCTTCAGTACGGAGAACATGCCGCCCATTTCAACGCCCCCGAAGGGACCTTGGCCTGTCATCATCGGCACCGTGTTGTCTGGCAATGGCATTTCCATCTCGCCCATGTCTGCCATGCCACGCTCTCCCATCACCATGTAATCGGGAATAAGGTTGCTGATTTTTTTTGCAACACCCCGATGGTCTACGCCAATCATGGTTGGTACATCGTGTCCCATAGCGTTCATGGTGTGATGACTTTTATGGCAGTGAAATGCCCAGTCCCCTTCTTCATCGGCCATAAACTCAATTTGACGCATTTGACCAACGGCCACATCGGTGGTGACTTCAGGCCAGCGTGCCCCTTTGGGTGTTGGGCCACCGTCCGTGCCAGTAACCTGAAACTCGTGCCCATGCAAATGGATAGGGTGATTGGTCATGGTGAGATTGCCAAATCGAATGCGTACCTTGTCTTTCAAGCGCACATTTAAACTGTCAATGCCAGGAAAGATACGGCTGTTCCATGTCCATAAATTGAAGTCAAGCATGGTCATGATTTTTGGCGTGTAACTGCCCGGATCAATGTCGTAGGCGTTGAGCAGAAAGCAAAAATCACGCTGAACTTCATCAATGAGAGGATTCTTCTCTTTAGGGTGCGTGACCCAAAAACCCATCATCCCCATAGCCATCTGCGTCATCTCATCGGCATGAGGGTGGTACATAAAAGTTCCGGGACGTCGCGCCACGAACTCATAGACAAAGGTTTTTCCGGGATTGATGCCAGGCTGGTTAAGCCCTGTGACACCATCCATGCCATTGGGCAGTCGCTGGCCATGCCAATGCACACTGGTGTGCTCAGGAAGTTTATTGGTCACAAAAATACGGACACGGTCACCTTCAACCACTTCAATGGTTGGTCCTGGGCTTTGACCGTTGTAGCCCCAGAGATGGGCTTTCATACCGGGGGCCATTTCACGCACCACAGGCTCGGCCACCAAATGAAACTCTTTGACGCCTTGGTTCATGCGCCAAGGCAGTGTCCAACCGTTGAGTGTGACCACTGCGTTGTAAGGTCGGCCAGTATTGGGGACCAACGGCGGCATAGTGTCAGGCTTCGTTTGGAGGACGGGCTCCGGCAGAGCGGCCATGGCCACCCGACTCACCGCAGCCGCTGCTATCGCACCGCCAGCGATACCGGCAGTTTTAAAGAAATCTCGTCTTGAATTCATGTCTATTCCCAATCAGTGGCCAGCGGCCGTATTGCTTGTTGTGTTGCTGATCGCTGCCACCCAAATAGAAGTTGGTCGGCCAATGAGCGTGGCTTGCAAGGCTGCATCTGCTAACCAGAACTGTTGCTCTGCTTCGATAGCCGAGATAACTGCGCCGATCTGGTCACGCGAATCAGCCAGTAACTCAAACACGCCAATGAGCATGCCGTTGTAGCGAAGGACGTTCTCTTCTGAAATCACCTTGCGAAGCGGAATCACCTCATCTTTGTAATGCTTAGAGATGTCATAAGCAGTTCTATAAGCAGCATAGTTTTCACGCAAAGAAGATCCAGCCGAACGAATCGTGGCCTCCAGTAAATTGGCGGCTGCCAAAGTTTGTGCGCTCATGACGTCGCGCTGAATATCGCCCCAATCGAAGATGGGTAATTTCACGCCAACCTCATACCCACGACTTGAACTGTGGTTTGCTACGGTGCTACGCTTCACCGACAGTTCGATATCCGTCAGGCTCGTCACCCTATTTAAGCCCTGCGCTTTGGCAGCAGCATTCAA
>CANKOT010000178.1 GCA_947484245.1 Comamonadaceae bacterium
GCGGCCTTGCCCTTTAACGTAAAAGCAAAGCTGACCCGTGCCACTGGCAATGGTTTGAAGTTGCCCATTTAAAGCAAGATTCAATGCGAACTTTCAAAACTTAAAAAAGTGATTTTCGCACATTGTCTAAAACAGGGTGAAGCTCGAATTCAAAGGCCTGCAGTTGGCTTAGATGGACCAAGAAGGAACACGATAGAACCTATTGGCCCAAAAAGAAAAATGGCGTCAACACAAAACATTGCATTGACGCCATGGGGGCGGAGCTTACTTTTTCGCGCCGTCTTTGGCCGCTTCTTTGGCTGTTTTCTCAGCTTTTTTGCCGTCTGCTTTAGCGTCTGGCTTGGCTTCTGTTTTGGCCACAGCTTTAGCGTCGGCTTTGGCTTCAGCCTTTACAGGTGCTGCAGCGGTAGTTGCTGCGGGTGCAGTAGCCGTTGCTGTAACTGGTGCAGCGGCGAAAGCGGCTGTTGAGAATGCGGCAATGATCAAGGTAGCAAGAAGTTTAGTCATGATGAATCTTTCAGGTTGTTTGAAAACTCCACCGATTGGGAGTGATCATTCAACGGCAGGGAAAACACACTTGTTGACCGAAATATTTAATTATTTGTGTCAACTTTAGGGCAACACTGGCGTTGATGTTGCCCTATGTACTTGCTCAATTCAGTCTAGTTTGACGCCAGCACTTTTCACAAGTTTGACCCAAAATTTAGAGTCTTCATTTAAAAAACTTGCGAATTGTTCTGGTGATTTTGAAACATCCACATCAGTGCCTTCGCGCGCCAATGCCGCTTTCACGCTGGGTTGTGCCATGGCAAATTGAGCTGCATCAAAAATCTTTTTCACAACAGCAGGGGGTGTTCCGTTTGGCAAGAAGATGCCGTACCAAAACTCAATGGCATAGTCAGGAAAGCCTGCTTCAACGGAGCCTGGAATACCTGGGACCAAGGCAGATCGTTCTTTGGTGCTCACACCCAAGCCCTTGAGTCGACCAGCCTGGATCATGGGCAGCACAGAGGGCGGTGTGCCAAAGGTCACTTGTGTATCGCCAGCCACCACGGATTGAACGGCTGGTGCACCACCTCGAAATGGAATGTGCATCATTTCAATGCCCGTAATTTGAGCAAACAAGGCGGCACCCAAATGGGGTGCTGAACCGTTGCCTGACGTAGCGTAATTGATGGTGCCCGGTGCTTTTTTCGCTTTGGCTACCAGCTCAGTCAAGCTGCTTAAACCGGCGTTGGGGTTGGCTGCAATGACCAAGGGCGAGGAAGTGATTTTGGTGACAGGAAACAAGTCTTTGGGTGAATAACCAAGCTTGGCATTAAGCGCAGGATTGACTGAAATGCTGCTGGGACTTGCAATCAAAATGGTGTAACCATCGGGCGCTGCTTTTGAAACGGCTTCAGCAGCAATGCTGGAGCCAGCACCTGCTTTGTTCTCGACAATAATGGATTGACCCAGTGACTTGCCCATGGCATCGCTGATGTTGCGAGCCACATAGTCAGCGGCACCGCCAGGCGCAAAACCCACCACCATTTTGACTGGTTTGTTGGGGTAGTTGGCAGGCGTTTGTGCATGGGCTAGCGAGCCAATACTCAAAGCAGAAGAACACAAAATAGACAAAAGGTAATGAGTTTTCATGAGATCACTTTCAAAACAATTTTTCCAACGTGAGAGTTACTTTCCATTCGAGCTTTGGCGCTTTCCAAGTCCTTGAACTCAAAAACTGAATCGATGCACGCGCGAATCTTAGCTTCTGCAAATGCAGGCAGGATGTCTTTGACGAATCCTTGCACAGGCTCGGCACGTTGATCGGGCGAACGCATTTTGTTGGAGACACCAAACAGGGTGAGTCTCTTGGCATGGAGAGCTTCAATGTCTAAAGGCGCGTGCAACACACCGTCAACATAACCGACCGTACCCAAGCGACCTTGAAAAGAAAGACACTTGAAGCTTTCTTCAAAGACAGAACCACCAACTGTGTTCACGACCAATTGAACGCCTTTGCCCTCAGTGGTGCTCATGACAGTTGCATAAAAGTCGGCAGATCTTGAGCAGATGCCCAAGTCCAAACCAAGCGGTATCAATTGATTGAGTTTGGCTTGAGAGCCTGAAGTACCAATGACTTTGGCGCCAAGTGCTTTGCCCATTTGCAAAGAGGCAACGCCCACGCCAGAGGAGACACCATTGATCAGCATCCAATCGTTGGTTTTCAGCTTGCCTTGTTGTGCCAACAAGTCATAGGTCACCAGAAATGTGATGGGAATACTTGCGGCTTCTTCCCAAGACAATGAGTTGGGTATTGCCATCATTTCTTGGACATTCATGAGTGCAAACTCGGAGAAGCTTGCACCGCAGCGAGCCATTACCCGATCGCCAACTTTGAATGGCGACATAGCACCAACTTTGTCGCCGATAGCCACAATTTCACCTGCAGCTTCCATCCCGATGGCCTTGGCACCATGGCTGCCATGAAGGCCATGGCCTTTGATAAATTCACCTCGGTTCAAGCCCGCAGCATGGACTTTGACCAATGCTTGCGTGGGCCCCGCTGTTGGCATGGCGACGTCGCGCAGTTCGATGGGATTTGGCACATCCTCGATGTGCATCCAATAAGATTTCATGATCAGATTCCCTTAAAAACAGGTTTGCGTTTTTCCATGAATGCTTTGCGTCCTTCGGCATAGTCGGCGGAATCAAAGCAGTTGCGAATGAGTTGTTGACAAAGCGCCATGTCCAATTCTGGAGTGGGCTTCAGAATTTCTTTGGTAATGGCTTTTGCGGCGGCAATGGTGATGGGTGCATTGGCTGCAAGGGCTGAGGTGTATTCGGCCAGCAGTTCTGGCAACTTTTCTGTTTCGCACACGCGGCTCACCAAGCCCAAACGGAGGGCTTCATTGGCGTCTAAACGTCTGGCTGTGAAAAACAAATCCTTGGCGGCGCCTGGCCCTATCAAGTCGACCAAGTTTTTCATGGCGGAATAGCGATAGCCTAGGCCTAGCTTGGCTGCGGGCACTGAAAAAACGGCATCACTGGCCGCAATGCGCATGTCACAACTGATGGCAACATTGACGCCACCTCCAATGCAGTAACCACGGATGCATGCCAGCGTGGGTTTGGGGAAGTTGTAAATGCTCATGAGGGCTGTTTCGGCCATGTGCTCATATTTCGTGACAGCTTCTTTGGCGGCCCTCATGTCTTCAAACTGAGAAATGTCAGCGCCAGATACAAAGGCTTTTTCACCTGCGCCTGAAAAAACAACCAAGCGCACGCGCATGTCATGTTCGGCCTGAGACAGCAGTGCTGGAACCGCCTCCCACATGTCTACCGACAAAGCGTTGTGGCGGGCCACATTGTTGAATCGAATGTGCAAGGTGGTCTGATCTAACCAAGTTTCAACCCGCTCAGTGGGTGATTGGTACATAACTTCACTCATCAATAAACTCCCCTAGATTTCAAACGCGTAAAGTCTTCTGCTTGAACGCCAATTTCTTTCAGTATCTCTTCTGTGTGTTCACCGCGCCTGGGTGCTGAGCGAACAATGTTGCTTGGCGTGCGTTCAAGTTGTACAGGTTGCCCCACCATGCGTTGTGGTCCTTGGTGTTTTGAGACGACATCTTTGACCATCTTCAGGTGCTTGATTTGCGGTTCTTCAAACACTTGGTCCATGCTGTTGATCAAACCGCAAGCGACGCCACCTTCGTTCAGTTGTTCGATCCAATAGGCACAATCTTTTTTTGCCAAGCGCTCATTGATTTCCTGATTCAATGCGTCTCTGTTGACCGAGCGGCTGGGTTTGTCGTGATATCGGGAGTCGGTGACCCATTGAGGGGCTTCCAAAATATCGCAAAACCGTTCCCAAATTTTCGAGCCAAAAACGGCAATGTTCATGTAGCCATCACGGGCCTTGTAAACGCCCGTTGGAATACTGGTGGGGTGAAAATTGCCAGCTTGTGTGGCCACTTCTTGGTCAATGAGCCATCTGGAAGTTTGAAAGTCCATCATGTAAACCATGGACTCCAACAAGGATGTGTGAAGCCACTGTCCTTGACCTGACTTTTCTCGCTCAAGCAGAGCGACCAAAATGCCTTGGGCTGCAAAAATGCCTGCACACAAATCGGCAATAGGGATGCCAACACGCATGGGGCCTTGCTCGGTCATGCCAGTGACTGACATCAAGCCGCCCATGCCTTGTGCAATTTGATCAAAGCCGGGCCTGGTGGCCAAAGGCCCTGTCTGGCCAAAACCAGAAATGCTGGCATAGACCAAACCAGGATTGCTGACTTTCAAACTCTCGTAATCAATGCCCAAACGAAACTTCACATCGGGTCTGAAGTTCTCAACCACCACATCGGCTTGGTCGATAAGCTTTTTCAGAAGTTGAATGCCTTCAGGCTCTTTCAAGTTGAGAGTGATGGATCGCTTGTTCCTGTGGGTGTATTGGTAGTCAGAACCTTCTTGCCCTCCCAAAGTGTCGTCGCCGCGCATGTGCTCTGGCATTTGCACTTGAACCACATCGGCGCCCCAATCGGCCAATTGACGACACGCGGTAGGTCCGGCTCTGACTTGCGTCAGGTCAATCACTCGGAATCTGGCTAGAGCGGAGGAGGCTGGTTGATGGGGCATGTTCTAAGTTTTCCAGATGTAGCAAGCAAGATGTTGTGGATCATGCCAGTGTGAGTTCTTTGGCAATGGCGGTAAGGCTA
>CANKOT010000179.1 GCA_947484245.1 Comamonadaceae bacterium
GCAGTCACATACTGGCGCGCCAACTCTGGGCTTGACTTGGAAAAGGCTTGAATGCCGAGTTGGTCAAGCCTTTGCTGGACTGATGGCTTTTGCATAGCGCGCACTGTGGACCTCGCCAAGTAATCCACCACGTCGGCCGGTGTGCCTTGAGGGGCGGCCAACAAGTTTGAGGTTCCAGCAATCAGGTCGTAGCCAGCTTCTCGCGCAGTAGGGATATCTGGTGAGATTTTCTCCCGCGACTCGGCCATGCAGGTGATGATGCGCAGTTTGCCGCTCTTGTGGTGGGGCAACAAGGTACCTGATGTTTCCACAATGAATTGCACATTGCCCGCGATGGTGTCGGTGATGGCGCCAGCACTGCCGGCGTAGGGGACATCCACGACATTCAGCCCGGCGCGGTCCTTGAATAGCTCTGCGGCCAAGTGCACCGTAGTACCCAAACCGGCATGCCCATACGACAGCTTGCCAGCATTGGCTTTGCAGTGGGCCACCAACCCTGGCAAGTCGGTCACGGGCAAGGCCGGGTTGACCGCAATGACAAAGGGCGCATTGGTTAGCAGTGCTACCCACTGAAAGTCATCAATGGGGTTGTACGGTGGCTTTGCCCGAGAGATGGGTGCCGACACCGCGGTGGAGCCAGTGGCCAACATGAGGTGGCTGCCGTCTTTGGGGGCTCGCAAAAAATTCACTGCCACTGTCAGACCGCCAGCGCCAGGACGGTTCTCCACCACCACGGGTCGATTGAGCTCCTCGCGTAGTGCGTCGGCCAAGATGCGTGCAAATAAGTCTCCCGAGCCGCCGGGAGGAAAGCCAACAAACAGCCTAGCTGCCACGTCGCTAGCGGGCATTTGCGCCGTGGCACTCAGGCTGCTCAAGCACAGCCCGGCTGCGGCGCTGAGTATGTGACGGCGTTGCAAAAAACCAGCGGTGCTTTGGTTCATGGAGAGTCTTTCTGTTAACTGTAAATTGGAAAATTGCAAGGTTATAGAGGAAGTTGATGAAAAAGTTCAGGCGAAAACCATTAAATTTATAGCAGTGACCAGGCCCCAAGTCAAGGCTGTGTTTCCCCGCTGCAGGTCTTTTGCGGTTCAGGCTTGCGCGACTGCAAGAGTCATGATAACATTTTCGAAAATAGAGATTAAATTTCGAAAATAAGAATTTTTAGGATCTTCTTTTTTAGCCCACACGCAAAACAGATCGTAGCAGCGCCATCACCTAACCACCACCCCAGGACGCACATCATATGAAGCTCGGCTTCTTCACCATGCCCATGCACCCCATCGGCAAGGATTGGCAGCAATCTTTGCGAGAGGACAGGGAGGCATTCATTTTGGCCGACGAGTTGGGCTTCGTCGAGGGTTACTGTGGCGAGCATTCCACCGACCCCGAGGAAAACATTACCTCCAGCGCAATTTTCATGGCAACGCTGGCCCATGCTACTCGCCGCATTAAGCTGGGCACGGGCACGCTCAACATGCCCAACCACCACCCAGCGGCGGTGGCCAGCGAAATTGCCATGCTCGACCACCTTTTGGGCGGGCGATTCATATTAGGCATCAGCCCGGGCGCACTGCCGTCGGATTCCGAAGTCTTTGGCAACATGGACATGGCCAGGCCGGCAATGTTTTTGGAGGCCATTAATCAGGTCTTGCAAATTTGGGCGAGCGAGCCGCCTTACAACATCCAGGGCCAGTTCTGGAACATCAGCTCTGCGCGAACGCACATTTCTGAAACAGGCATGGGCACCATCCCTAAGCCGCTTCAGCGCCCGCACCCTCCCATTGTGGTGACGGCAGTGGCCCCCTTCTCGCAGGGGATTGCCGAGGCCGCTGCCCGTGGGTGGGAGCCGATTTCCGCCAACTTTTTGCTGCCCAAGTGGGTGCGCACGCATTGGACAAAGTACGTCGAAGGCTGCGAGCGAACTGGCCGAGTGGCAGATGCGGGAAACTGGCGCGTGGCCAAAACGGTGTTTGTAGCCAAAGACGACGCCACCGCCAAGGCTTACGCGATGGACCCCGCAGGCCCTTACCACTACTACTACAACACTTTGTTCAAAAAACTCAAACGGCGCGGCGCCCTGGGGGTGTTCAAGTCAGACCCCCAAATGCCGGACGACCAGGTCACGCTCGAAGGCGTCATGGAACAGTTGGTCATCCATGGTTCACCAGACCGGGTGGTCGAGAAGCTCCATGAATTCCGAGAAGTCACAGGCGATTTCGGCACCCTGCTTTACGCGGGTGTGGACTGGAAAGACCCGGCGCTGGCCCGCCAGTCCATGACTCTGATGGCCGAGAAGGTTGCCCCCCTCGTGGGCCGCTGAGCAGGCGCAGCCCCACTACCCAAGATCGTGTTGCGCACCGAGCAGACCGTTGCCGAGCTGGGCGGCACTAGAGGTTTGTGAAATAACCCTCTTTCATTGCGTGTCAATGCCGCTGCGGGCCTGCACTGGAAATTGCAAAACCAAGAGTTCTGCACCTTCACTTCCAGCTTGCATTAGCAAGTCTTCTTCATGCGAGCCGAAAGCGACAGACATGGTCTGTGCTTCGGCGTCATTAAGTTTGACGGAGCCGCTTGTCACAATGTAATAACGCCCACCGTAAGGACTTTGCGTCGGCAGTTGTTGACGGCTGCCCGGCGGCAGACGGACAAAGTGTGCTGCCAAGCCATCCGCGCGGGGGCCAATTAAATTTTCGACGCTAGGTTCCATGAGTGCAGGCAAATCACTGGTGCCAACCGAGCCAGTCGGTACGCCATGAGTTTGTTCGCGTTTTTGTCGGACTCCCGATCTGAGTCGCTCCAGAGAGCCAGGCTTGTGAATGTACCAAGCCCCCGTGTCGCCGGACATGCGCATGGTCAGGTACGAGACGCCTTCTGGCCCTGCGGTGATCGGGCCATACGCCGTTTCTGGCGCTGAGTAATGGACGTTGAGCCGATTAACAACATGCTTTCCGATAGATCCACTGCCGGCCATGATGACCTGAAATTGGTGCTCTAAGTGGAAGTGCGTCGGAGTCACCCAGAGGGGGTCTTGCTCAACTAAAAAAGCCTGTGCGCCCGGATGTCTTTGAGTGTGGGTGCCAATGATGTCGGTGATTCGTCCTTCGAAAGTGTCTTTTTTGAAGGCTTTTCTTCCGAGTTCTGCGGTTTCCCAGTTTTGAATTTTGAGCATCTGGAGTCTCCCAAGGAGGCATGAACTTGTTGGATTGCCCTAGCTTTTGGGCGGGGGTGCCAATTGGTTCAGGTTTGAGGTCTTTAAACAAACGGACAGATCATACATTAGCACAAACCGCCTAAGTTTTGATGGTCACGCCGATCAATCACTTGGGTTCTTGTTCATCATTTTAATGTTGAGACCTTTAAGTATTAATTTCTTAAAGGTGAGATTGACTCATTAAGGCTTCCCAGATCAGCGGTAATCATCTTAACCATCAATTAAATAACGACCCTTCGCATCCATTTTCAAAATTTATTTATACCCCCGCCCAACGTATTTCAAAAAGGAAGGGGGGCCATGCGCAGGCTGCCCGTTTGAGCAAATTAGTATGCGAAGGCTGACGGGAGTCCCATCGCCTAAAAGCGGCTGTACGGGGTGGGTGGGGTCTGGCTGGGCGGAAATTTGAATGCTCTACCCAAGCAATTTTTAAAACACAATCATCAACGATCTCGTTGCAGACTTGTTTCATACAAGCTCAACTTTATTGATATGTCTTATGGTATGTAGGAAATAAAAAAGCCCCAGAAGGGGCGTCTTTGCTTGGTGGCTGGCGGAATCAGACAGAAACACTACCCTTTCCATCACTACCACTGTTAGTGTTATTGTGATCAGCGCTCAGGTATCTGTCAGACCAAGTGGCTCTTCTGAAGTCTCTGATCACCTGATTTGGAATGGCCCTAGGTTGATTGGATTTCAATTTCATCTTCACTCCTTAAGTTGAAAGATGAACCAAAACCCTCCTTTAATCAAGTACCCCTATTTGTCTCACACACGCTGACGTCGGACAAGTCCATGGAGAGGGGAGAACGGTATCAAGTCAAACAGGGGCCGTGGAACCGGCTTCGCCGGGCCACAGGGGTTATTGGGGTCAGACAACAATTTCGCTGCAGTGCAAAGCGCTGCACCCTACGGGCAAGCCAAAGGCTCGGCGAATTTGGGCTCTGACCCCAAAAACCCAGGGCGCTACACGCAGTGAGCAACCGTGGGGGCCACACTCAAGCCATCTTGCAGCCAGCGCCGCTGTCAGCCAGCGCCTTGGCGGCCACGCCAATCACTTTGTTTTCCTTGTTCTCGACCTGGCGGATGTAGATGTCCTGTATCGGGTTGTGCGATGGGCTCATCTTCCATTTGCCGCGCGGGCTGTCGATGACGGCACCGTCCAAGGACTTGTACAGCGCGACCTTGTTGTTCAGGTCGCCCTTGACGGCATTTGCGCCCTGCACCAGCAGCAGACCGGTGTCGTAGCCCTGTACCGCATAAACATCGGGCTGCATCTTGAAGCGGCTGGCGTAAGCGGTACGGAAAGCCTGGTTGCGCGGCGTTTCCAGCGAGTCGCTGTAATGCATGGTGGTGGTGATGCCTTCAGCCGCGGGGCCTGCAGCGTCTAGTACGCCTTCGGTCAAAAAGCCGGAACCGTACAGCGGGATCTTGCCTTTCAGGCCCGCAGCGGCGTAGTCACGGATGAACTTGGCTGCGCCGC
>CANKOT010000180.1 GCA_947484245.1 Comamonadaceae bacterium
ATCGTCGTTAAAACCCAAACGCATTTTGGCGGATACAGGCACATTGCTTGGCACAGCACGGCGCACGGCAGCCACAATTTGACCAATCAATTCAGGCTCATCAAGAAGCACCGCACCCCCTCGATGACGGTTGACTGTTTTGGCAGGGCAGCCAAAGTTCAAATCAATGCCAGCAGGATTGAGCTTGGCCAAGCGCGCCGCATTGGCTGCCAAAATTTCGGGGTCGGAGCCCAACAATTGCGTCCTAACTGGCACTCCCGCATGCGTTTTACTGTCGTTCAACAACTCTGGCACCACCCGGTAGAAAGCTCTTTTGGGTAGCACCGCATCTGTCACTCGAATAAATTCAGACACACACAAATCGATGCCGCCCGCACGGGTGAGCGTGTCACGCAGGCTGTGGTCCAACAGCCCTTCCATGGGGGCTAGCAAAATTTTCATCTAAGCCAATGTTTTAAGCCAAAGAACGCTTCATTCGAACTTCTTCCACTTTCACAGTACCAATGGGCACTGTGCGCGCTGTGTTCATTTCACGCTTGAAGCCCGCCAATTCATGAAAACGCACTGTGCGTTCGTTTAGCAAAGGAACCCAAATGGTCACATCGGTGCAATCTTCTTCAAGCAGACCTTCGCGAGCAGCATCCCACAAAGCCAAGCCAACACCTTCGCCCAATCGATCGGGGTCAGCATAAATCGCCCAAATTTCACCCATGGTGTTTTTTGACTTGGGGTCGCGAGAGCGGTCATAGCCTACAAAACCCACAACGCTGTCACCTTCCAAGGCCACCAACACTTGGGGCTCACCGTATTCAATGGCCTCTTTCCAGTAAGACACGCGTTTGGCCATGGGGGTCGCATCCCAATGCGCTTCGGGCACTTGGCCCGCATAAGCCGCGCGGCTGGCAAGCAGGTGCAATTGCGCCACATCGGCGGCTTCTTTCTTGGTCGCAAATCGAACTTCAAAATCGGACATATCGGTCAATGTTAGAGTCTCAAAACCCTAGATTGTCGCCTGAACTGGGAATCTTCTATCCTTGAACCTGAATCAAGCCCTAAAAAGCCTCCTTTCGGGCCATCTTCTGAACATGTTTTTCGATTCTTTTCTGACTCATATTTCAAAGCTTTCACAAAGCACAGAAAGTTTTCTGAGCTTGGGTGCCAAAATATTGGTAATCAAACGAACTTCACTGACACACCTCAAAAAACAGTGGCGCATGCTTGCTTTGCAGGGCCGATGACCATGTCCACCTTGGATCTGGTTTACCTTGACGATCACCTGGTGGTTCTGAATAAACCCTCAGGCTTGCTCAGTGTGCCTGGCCGCGGCGAAGACAAACAAGACTGCCTCATTGCCAGAGCACAAAGTGAATGGTCCGATGCACTGACGGTGCACCGCTTGGACATGGCCACTTCCGGCTTGGTGGTCATTGCCAGAGGCCCTGAAGTGCAACGCAGTTTGAGCCAAGCCTTTGCGCAGAGAGAGGTTCACAAAACATATGAAGCTGTGGTCGACGGCATTTTGCAAAGTGCAGATGAAAGCCACGCCGATGCCTGGCAAGACATTCAAATGCCCTTGCTGATCGATTGGCCCAACCGCCCCAAAAGCAAAATAGATTGGGAACATGGCAAACCCAGTCACACCCAATGGCGCATCCAGCAAGGGGCCTGTTTACAGACCACAACCCGTGTCGAGATGAAACCGATCACGGGTCGAACGCACCAACTGCGCTTGCACATGATGGCCATCGGTCATGCCATACTCGGCGACAGCTTGTATGCCACACCCGAAATTTTGGCAAAATCTCCTCGCCTTTTATTGCACGCGCGCGAGTTGCAGTTCAAACACCCAATGACGGCAGAATGGATGGCATTCGAAAGTACGGTTCCGTTTTAATTCGAAAGAAGATCAACATGACACAACACCTCTACATCTTGACGGGCGGCTCACGCGGCATGGGTTTGGCCATTGCCGAACAACTCTTAAAACCGGGTCATACCCTCATTTGCATTTCACGCAATCAACAAGCCAGCCTCACCGAGCTCGCTCAAAAATCAGGGGCCACACTGGCTCAGTGGTCGCATGATCTGGCAGACGGTGCTGTCGCAAGTGACGCATTGAAAAAATGGCTCAAATCGCAAAAACCCAGTGATTTTCAAAGTGCCACGCTCATCAACAATGCAGGCGTCATTCCTCGCGTTGGGCCTCTGAGTGAAGCAGACCCTCATAATCTGGCCATGGCATTGCGCGTGGGTTTAGAAGCACCCATGCAGTTGTGTTCGGCGTTTTTAAGCGCCACCGAAGCTTGGTCTATGCCCCGCAAAGTGGTTAACATTTCCTCTGGGCTTGGCCGCCGTGCCATGGCCTCGCAATCGGGCTATTGCGCGGCCAAGGCAGGCATGGATCACTTCACACGTTGTCTGGCCTTGGAAGAAGCCCTCAAGCCCCATGGTGCCAAAGTCACTTCTCTGGCCCCGGGCGTCATAGATACCGACATGCAAATCCAATTGCGCGCCGCCCCAGCCGAAAGCTTTCCAGATCAAGGCGGCTTCCAGCAACTCAAAGCCACAGGCCAACTTACTTCACCAGCAGACGCCGCCAAGCGCATCCTTGACTATTTAGCTCGCCCCGACTTTGGCAGCAAGCCCGTCAGCGACGTCAGAGACGCTTAAACGCCTTTTGTCAGCGCCCTGTAGTCTTAATTGGTCAGAATTCAGGGTTCAATTTAATTCAATTCTAAGGAGATCGTGATGAGCCGTGAAGTCGTCGTAGTCAGCAGTGTTCGAACTGCCATTGGAACCTTTGGTGGCAGCCTCAAGGACATTGCCCCCACAGAATTGGGCGCCCAAGTGGTGCGCGAAGCCCTCAAGCGCGCCAACACCGATGGCAAAGACGTGGGTCATGTGGTGTTTGGTCATGTTGTCAACACCGAGCCCAAAGACATGTACTTGTCGCGTGTTGCCGCCATCAACGGTGGCTGCGCAGAAGGCACACCTGCTTTCAACGTGAACCGTCTGTGCGGTTCAGGCTTGCAAGCCATTTTGTCTGCAAGCCAATCCATTTTGCTGGGCGATGCCGATGTGGCCATTGGCGCCGGCGCAGAAAACATGAGCCGCGCACCATACGCCATCAACACCAACCGTTTTGGCGCTCGCATGGGTGACACCAAAATGATCGACATGATGGTGGGCGCACTGCACGACCCCTTCCACACCATTCACATGGGCGTGACCGCCGAGAACATTGCCGCCAAGTGGGGCATCACACGCGAAGACCAAGACAAGCTGGCCGTTGAAAGCCACAACCGTGCAGAGCGCGCCACGCAAGCCGGCTATTTCAAAGACCAGATCATGCCGGTCATGCTCAAAACGCGCAAAGGCGAAGTGGCTTACGACACAGACGAGCATTTCCGTCCTGGCTGCACCATGGAAGAATTGGGCAAACTCAAGCCCGTGTTCATCAAAGAAAATGGCACCGTCACAGCCGGCAATGCTTCCGGCATCAACGATGCTGCGGCTGCCGTGGTGTTGATGGAAGCAGGTACGGCCAAAGCCCGAGGTGTCAAAGCTTTGGCACGCTTGGTGGCTTACGCACACGCCGGTGTCGATCCCAAGTACATGGGCATTGGCCCTGTGCCTGCAACCCAGTTGGCTCTGAAAAAAGCGGGCCTTACCGTGAATGATTTGGATGTGATCGAAGCCAACGAAGCGTTTGCGGCACAAGCTTGCGCTGTCACTCGCGACCTTGGTTTAGATCCCGCCAAGGTCAATCCCAATGGTTCCGGTATTTCATTGGGTCATCCTATCGGTGCGACAGGCGCTTTGATTACCGTCAAAGCATTGCACGAACTGCACCGCATCAATGGCCGTTATGCCTTGGTCACCATGTGCATTGGCGGCGGCCAGGGTATTGCTGCTATTTTCGAGCGCATTTAAGACTTGCACTGCTTCGGCCTACAAGCCGATTTTGTAAGCATAAGAAAGGCCATCACACGATGGCCTTTCTCTTTGGTGCGTATTCTTAGAGGTGTGAACACCTGTTTATCTTTTCACTTGGCCTTTCACTTTCAATTGCAAGATTTTAATGTTAAAATTTCAAATATTCAGGAGAATGCCATGAAAGCCCTCGCCCAATCCCCTCAACCTGATCCTGCACTGGTCCTCACCAAAGCCACGCTCCGTGCCGCCGAATTCTTAGGCATCAAGGGCGTCATACTAGGTCAAACCATTGGCGTGAGCGAAGCTACCATTTCACGCATTAACTCAGGCGATCGCACCATTGACCCGCTCACCAAGGAAGGCGAGATGGCCTTGTTGCTGGTCAGGTTGTACCGCTCACTTGATGCGCTGGTTGGCAACCAACGAGGCCAAGGAGAGCTGTGGCTCAATGGTTTCAACCATGCCTTCAATGCCAGCCCCAAAGACTTAATCACCCAAACTGAAGGGCTTGTGCGCATAGTGAGTTACCTCGACAGCATGCGTGCCAAGGTCTAAAGCTCATGCGCCATTGGCAAAAAGAAGGATGGATCGAAAAAAGCAAAGAGCCGGCAACCCAAATTCTTTGGCGTGCCGTAGAAGCCCAGCACCTCAATGCCACCATGCGCTTGGTGGACACACTGGCAGAACAATTTCTGCTTGAGCAACTCCTAGAAACCAGCAAACCGCCACTGCCTCCCTCTGCAAT
>CANKOT010000181.1 GCA_947484245.1 Comamonadaceae bacterium
CGAACGCAAACGTTTCCATGCGACATCACGGTTGCTGTGTTGGCTGCGGCCGTCTTGGCACTGCACCACAATGCCAGTGGGGATGTGCGTCAAACGAACTGCAGAGTCTGTTTTGTTAATGTGCTGCCCGCCTGCGCCACTGGCCCGAAAGGTATCGGTGCGAACGTCGGCAGGGGTGATGTCAATTTCAATGGAGTCATCAACTTCAGGGTAGACAAAAATACTGGCAAAACTGGTGTGGCGCCCGCCCGAGGAGTCGAATGGTGACTTTCTAACCAAGCGGTGAACACCCGTTTCAGTGCGCATCAAACCAAAAGCGTAATCGCCTTCAAATTTAAGGGTGGCGCCTTTGATGCCCGCTATGTCGCCGGCCGACTCATCTTCTACGGTGACTTTGAAACCTTTGCGCTCAGCATATTTCAAGTACTGCCGCATGAGCATGCTGGCCCAATCGCAAGCTTCGGTGCCCCCTGCGCCTGCCTGAATGTCGACGAAGGCATTGCATGAGTCGGCTTCATTGTTGAACATTCGCCTGAATTCGAGCTGCTCCACAATGCTTGACAACTTATTGCCTTCGACTTCAATGGTGAGCAAGCCAGCGTCGTCGCCATCCTCTTTGCTCATGACAAAGAGTTCGCTGTTGTCGGAGAGCTCGGATGTGAGGGTGTTCAGTGTGACCACCACGCCATCGAGGGCTTTTTTCTCTTTTCCTAATTCTTGCGCTTTCTTCGGGTCGTTCCAGACCGTGGGATCTTCGAGCGATGCATTGACGGTTCTTAGGCGTTCTGATTTGGCATCGTAGTCAAAGATACCTCCGTAAATCTTCGGTGCGGGCGGCCAGGTCGGTTAATTTCGCGCCAATTTGATTGATGTGTTCTGCGTCCATGAGTCAGCGTGTCCGAATCTATAAAAGAATGGATTTTCTCATGCTTAAAGGCATCTTGGGCGGCAAGTCAGGCCAAAAAGTCCTCAAGAAGTTGAGCCAATGCCTCTGCTTGGTCATGATGCAGCATGTGACCCGCATCTTGCAAGGTGGCGATCTTCAAATCTGTGACCGATTTCAGGCGCTCATGGAACTCTTCCAAGGTGAATTTCCCCTTCCACCATTTTGACAAAGAGTCGTCTGAGGCTTCCACGACCAAAGTCGGTGCTTTAATTCTTTTGTACATTTCAAGCACTTCATCGACGCGGTACAGGTAGGGATTGACCACTTTGTGGGCAGAATCTCCCAAAATTCGCCATTGCCCTTGGGCGTCAGCTTGGGCCCAATGCTGTGCCAGCCAATCGGCTTTGTCCTGCGACAAACGTTGGTTGGTTTTCATCAGTCTTTGGGCAACAGCTGCTGCGTCGGGGTAGAGTTTGAGGTCCAACTCGCCCTTTTTAAATGCTTGCAACTCGTCTAGCCATTGGCCCAATCGGCCGGGGGCTTGGGAGGGGCGGCTGGCTGACATGCCAAAACCCTCTAAATTAATCAGTCGACGAATGCGATCGGGGCGGGCCCCTGAGTACATCATGACCACATTGCCGCCCATGCTGTGACCCACCAAATCGATGCTTTGGTCAGGGCATATTTGGATGAGCAAGGCGTCTAAATCGCCTAAGTAATCGGGCAACCAGAAACTGTCGGTGGCAGGGCCTTGGGTGAGGCCGTAGCCGCGCCAGTCAGCCGCCAAAATGCGTCGGCTCTGGAAAAATGCATCGCTGAAGGAATCCACCATGAACTGCCAAGAGGCCGCCACATCCATCCAGCCGTGCGCCAAGACCACGGGAGGCAAGCTAGATTGGGGGTTGCCCCACTCACGAACATGGTATTGATGCCCTCGCAAAGGGACGAAATGGCTAGTAGAGTGACGTTTAACTTGGTACATACTGCAAGAGCATAAGGAGACAGGGAATGCGTGTCAGTCACCCGAACGACGCTTACGAGACGGTCCACCGCCAATTTGCTTGGCAAGTGCCTGAACTTTTTAACATGGCAGAGCTTTGCTGTGGCCGCTGGGCCCGCTCAGCCAAGCATCAGCATGCCACGGCTATTTTGGAGCATCAGACAGGTGCTCAGGCACCGCTGACCTGGACTTTTGCGCAATTGCAAACTGCAGCCAATGATCTGAGCTTACAACTTGTGGCCTTGGGTGTTCAAAAAGGGGATCGCGTTGCCATTGTGATGCCGCAGCGATTTGAAACTGCTGTTGCCTACATGGCGGTTCTGCAAATGGGTGCCGTGGCCATGCCCTTGTCGATGTTGTTTGGACCTGAAGCTTTGGCTTTTCGGGTGGCCGACAGCGGTGCTGCGGTAGCCCTTTGCGATGAGGTTTCAACCCCCATCTTGGCGAACTTGAAGAAAGAATGCCTTGGGCTGAAAACGGTATTGGATGTTTCTAAAGAATTGAAATTCCCAAAATCAAAGTTGTCGGGTCAGAAAAAATTCAGAGCCGTTCAAACCAAAGCAGACGATCCAGCCATCTTGATTTACACCAGCGGTACCACGGGTAACCCAAAAGGTGCACTCATTCCACACAGAGCATTGATTGGCAATTTAACGGGTTTTGTTTGCAGTCAAAATTGGTTTGGCTTTGAGCCGCATGCATCGTCTGAGGTGAATCTTTTGAAGCAATCGTTGCCAACCGGATCGCAAGCGATTTTTTGGTCGCCTGCCGATTGGGCCTGGACCGGAGGCTTGATGGATGCGTTGTTGCCTTCGCTTTATTTCGGGCGGCCCATTGTGGCATTCAAAGGTCGCTTCAGTCCGGAATTGGCGTTTGAGATTTTGGACGCGCACAGCATTTCGCACAGTTTTTTATTTCCCACTGCCTTAAAAGCCATGATGAAGGCGCAAGCGCGTCCACGTCAACATTACAACATTGTGTTGAAAGGCTTGATGAGTGCGGGTGAGGCTGTTGGTGACGCCGTGTTTGCCTACTGCCGCGATGAGTTGGGTGTGGTGGTGAACGAAATGTTTGGTCAAACAGAGATCAATTATGTGGTGGGCAATTGCCAAGTGTTTTGGCCTTCTAAGGCTGGCAGCATGGGGCGTGGCTATCCTGGTCATCAAGTGGCTGTGATGAATGAGCAAGGGAAGATTTGCAAACCTGGTGAAGCGGGGGAGGTGGTCGTGAATCGTTTCGATCGGCATGGCCAGCCCGACCCTGTTTTCTTTTTAGGCTATTGGAAAAATCCTTCAGCCACTCAAGCCAAATACACCGGTCATTGGTGCCGAACAGGCGATGTCGCCATTGAAGATGAGGATGGGTATCTTTGGTACCAAGGCCGGACCGATGACATGTTCAAATCCGCAGGCTATCGCATTGGCCCCGGAGAAATTGAAAATTGCTTGGTCAAGCATCCTGCGGTGATGAATGCCGCTGTAGTGCCTAAACCCGATGCGGATCGGGGTGCCTTGGTGAAAGCCTATGTGGTCTTGTCGCCAGAATTTGTGGCGCAAAGAGCCTCGGTCCAAGATGTCTCAAATTTTGAAAGGCAAGTCATTGAAGATTTACAAGGACACGTCCGTGGCTTATTGGCACCCTATGAATATCCCAAAGAAATCGAGTTCATTGAGCAATTGCCGATGACCACCACGGGCAAGGTGCAGCGCCGTTTCTTGCGTTTGCAAGAGGAAGAGCGGGCGCGTCAAAAAAATGTAAATGGAGTCAATCGTTCATGTCTCAAGGGTCGGTCGAGTTGAAATAGGTTTTACACTCTGACCCAATCCAATTTGTTACCCGTAGTTTTAATCAAGATGAAAAAAATCAATCTCGGCACGTCAGATCTACAGGTCACGCCCATCTGTTTAGGCACCATGACCTTTGGTGAGCAAGTGGCAGAAAAAGAAGCCCACTCAATCTTGGACCGTTCTCAAGAATTGGGCGTGAACTTCTTGGATACAGCAGAAATGTACTCTGTACCTGCCAAAGCCGAGACCTTTGGTTCAACTGAAAGCATTCTGGGTAATTGGTTTGCCAACACGCCAGGCGCACGCCAAAAAGTGGTACTGGCCACCAAAGTGGCGGGTCCTTCCAGGGGCATGCCATGGGTTCGCGAAGGGACAGGCATGATGGCGCAAGACATTTTGAACTCATGCGATGCCAGTCTCAAGCGCTTGCAAACAGATGTGATCGATCTGTATCAAATTCACTGGCCTGAGCGTCATGTGCCTGCTTTCGGCATGATGTATTTCGATCCGGCCAAGGCTGCCATTGACACCACCATTCACGAGCAACTCGAGGCCATGGCCAAGTTGGTCAAGGCAGGCAAGGTTCGTTACATTGGCCTTTCCAACGAAACGCCATACGGTACACACGAGTTTACTCGATTGGCCGAGCAGCATAGTTTGCCGCGTGTCATGACCGTTCAAAATCCTTATTGCTTGGTGAATCGCACGTTTGACAATGCGATGGATGAAACATGCCATCGTTTGAGTGTGTCTTTGCTGGCTTACTCTCCCTTGGGTTTTGGCTCTTTAACGGGTAAATACGACCTAACGGGCTTGGAGGGAGAGGGCGCGCCCATGGGTCGCTTGGCCAAGTATGAGTCCATGCGAAAACAACGTTGGGCACGCCCAAGCACCTTGGACGCGGCGCGTTTGTACAACCAATTGGCGCGTGACAATGGCATGACGCCCACCCAAATGGCGCTTGCGTTTTGCTATACCCGTTGGTCGGTGGCCAGC
>CANKOT010000182.1 GCA_947484245.1 Comamonadaceae bacterium
CGGATCTGCACCAGCTTGATTGGCAGCGTTGGTATTCAAGGAATTGTTTGCACTCGCTGCGTTGTTTTGCGAGTTGGATGACTGGACTGGCGCAAGGTTTGGCGCCAAGCCATTCTTCTCAATGTGCGCTTTAAAGGGATCGGCGCCCGGCGTTAAAGCTGGCACTGTGGGTACGGCTGTCTGATTAAGCTCTGTTGGGTTCTGATTCTGCTCTGTTTTCTGAATTGGCTCAGAATTTTGACCTGGATCCAGCCATTTTGAGATGGTGGGTTGAACCAGCCAAATTAGAAACAACACAGCGGCCATGATCAACGCCAACTTGGCATTGCCTGAATTTTTGATGTGAAGACTCATTGTTAAATTCTTTCAAACAACCAAAAACCACCCGCCACAAACCCAGACCAGATCATCCAAATTCTAACTTTCTCAAGCCATTGTGGGCTTCGCTTCAGAATTTCAAAAATAACGCCCAATATCAAGCAAACCACCAACTGACCTACTTCGATGCCCAAGTTAAACCCAACAATCGAAGAGATAGGAAATTTTAGTCCCTGCAATTGAGTGGCCATGGCGCTGGCAAAGCCCAAGCCATGAAATAGGCCAAAGCAAAAGACAAGGGCTACTTCAGCCAGGCCACTGATTTTCAGCTTCAACAAACTGCTGATTGCAGTAAGCAAGATAGTGAGTGCAATGACAGGCTCTATGAGCTCAGACTTGACTTGCACCCAAGCAAAACTGGCCAACCCGTATGTCATGCCGTGGGCCAACGTAAAGGCCGTCAACAACCAAAACCACCTTCGCCAAACAATGCTGGCCGCCAGCAATGTGACAAGAAAGACCAAGTGGTCATAGCCCTGCACAATGTGCAGCAAGCCATCTAGGAAAAAAGACTGCAGTGTTCCCCAACTGTTATTGAAGAAAATGTGCGACGGGTGGGACGAACTGATCTTCGCCAACTCTTGGCCATCCACTCGCTTGACTTGAAACAAATACTCATTTGCGAGCAAGCGATCTTTGAAGGCAATGCGAATAGGCAAGCTCAATATTTCCTGAGGAAATTTGATCTGCCGTAGCCACTCAATTTGGGGTGTTCCTTGACCGCTGTCCGCATGAACCGACACCATCAATTGATCATCTAAAACTTCACCTAGAGACTCACCAATTTGAAACTCAATGGATTGACTCAATTGCGCAATGATTCGCTCACGATTTAACTTGATCTCCTCGGGCTGAAGAAGACCGTCTTGGTTTGTATCCACGTTTTGGAAAACAGACACCGGCACAGCGATCAGTAAAACAGCTCGCTCAGGCAATATATTGACCATGCCATTGCCTGCGGAAATCAGATGTGCATGGGCGCTACTGCTAAAAGCGAATATTAAAAGCGATGCAAAAAATCGAATTAAAAAAATCAATTGGCAGCGCCGTCATTGCCCCATGAAGCGGGCGCACCAAAAACACATCGAGGCACAAAAGGATATGCGTCTGTAATGAAGTAGTGATACACAGAGCTTGTGGGCGACTCAGGCGTGACACCGTATCTGCCATTGCAAGCATCTAAGTGACCTTTGCTGCTTGAGGAGCTTGTTGCATCAAAGACCCAGTCTTGCTCAAACGATCCATAAGGTGAAATGCTGGCTGAAGGCCGGCTGCCGTACCCCGCAGCAGACAATTCAGCTGCAGTTCTCAATCGGTAGTTTGATTTCATCACCGTCACGCCACCTGAAGTGCTGCTTGGATTGGTGTACCCATAACGGGCATAAATTGGAAAGCCGTCAACTGCAAACCCAATGAGTGTCATGGTGCTGTTGCCTTTTCCAAGCCTTGCGATGTGACCTTCAGGCATGCCGTGCACATGATAAGCGCCATAAAACTTTGGACCAGCGCCAGGCGACATGGTTGGCTGGTTGTGTGCGTTGCTCGGATCTAGGCCAACATCTTGGTAAATGTTTTTGCCTGCTACTTTGTAAGGGACACCACTGCTGGTGTAGGTTTCTGCGGTGCCCGCCTCAACTTTCACGCTGTTGTTCATGTAAGAGAAAAATGCGACCCATGTACACCTTAGCGCGCCAGAAGACCAAACTTTAGCGCCTGTGGTCCACTTGGTATTGGCATCTTTACTGGGCTCGGAGGTACTAGAGTAGTTGTAGCAAGCCTCTGTGTCGAAACCATTGCTGCCCTTGGCGTAAAGGCTAGAAATGGTGCCTGAAAGAGGTACCGATTTACTCACAGTTTTGGCGCCAATACTATTTGGATTGCCTGAGAAATAAGGGTTGCTGTTGTAACCCGTTAAACCATTGCTAAAAAATTCTGATGCTCTGTGATCAGGAATTGCATTGCCAGTGACAGTGCGAGATGAGCTGGTGCAGCTCAATGTTGATTCGCTCGTGCCACTGGTTAATGTGCCGCTTGTGCTGTAAAAACTGACAGTGGCAGGCGTTTGCAAACCTGTGGCACTTTGGTTGATGTAATTGCAATAAGAAGCATAGCTGGGGTAGGCTTGCGTGTGCGCTGTATTGACAGTGCCACTTAGAACGCCTGCAGAATTCATCGATCCCGCGTTGGGTGTTGTTACCGATGAAGATTTAGATGTGGCTGGATAGGCGCCCAAGGCTGCGGCAGTTACTGCACAAGCATACGATTTGCCGTTGGTGAGACCACTGACCACAAGAGGGTTGGTTAGGTTAGCCAGCCCAGAAGCATA
Organism: Comamonadaceae bacterium; assembly: GCA_947484245.1. The sequence goes on from CANKOT010000182.1 coordinate 2,705, forward strand.
TTCAGCACTGGTTTGACTCGAACCTGTCACACCACCATTAGAAGAAGTACAAATGGCCGTGTAAGTTGTAGCTTGTACGAACTTAGTGTTTGAAAGCAAGCCAGTGATTCTGCCACCCATAAAATTAAACATGACACTGGCTCTGCCGTCTCCTGGCAATACGCCCTTAATTTCTGGGGTGCCCACTTTGGTACACGTTGAATCAATTAAACATGACGGACCAACGCTGACAATTGAACCAAGGGTAATGACAACATCGTAATAAAGTGTATTGCTTACACTGACAACCGGAATACTTAATTGCCCATTGCTGGTGTTGTAAGTGTCGAAAGTATCGGCAGCTGGGCCAGTGCCTACACTCACAATCGTGCCCACTGTAACTTTGACATCTTGATAAAGTGAGTCACCCACCTTGACCAATGGGATGCTGAGAACATTGGTTGCGTCGTCATAGGTGTCTGCAGCAGACACGACACCAGTAAATAAAATAGCCCACAAAAGGACTGATAACTGACGAAACATATAAAAATCCTATCTTGTCTATGGATCAACCAGGTGATGATAAAAAATTTGACTTGATTGAGATGCTGAGCCGCAATTTGTATTTGCCAATTAACATCATTGAAAACTAATTTGAACTGTATCCACAGTCTTACTCAGCTTTTGAACAGCAATCCTGATGTTACCAACCAAGATGGTGTCACCCGCTTTGAGCAAGGCATCCAAATATGAGTTGGTATATTTTGTTCCAACTCTTGGCTGAATGACATAGCCGCCCTTGAGTTGCCCAAGGGTCATGTCAACCGTGTACACCAATACACCTTCGTTGGCACTAGAAATAACATCGAAGCCTTCATTTTTCCTAGACTCAATGACCAATATTTTGGATGAGCTGAGAGGAATCATGATTGCCTTCAGTTCATTGGTCTGTCGTTCGATTGGCGTCAATTCAAATGATTGCGAATTGGCCAACAAGCTTGTTGGCGTGAGGCAACTGACCTGTGAGTTACTGAGCCAGCCCTGAATATGTCGGTCCCATGCAAGCAACTCAATACTGCCATTCGACCAACTGTTGGCCATCAAAGAGTAATAGCCAAGTGATTGTGATTGATGCTCCAGATCCTCATCAAACAAGCCAAATAAATGCCCAGTTTCATGGGCCATCCATTTCCATGTTGCACCGTTCGTTGTAGTCGAATACATATCTGCTCCACCCACAGCGGCATTCACAATAACGCTGCTGGTCGTTTGAAAAGCCGTCGTAATGGCGGGACCAAAACTCATAGTGGCGTAAGGCATTTCTTTGGGAACTAAAAAATAGACCGCTTCGTATTGATTGAAATCTATGGGGCCATCTGTGGCATTCATGACTGCTTTCAGATATCCCGAAATATCCCCCGATGTCACCCCAGCACTGGACCAAGTTCTTTTATAAGCATCAGATAAAAATGGCATCCTCACCCAGTTTGGGACAATGTCAAAATCCATTGCAACTTTCCCAAAAGATTGGGCCACATAAAAGTCCGACACAGTTTTAACAATGGGTGAGAAAAATATCACTGTATTGTCGACACCAGGCAAATCTGGGAAATCAAGTGGAACCACCAATGCCTTAATTCGTCCATAAGAAGAAAGCCTGACAGGTACTTTGGGGAAACCCGCGCTCAGACTACCTAGGGCTCTAATAGGCGTTGCTTGATCTTTTAAGTGGCAAGGTGATGACTCTGAATAACTGCTCACAGGGACACTGACCATTTGCCGCAAGATTTTTAAGAAATCATTGCTAGCCTGATTGGTGTTGTTCAAGGTGATGGTCAAAATAAAATAGCCAGTTGGATCTGCTTTGGCTTCTGGAATCGAGGCGACGCCACCTGAAACCTTGATGGTGTATCTTTTTCTTGTGTATGGAGAGACCCCTCCAGCCTGAACAGCTGGCTCTACAGTGTC
>CANKOT010000183.1 GCA_947484245.1 Comamonadaceae bacterium
ACCGTAATGAGGTGCTTGCCGCGGCTTTTGTAAAAATGTGCTGCACCCTTCAAGGCCAGGTTGTTGGACTCGGTAGCACCGCTGGTCCAGACAATTTCACGGGGGTCGGCACCGATGAGATCGGCCACATCGACGCGGGCTTTTTCGACAGCCGCTTCGGCTTCCCAGCCCCAGGCGTGGCTGCGTGAAGCGGGATTGCCAAAGTGCTCGCGCAACCAAGGAATCATGGCGTCGACCACGCGAGGATCACAAGGGTTGGTGGCGCTGTAGTCGAGGTAAATTGGGAAATGCGGTGTGGAGTTCATGCTTGAAAACTTCTCAAGATTTTGCAAAAGTATTGCCCAAAGCAAATACCGAGTTGGGGCCGTTGACACGGATGGGTTGCACGACAGGCATGGCAGAGATAGCACGCTTGATGGCAGGCTTGTCTTCAATGGTGTGACCTGCTGCCAATTGGTCGTCGACCAGTTTTTGTAAATTGACAGAGTCCAAAAACTCAACCATGCGGGAGTTCAGAGCGGACCACAGGTCGTGGGTCATGCAACGACCTGTGCTGCCATGGCAGTTCTCTTTGCCGCCACAATGCGTGGCGTCGATGGGTTCGTCGACCGACAAAATGATGTCGGCAACTGTAATTTCGGAGGCTTTTTTGGCCAATGTGTAGCCACCACCAGGGCCACGGGTGGACTCCACTAACTGATGACGGCGCAGTTTGCCAAACAGTTGCTCAAGATAGGACAAAGAAATTTCTTGCCTTTGGCTGATGGCTGCCAAGGTGACTGGGCCTGAATGCTGACGCAGGGCCAAATCGATCATGGCGGTCACTGCAAATCGACCTTTGGTGGTAAGGCGCATGGATTTTTCCTAGGATGTTGACTAATTTGCTCGACTATAGCAGAACTTGAGCAGATTAGTCGGATTACGATTTGAAGGTCTTTATGCGAACTGCAAAAAACAGCCTTCCCTGCCAGATTCAAGCCTTCAAGACCACCACGTTGTCGGTACCAGGTGCACCAAAAGCCTGGGCTTTGAGCATCTGAAGTTGGTCTCGAACTTGGGCGGCCTTTTCGAAATCGAGGTTTTTGGCGTGTTCCATCATTTGCTTTTCCAGCTGCTTGATGGCCTTGGAAATATCCTTCTCGCTCATTTCCTCTACCTTGGCGCGCTGCACCGCGGCCAACTCCAACCGTTCGGCCTCTTTGCCTGCCTTTTCACTATAAACACCATCAATCAAATCACGCACTTCTTTCACGATGCTTCGCGGCGTGATGCCCATGGCCAGGTTGTGCGCTACCTGCTTTGTACGTCGCCGCTCGGTCTCGCCAATGGCCTTGGTCATGGAGTCGGTCATGCGGTCGGCATACAAAATGGCACGGCCATGGAGGTTTCGTGCGGCACGGCCAATGGTTTGAATCAGGCTGCGCTCTGAACGCAAGAAGCCTTCTTTGTCAGCATCCAATATAGCCACCAAAGACACCTCAGGAATGTCCAAGCCTTCGCGAAGCAAATTGATACCCACTAAGACATCGAATGCGCCGAGTCGCAAGTCGCGCAAAATTTCAACACGCTCGACGGTATCGACATCGGAGTGCAAATAACGCACTTTCACACCGTTGTCTGCAAGGTAATCGGTGAGTTGCTCAGCCATGCGTTTGGTGAGGGTGGTAATGAGCACTCGTTCGTGTTTTTCGACGCGAATGCGAATTTCTTGTAGCACATCGTCCACTTGGTGAATGGCGGGCCGCACTTCAACTTCGGGATCGACCAAGCCTGTGGGCCTCACCAATTGCTCTACCACTTTGCCTGCATGTGTGATTTCGTAATTGGCAGGCGTGGCAGACACAAAAATGCACTGGCGCATTTTGGTTTCAAACTCTTCGAATTTAAGTGGCCGGTTGTCTAGCGCACTGGGCAATCGAAAACCATATTCCACCAAGGTTGTTTTGCGGGCCCGGTCACCGTTGTACATGGCATTGAGCTGGCCAATCATTTGGTGGCTCTCGTCCAAAAACATGATGGAATCGAGTGGCATGTAATCGGTCAAGGTACTGGGGGCCGCACCAGGTTCTGCGCCGGACAAATGGCGTGTGTAGTTTTCAATGCCCTTGCAGTGCCCCACTTCGCTCAGCATTTCGAGGTCAAAACGGGTACGTTGCTCTAAGCGTTGCGCCTCCACCAATTTGCCCATGCCAACCAACTCTTTGAGACGGTCGGCCAATTCAATTTTGATGGTCTCAACAGCGGCCAACACTTTGTCTCGCGGCGTGACGTAATGACTAGAAGGATAGACCGTGAAGCGCGGAATCTTTTGACGAATGCGACCCGTCAGTGGGTCGAACAACTGAAGGCTTTCAACTTCGTCGTCAAACAATTCAATGCGCACTGCCAGTTCAGAATGTTCTGCTGGAAACACATCGATGGTGTCGCCCCGAACTCGAAACTTTCCGCGGCTGAAATCTTGGTCATTGCGCTGGTACTGCATGCGTATCAGTTGCGAGATCACATCGCGCTGACCTACCTTGTCGCCCGTGCGCAAAGTCATGATCATGCGGTGATAACTCTCGGGCTCGCCAATACCGTAAATGGCCGACACCGTGGCCACAATAACCACATCGCGACGCTCCATCAAACTTTTGGTGCACGACAAACGCATTTGCTCGATGTGCTCATTGATGGCCGAATCTTTTTCAATGAACAGATCGCGTTGAGGCACATAAGCTTCAGGCTGGTAGTAGTCGTAATAGCTGACGAAATATTCCACCGCATTCTTGGGAAAGAATTCCCTGAATTCTGAGTACAACTGCGCAGCCAATGTTTTATTGGGCGCAAACACAATGGTTGGCTTGCCCATTTGGGCAATGACGTTGGCCATGGTGAACGTCTTGCCAGACCCCGTGACACCTAGCAAGGTTTGAAACACTTCGCCATCGTTCAAGCCTTCCACCAAGCCTTTGATGGCCGTGGGTTGATCACCTGCTGGCGGATAGGGCTGGTACAGCTCAAAGGGGGAGCCTTCATAATGCACAAACAGACCTTCAGGTGCAACAAATGGAACCGCTTCGAGGGCAACTTCAGGGGTGACTGGTAATACGGCCATGGAACTTCTTGAGATGTGTCAATTGGAGGCAAAAATCGGGGGAAAGAGCCGTAAAATTAGGGGCAACCCTAAAGCCTAACCTAGGTTTTGGTTTTCTGCCAGTTAGAAGCAGTTTTTCGCAACACCCTACAAGGACTTTTTTTCATGTCTCTGTTTACCGCCGTCGAAATGGCCCCCCGCGACCCTATTTTGGGTTTGAATGAACAATTTGCAACCGACACCAACCCCAACAAAGTGAACCTGGGTGTGGGTGTTTATTTCGACGACAACGGCAAACTCCCACTCCTTCAATGCGTTCAAGCGGCCGAAAAAGCCATGATGGACAAACCCAGTGCCCGAGCTTACTTGCCCATCGATGGCATTGCAGCCTACGACGCTGCAGTGAAGAGTTTGGTGTTTGGCGCTGACAGTGAACCCGTCAGCTCAGGCCGCGTGGCCACAGTGCAAGGCATTGGCGGTACAGGCGGCCTCAAAATTGGCGCAGACTTTCTGAAAAAACTCAGCCCCAACGCCAAGGTCATGATTTCAGACCCCAGCTGGGAAAATCATCGCGCCTTGTTCAGCAGCGCTGGTTTTCAAGTCGAAAGCTATGCCTACTATGACGCCGAAAAACATGGCGTCAACTTTGACGGCATGTTGGCCAGCCTGAATGCCGCGGCTGCAGGCACCATTGTGGTGTTGCACGCTTGCTGCCACAACCCCACCGGCTATGACATCTCTTCTGCCCAATGGGAGCAAGTCATTGCGGTCATCAAGGCCAAAAACCTCACCACATTTCTTGACATGGCCTACCAAGGCTTTGGCCACGGCATTGCCGAAGACGGTGCAGTGATTGGCAAATTTGTGGCTTCTGGCCTCAACTTCTTTGTGTCCACCTCTTTTTCCAAGAGCTTCAGCTTGTACGGCGAGCGCGTCGGCGCATTGTCGGTCGTTTGCGCCGACAAAGAAGAATGTGGTCGCGTTCTAAGCCAGCTCAAGATTGTCATCCGAACCAACTATTCCAACCCACCCATCCACGGCGGCGCTGTGGTGGCTGCCGTTTTGGCAAACCCCGAGTGGCGTGCAACCTGGGAACAAGAATTGGGCGAAATGCGAATTCGCATCAAGGCCATGCGCCAAAAGTTGGTTGATGGACTGAAAGCCGCTGGTGTGAAGCAAGACATGAGTTTCATCACCACCCAAATTGGCATGTTCAGCTACTCTGGTTTGAACAAAGACCAAATGGTGCGTTTGCGCTCTGAATTTGGCGTCTATGGCACCGACACGGGTCGCATGTGCGTGGCCGCCCTGAACAGCAAAAACATTGATTATGTTTGCCAGGCCATTGCCAAAGTTGTCTAAATTTAAAGACAGGGTATTCGGAGTTGGTGTCACTTAAGTGAATTAAATTAGGTGCGCGACTCCACTTTGCTGGCATTTCAACTGCTATATTGCTGCAGTGCAATAAATTAAGGGGTTTCAAGCCATGCTTTACCAAATCTACGAAACTCAACGCTCTTTCATGGAGCCTTTTGCAGACTTGGCCCATACCGCCGCAAAGATGTACAGCAATC
>CANKOT010000184.1 GCA_947484245.1 Comamonadaceae bacterium
CTGCCATTGCCGCCAGAGCCCACATTCAATTTGCCTGGATTGGCTTTGCCATAGGCAATCAAATCGGCCACAGAATTAATTTTTAACCGCTGCGCTGTCTCTGCGTTCATGACCAACACGTTGGGTACGCGAACCATTTGTGTGATGGCTGCAAAGTCTGTGGCGGCGTTGAAGGGCATCTTGCTAAAGAGCCAAGGGTTGATGGCATGCGTGGCCACTGCAGAAATACCAATGGTGTAGCCATCGGCAGGCGCCTTGGCCACAATGTCCACACCCAAGTTGCCACCCGCGCCAGGTTTGTTGTCAATGATGACCACGCCCAAGGTGTCTTTCACACGCTCTGCCAAGGCCCGTGCGGTGACATCAATGGGGCCACCTGCTGCGTAGGGCACGACCAACCGAATGGGTTTTTCTAAGGGCTGCGCAGGGGCCACATTGCAAAGGGCCAAGGCCAAGCTGGCCAGCACGGTTTGGAGGGCAATGCGTTTTGCCAGAGAGGGTGTGTTCAGCATCAAATGGACTCCTTTGCCTTGTCGGCTTCCGTGGTAAATGAATCTGCAAAATAGGCTTCTTCGGGCAAGCCCGCTTTGCCCACATAATCTGCGCGAGCCGAGTCCACCACAATGGGCGCTCCGCAGGCGTAAACCTGGAAGCTGCTGAGGTCTGGGTGGTCTTGCAACACCGCTTGGTGCACAAAGCCTGTGCGTCCTGTCCATGCATCTTCAGGCAGCGCATCTGATACCACGGGTACGTACTTTAAATGGGGCATGGCCTTCACCTGCGCTTCCACCCATTCGCTCATGTACAAATCGGCAGGGCGGCGACCGCCCCAGTACAAAGTAGCCGGCCTTGTGATGCCTTTGTGTTGCATGTGCTCAATCAAGGCTTTGATGGGGGCAAAACCGGTGCCCGAAGCCAACAAAATCATGGGTGCTTGAGAGTCTTCGCGCAAATAGAAACTGCCATAGGGCCCTTCAATTCGCAAGATGTCTTTTTCTTTTAGGGTGCTAAACACCACATCGGTAAATTTACCGCCCGGCATGTGGCGAATGTGCAACTCTACTTTGGGCGCCGCAGGGTCAACCGTGTGCGGCGCATTGGCCATGCTGTAGCTGCGGCGTGCGCCATCGCGCAACAAAAACTCAACATATTGGCCCGCATGAAACCGCATCACATCAGTGGCTGGCAGTTGCATGATGACGGACATCACGTCGTGTGATTTTTTTTCTAAACTCACCACGCGCACTGGCATTTTTTTGATGGGAAAACTGCCTGCTTCTGTCACTTGGCGCGACTCCAGCACCAAATCACTTTGGGCCGTAGAGCAGCAAGTCAAAATAAGGCCTGCGGCCTCTTCTTCAGCACTAAGCGCTTTGGTTTGATGTTTGCCATGAACTACGGTGCCAGAAATCTTTTTGCATTTGCACGAACCGCAAGCACCGTCTTTGCAGCCGTAGGGCAGGCCAATGCCTTGGCGAATGCCTGCGGCCAGCAAAGTTTCGCTGCTATCAGCACTGAAAGTACGGCCACTTGGCTCTACGGTAATTTGGAAGCTCATGTTTTCGTTATCCTAGAGGGGTCTGAAATTCTCAACCCCTGATTTTGCCCTCAAACCAAACCCCTTTAGGCGCTTTGCCTTCGCGCTTTCGAAAAGAACGCGTTTTGATCATCGGATGTGGTGATGTAGGTCAACGCGCTGCCAAACAACTGCTAGGCCGCACAAGACTCATGGCTTTAACCTCCAGCCCCGAAAAATCAGACGGTTTAAGGGCTCAGGGCATCACCCCAGTGCTTGGTAACTTAGATGAACCTCAAAGCTTGAATCGCTTGTCAGCATGGGCCACCCGTGTTTTGCATTTGGCCCCACCGCCCTCCGACCGGGCTGGCGAGTGGTCCACAGATCCTCGAACTTTGAATCTAATTAGAGCGCTGCTAAAAAGAAGACCACCCCTCTCCCTGGTGTATGGCTCTACCAGTGGCGTGTATGGCGATTGCAAGGACCAATGGATTGCTGAGTCACACCCCGTCAAGCCTCATACACCCAGGGCCATCCGCCGCGTCGATGCCGAAAACAGCATTCGTTTTTTGGGCAAAAAAGGGGTGCGTGCCAGCATTCTGCGAATTCCAGGTATCTATGCCCCAGACCGGCCCAATGGCACCCCGCGCGAAAGGCTGATGAAGGGCACCCCGGTGCTGGTTCAAAAAGACGATGTGTACACCAACCACATTCATGCCGATGACTTAGCCAGGGCTTGCGTTGCGGCCTTGTGGCGAGGCAAGCCGCAACGTGTGGTGCACGTGAGTGACGATACGCGTTTGAAAATGGGTGATTATTTTGATTTGGCGGCAGACCTCATGGGATTGCCTCGCCCGCCGCGCGTGCCCCGCAGTCAGGCGCTAGAAGCTTTGCCGCTCATGCTCTTGAGTTTCATGAGTGAGTCGCGTCGTCTTCAAAACAACCGACTTAAAAAAGAACTCAAACTTCGATTGAACTACCCCACCGTGCGTCAGGGATTGAAGTCGCTTAGCAGTCGGTAGCGCTCGTTTTGTTGCGCCAATTCGGCAGCCGATGCGCACTCCATTTTTTTGAGCACATTGGCGCGGTGCACTTCTACCGTGCGGGTGCTGTTGGCCATGTCCTCGGCAATTTCTTTGGTGGTCATGTGTTCCAACATAAGCTGCATGACTTTTTTTTCATGCGGCGAAAGATGGCTTACTTTGTCGTGAAATAAATTGACGAATTGCTGATCTCCAAATCTCGCCAAAGAACGCTGGTAGGCGGCGTCCAGTTTTTCTATGAGGTGATGCGGATTGAAAGGCTTGGAGAGGTAATCAAAGGCACCCAGCTTCATGAGCTTGACAGCCATCTCGGTGTCGCCATGGCCGGTCATGAACAGCGTGGTGATGCAATGGTTTTTGTGCTCGCTTCGAAATTTGACAAAGAGGTCGGGGCCTAACATGTCTGGCAACCGAACATCAAGTAGCAAACAGCCAGGACGGTCAAAAATGGCCGGCACTTCTTTGCAAAACTTTTGAAAAGAATGGGCAGAAGCAAACACCTTGGTGCTAAAGCCAGAGGCGTCCAGCACAATTTTTAAACTGACGCCCAAGGACTCTTCGTCCTCCACAATGTAGACGTATTTTTCAGGGGTTCTCATAGACTCTTGACTCTCGGAAAAACAAGCGAAGCCGTGGTGCCGCGACCCACGCTAGAACTGAATTTGATGCGGCCGCCAAATTTCTCCACCACCGATCTGGAAAAGCTAAGTCCAATGCCCAAGCCAGTGGGTTTGGTTGTGAAATAGGGCTCCATCACACGGTGTGCAATTTGATTGGCAATGCCACTCCCGTTGTCTACCACTTCAATGCAAACTTGATCGGCTGATTGGCTGAAAACACGCAGATAAACTAAGTTCAAGGCACTTGAAATTTGATTCATGGCATCCAGGCTATTTTGAACCAAATTGATGATCACTTGTTCTAACAAGACAGCATCTGCAAGAATCCAAAGATCGGCTTCAAGGTTTAACTCAATTTTGGTTTTATGGTCTTTCGCCATCATTTTTAAAATGGGTTCAAGCTTTTCAATCAGTTGCGCTGGATTGAGGTTGACTGCGGTATTTTGCTTCTTCAGAACAAAATTTCGCACGCTGCTCACCACCTCGGAGGCGCGCAAAGTTTGCTCTCTGATTTGCCCTAAATAGGCCGTTAATTCGCCCGATGTATCTTGGATATCTTTCAACTTTATTTCGCAGGCGGCCGCATAGTTGGCAATGGTGGTAAGGGGCTGGTTCAGCTCGTGCGCAATGCTCAAAGAAACTTCGCCAAGCAGCCCAATGCGAGACTGCGCATTGATCGATTCGGTCAGTTTAAACAAGGCAACTTCAGCAGCGCGCCTTAGCAGCGTGGTGTGAATGCTGGTCAGAATCAAACCGACCAACGCACCACATGCAATGAACACCAAAAATAAAATAAAAAGAGGCCTTTTTAAAACAGGATCTTGAGGGGCAAAGCGAATTTGCAAGTGTCGATCTTGCGAGTCAATCGTACTGACAAACTCTGTGTCCATGCCCATGCCCATGCCCATGCCCATGAGGCTGTTAAAGTTTCGTTCTGTTTCTCGTTGCGTGGTCACCATGCTCACCTTCACATCGGCGGGCAAGTCAATGCCAGATTTTTGGGGCATCCAAAAATCGGTGTCCAAGGTGAAGATAAAAATAAGACTTGCGTCACCATTGACAAAGGTGGGCAGCACCATGTCAACCCATAATTTTTGATCGCGCTGGTAGGGTTGTGTGAAAGCAGTCGAGAAGGATTCAACAGCACGCAGCCGTGTGAGAGACAAGGTGGGGCTGCCAGTTTCAGTTTGCGTGTTGAGCCCAAGTTGAGGCTTAGAGCCTTCCTTAATGCTGTGAAGCACTCGGCCATATTTGTCTTGAATTTCAATTCGGGTAATTTCAGAATTCAAGGCCAGTGTTTTTTGAAAGAACTCTGCAACGGGCACAGGCCCCAATTTCAAGCTGTTGGCGGCACTGTTCAGCCAAACCTGTTTGTCGTGAATTTTGTTTTGTAGCGCATAGGTGTAATCCATGCCCTTGTCATACAAATACTCTTTGGTGGTGTATTCA
>CANKOT010000185.1 GCA_947484245.1 Comamonadaceae bacterium
GCAGCATGGCCAACAGCTCAAAGGGGGGGTGGAGTTTCAATTGGGTCAGCTCGGATTTAAGTTGCGCGTGGCTGAAGTTGAATCCCACTTGTGCTGTGGCTCTGCAGGCACCTATTCAGTGTTGCAAGCCGATACGGCGTATGCCTTGCGCGACCGCAAATTGGGGCATCTGAAAAACTTGCAAGCCACGGCCATTTTGAGTGCCAACATTGGCTGCATCACGCATTTGCAAAGTGGCGCCGATGTGCCGGTGCGGCATTGGGTTGAGGTGGTCGACGAAGTGCTTTCACAAAGCCATTGAAGCAATCAGCACGTTGGGACTTGCGACAATCAAGTCAGATTGGCGAGTCAATTTAAGAAGCCAGCGCGGCTTCAATGTCTTGGGCTATTTTCTCGGGCTTGTCCATCGATGCATAGCGCTTGATGACACGGCCATCACGCCCCACCAAAAATTTGGTGAAGTTCCACTTAATGGCCTTGCTGCCTAACAAGCCCGGTGCCTCAGCGCACAACCATTGGTAGAGCGGATGCGCTTCGGGTCCATTGACATTGACCTTTTGCATCATGGTGAAAGTCACGCCGTAATTGACTTGACAAAAATCTGCAATGACCGCGTTGCTCGCAGGATCTTGGCCGCCAAACTGATTGCAGGGAAAACCTAAAACAGCCAAGCCTTGGTCTTTGTAGGCTTGGTGAACTTTCTCTAGACCACCAAATTGAGGCGTGAAACCGCAGGCACTTGCCGTGTTCACGATCAACATGACCTTGCCTTGCAATTGGTTCAGGGCCAGACCTTGCCCATTCATTTGAACGGCCTCAAAATCGTAAATTGTTTTCATGTGAAGCACCTTCAAGGGGGGTTAAAGCAAGTTGCGATTAACCATGTGAGTGGTCATTTTTAGCCACTTCAATCAATTGTTGCAACTCTTCACTGTGGTCTCGCATATTGCGCTCGTGCCAGCGTTTGATGAGCCACATGAAGCCGGCCACCACCAAGCCAAAGGCGGTGATGGCGCCAAAGGCTGACAAGCCCATGCCTGTTGAGAAGCTGTACATGCCACCTAAAAACAAAATACATGCTTGTTCGTTGAAGTTTTGAACCGCAATGGACCTGCCAGCGCCCATCAGGTTGTGACCGCGGTGCTGCAACAATGCATTCATGGGAACCACCAGAAAGCCACCCAGCGCGCCCAACATGATCAAGAAGGGTGCGGCAACCCACACGTTGTCAATGAAGTTCATGGCGACGACGAGCAAGCCCATGCCAATGCCCAAGGGCATGACAAGGGTTGCTTGGTGCAACTTCATCCGCACGGAAGCCACCACGGCACCGACGGCGGTGCCAACGGCAACAACGCCGACCAAGCTAGAGGCTTGAGTCGTGGTGTAGCCAAGCGCAACAGCGCTCCAAGCCAAGACGATGTAACGCAAGTTGCCAGAAACGCCCCAAAACAAGGTGGTGGTTGCCAATGAAATTTGGCCTAAGCGGTCTTTCCATAGGCGTGTATTGCAATCCCAAAAATCGGGTATCAGGGCCCATAAATTGGCCGGCAAAGCGCGCATGACCACGCCTGTGTTGGGTATCCGTGTGTTGAACCAAGCCGCCAAAGCATAAAAGACGATCAATAACAAAATGGCGGCCTCGGGCGGCGTGTCGATGCCTGTCTCTAAGAACGGTAAGTCAAAGCTCAACAAGTACTCAGCCACATGGGGGCCTACCAATTGCCCGCCAATCAAGACACCCAAGATGATGGACGCAATGGTCAGGCCTTCAATCCAGCCATTGGCTTTGACCAGTTGCGAGGCTGGCAGCAATTCGGTCAAGATGCCGTATTTAGCAGGAGAGTAAGCCGCCGCTCCTAAGCCCACGATGGCATAAGACAGCAAGGGGTGCGTGCCAAAGAGCATCATCAAACAGCCCACCACCTTGATGGCGTTGCTGACGAACATGACTTGGCCTTTGGGTCTGGAGTCGGCAAACGCGCCTACAAAAGGCGCCAGCACAACATAAAACAGGGCGAACATGGGCACCAAAGCAGCGCGTTGCCACTCGTCTCCGCCACTGATGCGAATGAGTTCAACCGCCGCGACAAACAGCGCGTTGTCGGCCAACGAACTGAAAAACTGGGCCCCCATGATGGTGTAAAAACCGCGCTTCATGAAATCATGCAGTGAATCGATAGGGCATTGGGCCGTGGTCGAAAGTATCAAAATTGAACAAAGCAACAACTGCAATGCAGGTGTTGGCGTAAGTTTCATTTATATCACGCTCTGAAGTGACACAATCTAGGCTCCAAGCTTTGCGACAGATCTTTGTTTTTGAACGTTCCGACATGCCTAGACCCATTCAGGCCACCATTGACCTAAAAGCCTTGCGCCATAACTTGGCGCTCATTAAAACTACAGCCCCCGATGCCTTGGTTTGGGGGGTGGTCAAAGCCAATGCGTATGGGCACGGCATTGAAAGAGTTTTCGATGCTTTGCGTGCCGCAGACGGTATTGCACTTCTTGATTTGTCAGAAGCCGAGCGTGTTCGGCAGTTGGGTTGGCGCGGCCCCATTCTTTTGCTAGAGGGTGTTTTTGAAACACGCGATCTAGAGTTGTGCTCCCGACTTAATTTGTGGCACGTGGTGCATTGCGAAGCGCAAATCGACATGTTGGCGATTCACAAAACACACCATGGCCATCGCGTATTCCTCAAAATAAATACGGGTATGAACCGTTTGGGCTTTGCCCCACAAGCATTTCGAGCGGCTTGGACACGTTTGAATGCACTGCCTCAAGTCGATGAAATTTCGATCATGTCGCACTTCAGCGATGCCGACACCGACAAAGGCATCGCAGCCGCCATGGCTGTCTTTCATGCATACACCCATGATTTATCGGGCGAACGCAGTCTGTCTAACAGCGCCGCCGCCTTGCGCCATGCCAAAGATTTAAAGGTCAGGTCAGATTGGGTGCGGCCCGGCATTGCGCTGTATGGCAGTTCGCCTGACCATCCTGCCCATACAGCTGATCAATGGGGCCTCAAACCGGTCATGAGTTTGAATGCCGCCATCATTGGCGTGCAAGATTTGCAAGCAGGAGACTCTGTGGGCTATGGCTCTTTGTTTGTAGCTGATCGCCCTATGCGAATAGGCGTGGTGGCTTGTGGCTATGCAGACGGTTACCCACGCCACGCGCCGACCGGCACGCCCGTTTGCGTCGATGGCGTTCGGACCCGGACACTGGGCCGCGTCAGCATGGACATGATCACCGTCGATATCACTGATTTGCAGCATGCCGACAGGGGCAGTGAAGTCACCTTGTGGGGTCAGCCCCAAAAAACCAGTCAGCCTTGTGTTGGTGTTTCGATCGATGAGGTGGCCCGTGCTGCTGGCACTGTGGGCTATGAGTTGATGTGTGCTTTGGCAGCACGCGTGCCCATCTCGGTGTTGGACACGCTTTGAACCTCAAAAAACAAAACACCTTGGCTTTGATGGCCGCCATGATTTTAATTTTGATTTGGGGTGCCAACTTCAGCGTGCAAAAGTATCTGCTGGACACGCTGTCGCCAAGTGGTTTTTTGTTGGGCCGTTACGTGATCATGCCGACATGCGCATTGATCATGATGCGCGTCACGCTCGGCCGCTTCTTTCCGCCGATGGCCCGAAAAGATATTTTTGAGTTAGCCGGCTTGGGCTTCGTCGGGCACAGCTTGCATGTGGGCATTGTTTGTTACGGCATTCATTTGTCGACGCCCTTTTCAAGCTCTGTGATTCTGGCGTGTGGCCCCATTTTTACCTTGCTCATTTTGAGATGGAAGGGGCACGAAAAACTTCAGCGCTACCAAGTCTTGGGCGTCATGATCGCCTTCACAGGGGTGCTGCTGTTTCTTTCTGAAAAAATCATGAAAGGTGATTTGCGGGCGACGGGTGGCGACATGGTCTTGTTAGTAGCCTCTGTTTTATTCTCTTATTACACCGTGCAAGCCAAACCACTGCTTGAAAAACATGGTAGCATTTTGACCATGGGTTATGCCACCCTGTTGGGCGGCTTGCCCGTCATGTTGTTGTCAATCCCCGCTGGCCTTGAAGCACCTTGGGCCAGTCTGGGTGTTCAGGGTTGGGCTGCAATGGGCTGGTCTGTTTTGATTTCTGCCTTTGGTGGCTGGTTTGTTTGGGGCTGGATCAACCAAGTCCGAGGTGTGGCCAGAACAGCGCCTCTGATGTACCTCATGCCACCGGTTGCTGGCTTGTTTGCTTGGGCCATCACGGGTGAGCAATACACCGCTAGCAAATTGGTGGGTGCCGGCATTGCCTTGCTAGGCGTGGCTTTTGCGCAATTTGCGCCTCAGCGGAAAAATCCATCGTAGGCTGTTTTCAAAATCAGAGCGCTAACCACAGCCAAGAAGGCATAGCGGACAAAGCCCGCACCGTGCTTCAATGCCAGTCGAGTACCGATCAGGCTTCCAATGACATTGGCCAAGGCCATGGGCACAGCCAAGTGCCACCACACATGGCCCTGCCAAGTGAACAGTGCCAAGGCTGAAAAGTTGGTGGCGGTGTTCATCAGTTTGGCCGAGGCCGATGCGTTCAAGAAGTCATAGCCCAGCAAACGCACGTAAGCAAA
>CANKOT010000186.1 GCA_947484245.1 Comamonadaceae bacterium
AAACGCCAACGGGACAAAGCTTGCCCCGGGCGCATTTAAATTCTCATCCACGCCGCGCTCTGCGTGAACTCGGTAGAAGCCGCCCACCACATAACGGTCCACCATGTAAACCACGGGTTCGGCCACCGCATCGTTCATGCGCTCGTTGGTGAGCACACCTTCTTGAATGATCACATCGCTCACCACCTGGCCATCTTTGATGACGCTCATTTTGTTGCGTGTTTTGCGGTTCAGCTGATCGAGGTCGGACACATCGCGCACGGTCATGATGCCCATGCCGTAGGTGCCATTGTCGGCTTTGACAACCACAAACGGTTTTTCGTTGATGCCGTACTCTTTGTACTTGCGCTTGATTTTGGTCAAGAGTGCATCGACATTGCTGCGCAAAGCCTCAATGCCCAAACCTTCCGCAAAATTGACATCACCGCACTGACTGAACATGGGGTTGATGAGCCACGGGTCAATGCCCAGCAATTTGCCAAAGCGCTTGGCCACTTCTTCATAGCTTTGGAAGTGCAGGGTTTTGCGACGCACACTCCAACCTGCATGCAGGGGTGGCAACAGGTGCTGCTCGTGCAACTCCTCCAAAATGCCAGGCGCACCAGCCGACAGATCGTTGTTGAGCAAAATGGTGCAAGGATCGAAGTCTTTCAAGCCAACGCGGTGCTTGGTGCGAAGCACTGGCTCTAAAGTGACTTGCTCTCCGCCTGGCAAATCAATGGTGGTGGACTCTTTGATGTCAGGGTTGATAGAGCCAATTCGCACATTCAATCCGGCCATGTGAAAGATGCGCTGCAACTGAACCACATTGCTCAAATAGAAGGTGTTGCGCGTGTGGTTCTCGGGAATGATGAGCAGGTTTTTGGCTTCAGGGCAAATTTTCTCAATGGCCGCTTGGGCCGCTTGCACCGCCAAAGGCAACATTTCAGGCGACAGGTTGTTCCAGCCACCCGGAAACAAATTGGTGTCGACCGGCGCCAACTTGAAACCTGCGTTGCGAATGTCAACCGAGGTGTAAATGGGCGGCGTGTGCTCCATCCACTCCAACCTGAACCAGCGCTCAATGGCGGGCATGGAATCAAGGACCCGTTGCTCGAGTTCGTTGATGGGGCCATTCAAAGCCGTGACTAAATGCGGAACCATATGCGCCTTGTTTGTAATTAGTTTCGAACTTCACCCTCGCCCAGTACAACGTACTTGAGCGAAGTGAGTCCTTCTATACCAACGGGCCCACGAGCGTGGAACTTGTCGGTGGAGATGCCAATTTCTGCGCCTAAACCAAATTCAAAGCCATCTGCAAATCGGGTGCTGGTGTTGACCATCACGCTGGCTGAATCGACTTCGCGCAAGAAGCGCTGCGCATGCATGTGGTTGCGCGTGAGGATGGCATCGGTGTGGTGACTGGAATAATGATTGATGTGCGCAATGGCCTGGTCCAAGCCTTCCACCACCTTGATGCTGATGATGGGCGCCAAATACTCTTCAAACCAATCTTGCTCGGTGGCATCGACCAACTTGGCACCCAGCACCTTCGACAAAATGGCTTTGGACTTGGCGCAGCAGCGCATTTCTACGCCTTTGTCGGCGTAGACCTTGCCAATGAGCGGTAGAAATTCTGCCGCGACGCCCTGCGCCACCAGCAAGCCCTCACTGGCATTGCAAGGGCTGTATTTTTGAGTCTTGGCGTTGTCTGCCACTTTGACGGCCATGGCCACATCGCAGGGGTCGTCGATGTACGTGTGGCAATTGCCATCGAGGTGTTTGATGACGGGCACTTTGGCATCGCGGCTGATGCGCTCAATGAGGCCCTTGCCGCCGCGCGGAATGATCACATCAACATACTCGGGCATGGTAATCAGTTGGCCCACGGCTTCGCGGTCGGTGGTTTGCACCAACTGCACGGCCAGCGTGGGCAAGCCTGACTCTTGCAAAGCTTGCTGCACCAACAAAGCCAAGGCTTTGTTGGATTCAATGGCCTCTGAGCCACCGCGCAAGATACAAGCGTTGCCGCTTTTGATCGACAAACTGGCCGCTTCAATGGTGACATTGGGTCGGCTTTCAAAAATCATCCCAAACACCCCCAAAGGCACACGCATCTGCCCCACGCGAATGCCGCTCGGTTGTTGTTTCATGCCGATGATTTCGCCAATGACATCGGGCATGGCGGCCAATTGCTCACAACCTTCGGCACACGTGGCCAACACCTTGGGGCTTAAACGCAAGCGATCGACCATGGGCGCTGCCAAACCTGCGGCTTCAGCACGGGCCAAATCTTTGGCGTTGTCAATTTGCAGCGCGTCGGTATTCTCGCGAAGCAAAGCCGCCAGGCGTTTCAAGGCATTGTTTTTGGAAGCCGTTGAGGCCTTGGCCATGGCAGCAGAGGCCACTTTGGCCTGCTGACCCAAAATTTGCATGGCTGCATGAGTCGAACCTGGGGCAGCGGCTGAGGCCCCGTCTGGGGCCATGTCCACTGCTTGGGCGTTAGCGTTAGAAGTTGCGTTCATGGCGCTATTTTCGCACTCTTGTGTGTCAACTTGTCAAAAGCTCTCAAGTCTTTGCTGCGCAAGCGCTTGAAAGCCGCACAGCCAAGCGCTGTAGGGCTTGCCAAGGGTCGGTGGGCCAGTCTGCCACTTTCAAGCCTTTCACAATGCCATCGACTTGGTGGGCGTTTTGCAACAACTGCGCCAAGCGATGGGACGTCAATCTGGGCAAGACCCGTTCAAACAGCTTTTCTCGCACACCCCAGATGCGTTGCTCGCGCAGCGCCATGGGCAAGGGGCGCCCTTCTGCGATGGCATCCTTAACGCGCTTCAAAGCGCGAATGTCTTCTGACAGAGTGAAGTGAACCAAGACCGCAGCTTCGCCTTCGGCTTGCAGGCCTTCTAGCATGCGCTGTACACGGGCAATTTGGCCTGCCAACACGGATTCTGAGAGCTTGAAGACATCGTAACGCGCCACGTTCAAAACAGCGCCTTCAACTTGTGCTTGGGTTAATTCGCCGGCCGGGTAGAGCAAGCCCAATTTTTGAATTTCTTGATGTGCTGCCAACAAGTTACCTTCCACCCTGTCGGCAAAAAACTGCAAACAGTTTTGACCCTCTTGTCCTGGCGACACGCTTTGATCTTGCATTTTCAAGCGCTGCGCAATCCACTGCGGCAACTGCGCTCGATCGAGCGAGTCAATTTGCAAAGAAACACCAAATTGCTCCAAAGCGCCAAACCAAGCGCCTTTTTTGGTGGCACTGTCTAATCGCGGCAAAACAAACAGTGTCAAGGTGCTGTCATTGCCCTGCGCGCTCTGGGCCAGTTGTTGAATCATGGGGCTGCCCTCTTTGCCAGGCTTGCCTGTGGGCACACGAATTTCTAAAATTTGGCGTTCGGCAAACAAGCTCATTGAACCCCCTGCCGCAAGCACCTCACTCCAATCAAAGTGTGCGCCAGACACCACGTGCACGCTGCGCTCGGTGTAGCCTTGCTCACGGGCTGCCGCGCGAATGGCATCGGCCGCCTCTTGAACCAACAAGGCCTCATCGCCATGCAAGGTGTACAAGCTTCGCAAGCCTTTTTGCAAATGTGCTTGAAGCTGAGGCAGGGCCAGTTGCATGAATAGGTTGGGTGAGTCAGGCTGACTTTAACGAGCTTGGACAACCGCCAAGCGACGCAACATTTGCTGCACGATGTCGACTTGCATGTCTCGGTACATCATGGTTTCTTCAATTTCTTTGGACAAGGCCGCCGACTCCAAGAAGCTCAAGTCTCGTTGCTGCTGCAACTCCACTTCAGGTATCAGAACTTGGCCTTGCGGTGTGCGCACACGAAACTTGACTTTCAATCGCAGTTGCAATTCGCGCACTTGGCCGGATGCATTCAAACCTACCACCACGCGTTCGCGCACTTCAGACATGACCTCCAACACAACCTCTGAGGCAGCCAGGTCCTTGGCTTCTGTGAAGACTTTTAAGTTGGCTTGACTGGCCAAGTTGCGGCGCAAATCGACCCCCAGGGCAGACTGCCTTGGCAAGATCAAAAACAAAGATTTGAATGGCAAGTCAGCGCTTTGACGCAATTGAAAACCGCAGCCAGACAAACCTGTTGTGACCACAAGGCCGAAAAGCACTCCGCCTGCCAAGCTACGGCCCATTGCTTTGAGCGATTGGCGACGGCTTAGCAGCAAAGAGGATGCGTTCATGTTGAGTGCTTGAAGGCGCTTACAACACCACGTTGACCAAACGGCCAGGCACCACAATGATTTTCTTGGGCACAGCGCCAGCCGCTTGCTTGGTCACTTGCTCGTGCGCTGCAGCCGCCTGTTCAATGCTTACCTTGTCGGCGTTGGCAGACACCGTGAGGGAGCCACGCAACTTGCCGTTGATTTGCAGCATGAGTTCAATCTCGTCGCGCTGCAATGCGGTGTCGTCCACGGTCGGCCACGCCACATCGAGCAAATCGCCTTGGCTTGCGCCGTAGCCCAACTCGTTCCACAACTGGAAGGCCAAGTGAGGGCAAGCGGGGTACATGACGCGCAACAAAATGGAATAGCACTCGGCCAGAGCAGCGTTGTCGTTGACATCTTTGGAGGC
>CANKOT010000187.1 GCA_947484245.1 Comamonadaceae bacterium
AAAACCTTGACGGTCTTTGGCGGCGTCGTACTCAGCGTTTTCACTCAAGTCGCCTTGCGCCCGGGCTTCTGCAATGGCGTTAATCACCCAAGGACGCTCAACGGTTTTCAATTGGTGCAGTTCAGCTTTGAGCTTTTCAGCACCGCGAAGGGTTATGGGAATGGTCGCCACTTGGATGTCTCCGTATTTCTTTTAGACGCTCAACATGGCGTGCATTTCTTGAACAGAAATGACGTCCAAATTGTCGATGTACTTCATGCCTTCAACTGCAGCTTCAGCGCCAGCTATTGTAGTGAAGGTGGTGACCCGTGCCAAGAGTGCCGATGTGCGAATGACGCGGGAGTCGGCAATGGCATTGCGTCGCTCTTCCACCGTGTTGATGACCAAGGCAACTTCGTTGTTCTTGATCATGTCCACAATGTGAGGGCGGCCTTCTGTTACCTTATTGATGGCCTTCACAGCGACACCCTCGGCAGCAATGGCAGCAGCTGTCCCTTTGGTTGCGAAGAGCTCAAAGCCCAAGGCCACCAACTCACGCGCAATTTTCACTGCACGCGGTTTGTCGCTGTTTTTGACGGTGAGGAACACTTTACCTTCGCGTGGCAACTTGGTGCCAGCACCCAATTGACTCTTCACAAAAGCTTCGCCAAATGTTTTGCCTACGCCCATGACTTCGCCCGTGGACTTCATTTCTGGGCCCAGGATAGTGTCTACACCGGGGAATTTCACGAAAGGAAACACCGCTTCTTTGACGCTGAAATAAGGCGGCGTGACTTCTTTGGCAATACCCTGCGATGCCAAGCTTTGACCGGCCATACAACGCGCCGCCACCTTGGCCAATTGAATGCCTGTGGCTTTCGACACATAAGGCACCGTGCGTGAAGCACGGGGGTTCACCTCCAAAACGTAGATCACATCTTTGCCATCGACGTGCTGAATGGCAAACTGCACGTTCATCAAACCCACCACATTCAAGGCGCCAGCCATGGCAGCAGATTGCCGCTTGAGTTCATCGACCGTGTCAGCACTTAAGCTGTAGGGTGGCAAAGAGCATGCAGAGTCACCGCTGTGCACGCCAGCTTGTTCAATGTGCTCCATGACACCACCGATGAAGGTTTTGCCTTCAGCGTCGCGTAAGCAGTCAACGTCGCATTCAATGGCATCATTTAAAAAGCGATCGAGCAACACGGGCGAGTCGTTGCTGACCTTGACGGCTTCGCGCATGTAGCGCTCAAGATCGCGCTGCTCGTGCACAATTTCCATGGCACGACCACCCAACACATAGCTGGGACGAACCACCAAGGGGTAACCCAAGGCTGCCGCTTTTTCCAACGCTTCGGGTTCAGTGCGGGCTGTGGCGTTGGGCGGCTGACGCAAGCCCAACTCGTGCAACAACTTTTGAAAACGCTCGCGGTCTTCAGCGGCGTCAATCATGTCGGGGCTGGTCCCAATGATGGGCACACCGGCCGCTTCCAAACCAAGGGCCAATTTCAAAGGAGTTTGCCCCCCATACTGAACAATGACGCCTGTTGGCTTTTCTTTGTCCACAATTTCAAGCACATCTTCTAAAGTGAGCGGCTCGAAATACAAACGGTCGGAGGTGTCGTAGTCAGTCGACACGGTCTCGGGGTTGCAGTTGACCATGATGGTTTCGTAGCCATCTTCGCGCATGGCCAAGGCGGCGTGTACGCAGCAGTAGTCAAACTCAATGCCCTGGCCAATTCGATTCGGGCCGCCACCTAAGACCATGATCTTTTTGTTGTTGGTGGGTTCGGCTTCGCACTCGTCTTCATAAGTGGAATACATGTAGGCCGTGTCGGTGGAGAACTCAGCAGCGCAAGTGTCAACCCGTTTGTAAACAGGACGAATGTTCATGGCATGGCGCTGAGCGCGCACTTCATGCTCGGTTTTTTTGAGCAACTTGGCCAAGCGGCGGTCTGAGAAACCTTTTTTCTTCAAGGCACGCAGCTCGTCGGCTGTGATGGCTTGAAGCTTGGTGGTTTCCAACTCCAACTCAATCTTCACGATGTTTTCAATTTGAACCAAGAACCATGGGTCAATTTTGGTGAGATTGAAAACCTCATCCACGCTAAGGCCCATGGCAAATGCATCGCCGACGTACCAAATGCGATCTGGTCCTGGCTCGCCCAACTCTTTTTCGAGCACTTCGCGGTCTTGCGTTTTCTCGTTCAAACCATCGACACCTACTTCCAAACCGCGCAAGGCTTTTTGGAAGGACTCTTGGAAGGTGCGGCCAATGGCCATCACCTCGCCCACCGACTTCATTTGTGTGGTGAGACGGCTGTCGGCTGTGGGGAATTTTTCAAAGGCGAATCGCGGAATTTTGGTCACCACGTAATCGATGCTGGGCTCGAAGCTGGCGGGTGTGGCACCACCTGTAATTTCGTTGCGCAGCTCATCAAGCGTGTAGCCAACAGCCAATTTGGCAGCCACTTTGGCAATCGGGAAGCCCGTGGCTTTCGAGGCCAAAGCAGAAGAACGCGAGACACGGGGGTTCATCTCAATGACGACCATGCGGCCGTCTTGCGGGTTGATCGAAAACTGAACATTCGACCCGCCGGTATCGACGCCAATTTCACGCAGAACTGCCAAGCTGGCATTTCGCATGATTTGATATTCTTTGTCGGTGAGTGTTTGAGCCGGTGCCACCGTGATGGAGTCGCCGGTGTGAACCCCCATCGGGTCCAAATTTTCGATAGCGCAGACGATGATACAGTTGTCCGCCTTGTCGCGCACCACCTCCATCTCGTATTCTTTCCAGCCTAACAATGACTCTTCAATGAGCAACTCGTTGGTAGGAGACGCTTCCAAACCGCGTTTGCAGATGGTCTCAAACTCTTCGGGGTTGTAGGCAATTCCGCCGCCTGTGCCGCCTAGCGTGAAGCTAGGACGAATGACGGTGGGGAACCCAAGGGTGCGCTGTACCTCCCAAGCTTCTTCCATGCTGTGGGCAATGCCTGAGCGTGCAGAACCCAAGCCAATTTTGGTCATGGCATCTTTGAACTTCAAGCGGTCTTCCGCTTTGTCGATGGCTTCAGGCGACGCGCCAATGAGTTCGACTTTGTATTTATCGAGCACACCGTTGTGCCATAAATCGAGCGCACAGTTAAGCGCTGTTTGGCCACCCATGGTGGGCAGAATGGCATCGGGGCGTTCTTTGGCAATGACCTTTTCAACCGTTTGCCAAGTGATGGGTTCGATGTAGGTGACGTCTGCGGTAGCAGGGTCGGTCATGATGGTGGCAGGGTTGCTGTTGATCAAAATGACTTTGTAGCCCTCTTCGCGCAATGCTTTGCAAGCTTGCACGCCAGAGTAGTCGAATTCACAAGCCTGGCCAATGATGATAGGGCCAGCGCCAATGATGAGAATGCTTTTAAGGTCGGTCCGCTTTGGCATGTTATTTTTTCTCCATCAGGTTGATGAAGCGATCGAAGAGATAGGCAATGTCGTGAGGGCCAGGTGAGGCCTCGGGGTGACCTTGGAAACAAAACGCAGGTTTGTCGGTGCGGGCCAAACCCTGCAAGGTGCCATCAAACAAAGACACGTGAGTGGCGCGCAAGTTGGCAGGCAAGGATTTTTCGTCTACCGCAAAACCGTGATTTTGGCTGGTGATGGACACGCGGCCGGAGTCGAGGTCTTTGACGGGGTGATTGGCACCGTGGTGGCCAAACTTCATCTTGAAAGTTTTGGCACCACTGGCCAAAGCCATGATTTGGTGACCCAAGCAAATACCAAAAGTGGGAATGCCGGTTTCAATGAGTTCTTGTGCAGCAGCAATGGCGTAATCGCAAGGCTCAGGGTCGCCAGGACCATTCGACAAGAAGATACCATCGGGCTTGTGCTGAAGCACTTCGGCGGCGGACGTTTTGGCTGGCACCACCGTGACTTTGCAGCCGCGCTCGGCCAGCATGCGGAGGATGTTTTTCTTCACGCCAAAGTCATACGCGACCACATGAAAACGGGGCGCTGTTTGTTGGCCATAGCCGCGGCCCAGTTGCCACTCGGACTCTGTCCAAGCGTAAGGTGAAGACACCGTGACCTTCTGGGCCAAGTCCAAACCTGCCATGGCGGGTGCCGCTTGTGCGGCTTGCACGGCCTGCGCTGTGAGTTCGGGGGTCACTTTTTGACCCTCTGCCAAGCCCACAATGGTGCCATTTTGGGCCCCTTTGGTGCGCAATAGGCGGGTGAGTTTGCGGGTGTCTATGTTGGCAATGGCCACTGTGCCACTGCGTGACAAGTAAGCTGAAAGCGTTTCTGTTGAGCGGAAATTGCTGGCAACCATGGGCAGATCTTTGATGATCAAGCCAGCGGCATGGACTTTGTCAGATTCGACGTCCTCGGGGTTGACGCCATAGCTGCCAATGTGCGGGTACGTGAGTGTCACGATTTGCTGGCAGTAGCTGGGGTCAGTGAGGATTTCTTGATAGCCTGTGAGGGAGGTGTTGAACACCACCTCACCAACAGCAGAGCCAGAGGCTCCGATCGAGTTGCCGACAAAGACCGTGCCGTCTGCAAGCGCCAAAATGGCT
>CANKOT010000188.1 GCA_947484245.1 Comamonadaceae bacterium
AATGATGCAGACATCGGAATGGATGTCGACAAAGCTTTTTTCGTCAAAATTCTTGGGGGCGACCACGGTGCTGTAAATGTTGGTGAACACCTTGAATTCAGGAGCGCATCGAATGTCGTAACCATAACTGCTGGTGCCATAACTCACAATTTTTTCGCCGGCGGCGTTTTGACGCACTTGCCCGGGCTCGAAAGGCTCGATCATGCCGTGCTCTTGAGCCATCCGACGTATCCATTTGTCACTTTTAATCGTCATCTCTTTGTCTTTCCAACATGCTTTGATGCAAGGCGACATTGTAAAGTGCCAACTGAGGATGTCAGAATAATTCAAGGCTTGTGTGCGCCCAAACAGTGCAATTGAGGGTAGTCTGGGCTAAACTTTGTTGTACACATTCTTTAGTAGAAAAACCATGAAAAGACGCACCCTGCTTCAAGCCAGTCCCATCTTGCTGGGCCTTCCAGGGCTCAGCCAAGCCCAGTCGACCTATCCCAGTAAACCCATTCGGTACATCGTGCCAGTGGCTGCCGGCGGTGGTTCTGACATGGTGGGCCGGGCACTGTGTGAGCGCTGGGCCAAAGTGTTGGGCCAATCTGTGGTGGTTGACAACATTGGCGGCGGCGGCGGTGTCATTGCCTCGCAAAATACGGCGCGTGCGCCCGCTGACGGCTACACCCTCATGCAAGGCTATGTGGCCACCCACGGCACAGCGCCCGCCACTCGGAAACTGCCCTACGACGCAGAAAAAGATTTCACCCCCATTGGCATGATTGGCTCAACCCCCAATGTGCTGTGCATCAACACCAGCTTGCCACCGCAAAACTTCAAGGCCTTTTTGGACTACGTGAAGCAAAACCCCGGCCGCCTGTCTTATGGCTCTGCTGGCGCAGGGTCCTTAACCCATCTGGCGGCAGAGTTGTTCAAATTGCAAACCAACAGCTTTATGGTGCACATTCCCTATCGAGGCATTGCACCGGCTATCACTGACCTCATTGGGGGTCAAACACAGCTGATGTTTCCTGGCTTGGCCGCAGCTTTGCCGCACATTCGAAGTGGTCGTATCCGCGCACTGGCAGTGACAGGCACCAAGCGTCACCCCCAAGTGAAGGACATTCCCACTTTAGAAGAGATGGGCCTCAAGGGCTTTGATGCCCAACAATGGTATGGCGTTGTAGGCCCTGCCAACATGCCGGCCGCCATTGTCAAAACACTGAACGACGCCATGCTGACTGTTTTGGCTCAGCCCGATTTCAAAGAAAAATTAAGCTCCGAAGCGGTAGAGCTCATGCCCATGAAGCCCGCAGAATTTGCAGCCTACATGAAGGCCGACTTGGCCCGCTGGACCCAACTGGCCAAGACTCGAAATATTCAGCTAGATGGCTAGCATGGCATCACACTGAAAAAAGCCTGCCTTGAAACGAAGGCTTTTTTTTCAGGGATTGAACTTCAAGGACTTATTTTGCCAATCACCCCAGCCACACCGTAGTTCATGTTCAAAATCTGAACATCGCTGAGTTTCTGCCCAACTGCCACAATGACTTTGCCTTCGTTGTCGACAATCGGCCCTTGAAAGGGGTGGCGTTTGCCCTGCACGATGTCTTGTTGTAAATTCACAATTTCGTCGCGTACTTTGGCAGGTAACTTAGGGCCATAGTCGCCAACGCGAATCATGCCCTCCTTTAAACCGCCCCAAACATTGCCTGTGCGCCACTGCCCTTTTTGCACGGCAAGCACGCGTTGTGTGTAGTAGGTGCCCCACTCATGGGTGACCGCCATCAACTGCGCTTCTGGCGCTACTTTGCGCATGTCTGAGTGATAAGCAATGGCCATCTTGCCGCGTTCTTGCGCCGCCACCATCACAGCATTGGAGGCCGTATGAAAGGTGATCACATCCACCGACTGATTGAACAAAGCAAAGGCCGCATCGCGCTCCTTGGCGGGATCAAACCAGGTGTTCAGCCAAATCACTTTCACTTGGGCTTGCGGGTTCACCGAGCGCATGCCCAATGTAAACGCATTCAAGCCTTGCAGCACTTCAGGAATGGGAAACCCCGCCACATAACCCGCCACATTGGACAGTGTCATGCGCCCTGCTGCCACACCCGCCAAATAACGACCCTCGTAATAGCGCGCATTGGCCACTGACACATTCACATCGGTTTTGTAGCCCGTGATCGATTCAAACTTCACATTGGGAAACTCTTTGGCCACTTTGAGGGTGGGTTCCATGTAACCAAAGCTGGTGGTAAAAATCACATCGTGACCTTGCTGAGCTAAGTCGCGCACCACACGCTCTGAGTCAGCGCCTTCGGCCACGTTATCTACAACGCTGGTTCTAACGGCAGCGCCCAAGGCCTTTTCAACCGCTTTACGGCCTTGATCGTGCTGGTGCGTCCAGCCCGCTTCAAACACAGGCGTGACATAGACAAAAGCGGCTTTGACCGGGCTTTTTGAAGCTGGCGGCGAAGGCTCTGCGGCAAGGGATGAAATGGGCGAAAAAAAGCAGGCGGCCGCGATAGCGGCTGCGAGGTTTTTGTACATGGTAGTCCTCTACATGGCGCCGGTCGAACACAATAAATACCCGCCGGCGCGCAGGTATTCTCTGTCTATTCTAAAGCAGGTGTATAAAGCTTCCTTTTCGTTCTTGCAAACAAGTTCCCTCTGATGCGTTCAAACTCTATATCTCGTTGGATTCAAATTGCCATCATTTCAGCCAGTTGCCTGGTTCCTTTTGCTGGATGGTCGCAAAACCAAGCTTCAGCTTTAAAAGCGGTCGCTCAAGTTGAGGGCATTACGGAGTACCGACTGAGCAATGGTTTGCGCGTGTTGTTGGCCCCCGATGCCTCCAAGCCCACCACCACTGTGAACATCACTTATTTGGTGGGCAGCCGCCATGAGAATTATGGCGAGACCGGCATGGCGCATTTGCTGGAGCACCTGGTGTTCAAAGGCACAAAGACACGAGGCAATGTCTTTGAAGAGTTGGGCAAGCGCGGCATGCAATTCAATGGCACCACCTTCTACGACCGCACCAATTACTACGAAACCTTTCCTGCCAATCCTGACAACCTGAAATGGGCACTGGAGATGGAAGCCGATCGAATGGTCAACAGCCTGATTGCGCGCAAAGATTTAGACACTGAGTTTTCAGTGGTTCGCAATGAAATGGAAAGCGGCGAAAATAACGCCCACATGATGCTCTGGCAGCGCATGACCTCCACTGCTTTTGATTGGCACAACTATGGCAAGAGCACCATTGGCGCGCGCACCGATGTTGAAAATGTCAAGATTGAGAACTTGCAAAATTTTTATCGCAAGTACTACCAACCCGACAACGCAGTTTTGCTCGTGGCTGGTAAATTTGAGGCTGCCAGCACACTCGCGCTGATACAGCAAGTGTTTGGTGTCATTCCCAAACCCAATCGAGTGATTGAACCCACCTACACACAAGACCCCGCGCAAGATGGCACGCGCGAAGTCACTGTGAGACGAACAGGCGACGTGCAACTGACTGCGGTGCTTTATCACACAGCAGCGGGCAGCCACGTTGATTCAGCTGCCATGGCTGCTTTAAGTGAAGTCTTGGGTGGCACACCCAATGGCAGGCTACACCAGAACATGGTCGAGAAAAAACTGGCCGTCAATGTCAGTCCTTGGAACTTTGACTTGGCGGAGCGAGGCTATGTGATGTTCATGGCCGAGCTGAACAAAACACAAAGCCTGACAGAAGCGCGCAAAGTTCTGCTTGAAGAATTAGAGGGCTTGCAAAAGAAGCCTGTCACCGAAGAAGAACTCAAACGCGCCAAAGCCAGCCTCTTAAGCGACGTCGACAAGACCATCAATGACCCCCAAAAACTGGCGGTACAACTTTCAGAGTCCATCGCCAATGGCGACTGGCGCTTGTTCTTTTTGCAACGCGATCGCATTGAGAATCTCAAATTGGCCGACTTGCAATCTGTGGCAGCCAATTACTTCAAAGAAAGCAATCGCACTTTGGGGCAATTCATTCCCACTGCCACACCTGACCGCAGCAAACTGCCTGACGCTGTAGATGTGGCCAAACTGGTGGCCGACTACAAAGGCAAGGCAGCTGTCAGCGAAGGCGAAGTGTTTGACATCAGCCCTGCCAACATCGAAAAGCGGACTCAACGTTTGGCTTTGACCAGCGGCATGAAGCTCATCTTGACACCCAAGAAAACGCGTGGCGAAACTTTAAGTGGCATCTTGACTTTGCGCTTCGGCGATGAAGCAAGCCTGTTTAACCAAGCCACCACCTCTAAGCTCACAGCCAGCTTGCTCATGCGAGGCGCAGGAAATTTACAACGCGCTGAAATCTCAGCCAAATTGGACGAACTCAAAACCCAAATTGAAGTCAGTGGTGGCGGACAAACCGTCACGGTTCGGTTTGATACACTGCGAAAAAACTTGCCCGAAGTACTCAATTTGATTCGAGACATTTTGCGCAAGCCCATCTTGGCTGAAAAAGAATTTGAATTGTTGGTTCAAGAGGGCACTGCTGGCCTTGAAAGCCAACGCAGCG
>CANKOT010000189.1 GCA_947484245.1 Comamonadaceae bacterium
GAGGGTTGAAGAAATTGACGCGGCCATTGGTGCATGGACTTCCAAACACGAGGTGACTGAGGTGCTTGCTGTGCTTGACCAAGCCGCAGTTCCTGCAGGTCGTATTTACACTGTGGAAGATATTGCGGCTGATCCCCACTACTTGGCACGAGGCATGTTGACCGATGTGAGCATGAGCGATGGCAGCGTTTTGAAAGTGCCTGGCATGGTTCCAAAGTTGTCCAGAACACCTGGTCAGCATCGGCGCAATGCCCCTAGCTTGGGGCAGGATACAGACGCAGTGCTATCAGACCTTGGGATCACTGCAGATCAAATCAGTGAAATGCGGAAGCGGGGTATTGTGGGTTGATGCGCATCAAGTGTTGTACTTAACAGAGAAGGGCAAGGCGCATCAAAGAGCCTTGCCAATTAGTGCGTTAACGCATCAAC
The DNA here is from genome assembly GCA_947484245.1 of Comamonadaceae bacterium. The sequence goes on from CANKOT010000189.1 coordinate 430, forward strand.
CTAACAGTCCTCAGCTTCAGTCGCTGAGGGCACCTGATCCCTTATTTCTTTGGAAGCGTGCCACCACTTTTGACGCATTCGTCCAGCGTTTTAAAGGCGGTGAATTTTTGTGTTTTCTCAAAGCTGGTGCTGCTTTTATCGTGGCAAATGCCACTGTCCGATTTCTTGACCATCACTGGCTCTGGCGCGGCAGCATTGGCTGGTGCACGGCCACCGCTTTTGAGGCAAGCGTCCATGTTGGCAAACGCTTCAAACTTTTTAGTGACCGCGTAGCTGGTGCTTGATTTGTCGTGACAAATACCTGAATCGGATTTTTTGACCGCAGGATCAGCCGCTTGTGCATTGGCTAAAGGGGTCAAACCCAGACACACCAAGGAAATGATCAGTGCTGAAAGGGCACGGTGCTGCATAAAAGGCTCCTAAAAAGTTGAACGGGCTTCGGCAGGCTGCATTTTGCAATTCGATGCCAGCCCAACAAAGCTGTTGGCATGCTATCCCAACTGGTCTGCAAATTCAATTTTGGCGCGTTTTTTCTAATTTTGTGATGTCAAAACCCATCACATTCAATCGCTGCAACAAGGCGTCGTATCGCTCTACTGAAACTAGCGGTGTTCTCGACAAAATCCAAAGGTAGGACTTGGAGGGATCACCTACGGCCGCAAGTTGGTAGTCTGCATCCAAATCTAAAACCCAATAGGCGCCCCAAACCATGGGCAGCCAGGCTGTCCATTCTGGCGCGAAGCGGACTTCAAGTTGCGCAGGCCGGCCACTGCCATTGGGTCTTGCAAGGCCAATGGCTTGAGTCTCTTCACCCGATGCTGTGGTGCACTTGTTATTCACTTCAATTTGAGTAGGTCCCAAAACTTTGTAACGAGCTTGCGTGCCTTGCACACATTTGCGCTGAAACCAATTGGGGAGCTTGGCTATTTCATACCATGTCCCCATGTACCGAGCCACATCAAACTCAGGAATGGATTTGACTTGCGACTGTGCCATGCATACCGTGGGCAGCATAGCCGCCATCAAAGTGAAAACGAGGCATCGAATCCTCATGGCATGGCTTGAGAACTTCATTTTTCTAGGTGATAACGCGAGACGCGCTCTACTTCATTTTTAGAGCCCAAAATCACACTCACTCGTTCGTGCAATTGCTTGGGTTGGAGGTCCAAAATGCGTTCTCGGCCATTGGTGGATGCGCCGCCCGCCTGCTCGATCAACCAACTCATCGGGTTGGCTTCGTACATCAAACGCAACTTGCCTGCTTTGTGAGGCTCTCGCTTGTCCCAGGGATACATGAAAATGCCGCCTCGTGTGAGGATGCGGTGCACATCGGCCACCATGCTGGCAATCCAGCGCATGTTGAAATCTTTGCCGCGCACACCTTCTTTGCCTAGCAAGCACTCGTCCACATAGCGTTTGACGGGGGCATCCCAGTGGCGCATGTTGCTCATGTTGATGGCGAATTCTTGGGTGTCTTCGGGGACTTTGACGTTCTCTTGCGTTAAAACAAAAGAGCCCTGTTCTCGGTCTAAGGTGAACATGGCCACGCCATCACCCACCGTCAAGACCAAGGTGGTTTGGGGGCCGTAAACGCAATAACCTGCAGCTACTTGTTGCCGACCAGACTGCAGAAAATCTTTTTCAGTGATGCCTTCGCTGCCCTCAGGTTTTTGCAGAACGCTAAATATGGTGCCAATGCTCACGTTGACGTCAATGTTGCTAGAGCCGTCTAAGGGATCAAACAGCAGCAGGTATTCGCCTTGCGGGTAACGATTGGGAACCAAGTGAATGGATTCCATCTCTTCGGAGGCCATGGCGGCTAAATGACCACCCCACTCATTGGCTTCAATCAAAACTTCATTGGCAATGATGTCCAATTTTTTCTGAATCTCACCTTGGACATTTTCAATGTCTGCGCTGCCCAAAACGCCACCCAAGGCGCCTTTGTTCACGGCATGGCTGATGCTTTTACAAGCCCGCGCAACAACTTCCAACAAAAGGCGCAGTTGTGCGGGTATGCGCCCCTTGCTGCGTTGCTGTTCAACCAAGTAACGTGACAGTGATATTTTCTGGGTCATTGAATTCTCCAGTTTCATTCAGCCAAAGCGCGCGTGATAACTTCTCGCACATCATTGCTGAGGTCTGATTTGGCGGCAATGCGTTCGATGGCGGCCTTGGCAGCTTGGCGATAAGGTTCTGCCAATTTTTTCCAACGGTCTAAGGCGCGGGCTAGTCTTGCCGCTACCTGCGGGTTGATGGCATCGAGTTCTATCACGCGTTCACTCCAATAGACATAGCCTGCGGCATCGCTGCGGTGAAAGCCGCCAGGATTGGCGCTGCAATAACTGAAGATCAAACTGCGCGCACGATTGGGATTGCGCAGGTTGAAGTCGGGATGCTGCATGAGTTGACGCACGAGGGGCAAAATATGGCCGTCGCGATCAGGCGCGCTGGCTTGCAAGCCAAACCATTTGTCGATCACCAAGGCCTCGTTCTTGAACAAGGCATGGAACAACGCGAGTGCTTGGGTGGCCAATTCATGGCCACTGATCACCAAGGCAATGAGGGCATTGAATCGGTCGGTCATGTTGTGTGCATCTTTGAAAGCTTGCAAAGCTTTGCCGGGCCAAACGGATGTACCTTCGTGCACGGCAGCCAAGCACAACATGCTTAAAGCCATGCCCGACAAGGCGCGTTTGGCGCTCGAGCTGGCATCCGGTGAGTAAGCACCCGTGACACGATTGAGCTCATAGCAAGCTTGCCACTCTGTCTGTAAAGAAAGTGCCAGTTGAAGTCTCATCGCCTCTCGCACAGCATGCACTAGTTGGGGGTCTACAGACTCAAGCTGCTCAGAAATATAGGTTTCTGAGGGCAGGGTAAGGACCAACTCTTTGAAGGCTGAATCTAAATCGGGATGGTTTAAAACCAAGCGCATGGCTTGCAGGTAATCGCTGCCTAAAACAGCTTCTGTTTTCGGGCTGTGCTGGTCCCGAATAAAACGCAAAGCAGCTTGAACAGCCAGTCGTTGGCCAGCTTCCCATCGGTTGAAGGCATCTGGGTCATGGGCCAAAAGCGTGAGCCATTGTTCTTCTGAGAGCTCACAGTCAAGATTGACTGGGGCGCTGAAGTTTCGCAAGAGGGAGGGGGTGGGTGCTGACGCCACATTTTCAAAAACAAAAGATTTTGTCACTTCACTCAAAACCAAAGTTTTGCTGAATTGAAGGCTTTGCGTCTGAGCTTCGCCTTTTAGCTGAACGGCAATGGGATGGCCGGCTGCATCAAGCAGACCCACTGAAACTGGAATGACAAAAGGCTCTTTGTGTGCCTGATCGACTGTGGCGGCACAAGACTGCGACAAGGTCAGCGTGAAAGTTTGGGCCTCGCCGTTAAAAACACCTTCTGCCAGCAACCTAGGCGTACCCGATTGGCTGTACCAGCGTTTGAATTGCGGGAGCAGCTGCGCCAAAGGTGAGTTGGCGTTGGCGTCTGCAATGGCTTGGGCGAAATCGTCGCATGTCACGGCTTGACCGTCATGCCGTTCGAAGTAAAGCGTCATGCCCTTGGCAAACCCTTGCTTGCCTTCTTCATCGCCAGGTGCGCTGACCAAAGTTTGCATCATGCGAACGACTTCAGCACCTTTTTCATAAATGGTGACGGTGTAGAAGTTGTTGATTTCAACGTAGCTGTCTGGCCTGACGGGGTGTGCCATGGGGCCTGCATCTTCAGGGAACTGAACGGTTCGCAGTACCCGAACATCTTCAATGCGCTTCACGGCGCGTGCACTTTGAATGCCCGCCATGTCTTGGCTGAACTCTTGATCGCGAAAAACAGTCAAACCCTCTTTGAGGGAAAGTTGAAACCAATCTTGGCAGGTGATTCGATTACCTGTCCAATTGTGAAAGTACTCATGGCCCACCACGCTTTCAATGTTGGCATAGTCAGAGTCGGTTGCTGTGGCGGGGTTTGCCAACACATATTTGGTGTTGAAAATATTGAGGCCTTTGTTTTCCATGGCGCCCATGTTGAAGTCGCTGGTGGCCACAATCATGAATCGCTCGAGGTCAAGTGGCAGACCAAATCGGGCTTCATCCCAC
>CANKOT010000190.1 GCA_947484245.1 Comamonadaceae bacterium
AATGTGGCCAACTCGGCCACCTCAGAGTTCTTCATCAACTTGGTGGACAACACGTTTTTGGACTTTAGAAACACGGCCAGCCCTGGCTATGCGGTGTTTGGCACTGTAGTCAAAGGCATGGACCAAGCCGACCTCATTGCGACGCAGCCCACGGGGGTGGTCAGTGGCTTTGCTGATTTGCCCCTTACAGAGGTGGCCATTAGCATGGCGTTACAGGTGCAATAACGCGGCAAGCGCCAATGCCATCAGCCCCCGTGATGTCACACTGTTAATCTAGAATGGACACAAATTTTTTGTTTCAGCCCCTTAGAAAGCGCATTCATGAAAAAAGCCCTGATTACCGGCATCACAGGTCAAGACGGTTCTTACCTTGCAGAGTTTCTATTGGAAAAGGGCTATGAGGTGCACGGCATCAAGCGCCGTGCTTCTTCATTCAACACCCAGCGCATTGACCACATTTACCAAGACCCGCACGTTGACAATGCGCGCTTCAAGCTGCACTACGGCGACCTGACCGACTCTTCAAACCTCACGCGCATATTGCAAGAAGTGCAGCCCGATGAGGTGTACAACTTGGGCGCGCAAAGCCATGTGGCCGTGAGTTTTGAAGCGCCCGAATACACCGCCGATGTAGACGCCATGGGCACGCTTCGCCTGCTTGAGTCCATTCGCTTTTTGGGACTTGAAAAACACACCCGTTTTTACCAAGCCTCTACTTCTGAGCTTTATGGTTTGGTGCAAGAAATTCCACAAAAAGAAACTACACCGTTTTACCCACGCAGCCCGTATGGCGTGGCCAAACTCTATGCCTACTGGATCACGGTCAACTACCGCGAGGCCTACGGCATGTATGCCTGCAACGGCATTTTGTTCAACCACGAATCCGAGCGCCGCGGCGAGACCTTCGTTACCCGCAAAATTACCCGCGGCATGGCCAACATTGCGCAGGGCCTTGAGGAATGTTTGTTCATGGGTAACATGGATGCGCTGCGCGATTGGGGCCACGCCAAAGACTACGTGCGCATGCAGTGGATGATGCTGCAGCAAGACAAGCCCCAAGACTTTGTCATTGCCACGGGCGTGCAATATTCGGTGCGCGACTTTGTGGTGCGCACGGCCAAAGAGTTGGGCATTACCTTGGCCTTTGAGGGCGAGGGTGTGAAAGAAGTGGGCAAGGTGGTGGCCATTGAAGGCACCGACGCGCCTGCCCTCAAAGTGGGGCAGGTGGTGGTGCAAGTTGACACTCGCTACTTTCGGCCAGCGGAGGTGGAAACCTTGCTTGGAGACCCCTCCAAAGCCAAACAAGAATTGGGCTGGGTACCAGAAATTACCTTAGACCAAATGATCAAAGAGATGGTGGCCAACGACCTGAGCAATGCCAAGCAACATGCCCTGTTGCGCAAACACGGCTTTGATGTGCCTGTTGGCGTTGAGCATTAAATTTAAGAAAAAGTTTGATTAATGGTTTATATTTAAGAAAATATTAATTTTTTTCAATAAATATGAGCCTCCTAGGGTACGCTTATCTTCATGCGCATTTGAGGCTCACGGCTTTTGAGCCACCCATTCAAGCCAAGCTGGGGTCTGTGACGCGGGTCACTTCCGCCGGCAGCAGCATGTTGGTGCCTGCCCAAGTAGCAGACAAGACACAGACCGTGTTGGACCACGTGCTGTTTGCCCTGAAACACGAGGGCGTCAACTTACAAGTGCTGGCGCAGGCTCTGCCCAAGGTGCCTGCAAGCCAGATGTTGGCAGGCATTTGCGAAGCGCCCAGCGGGGCTTACATTCGTGTGGCTTGTTTTTTGTGGGAGTTTTTTTGCAAAACAAAACTCCAAGGCGCGCCCACCATTTCGGGGCCAACCATTGATGTTTTTGATGCCAAACGCTACATCACCACCAAGGGCACACGAAATGCCAAGTGGCGCGTCAATTTTAATGGCTTGGGAAGTTTGTCCTATTGCGTCACAGTAGAGCGCACGCCTGTCATTGAGGCCTTACTGGCGGCAGACATTCTGGGTCATGCACGACGTTTTGTATCAGAGTTGGCACCCATGGCGGCAGAGCGGGCCATGTCATGGGCGTATTTGCACGAAACTCAAAGTTCTTTTGCCATCGAAAATGAATTGCCATCGCACAGCAAAGCGGAGGCTTTTGTGACACTCTTGAAACAGGCAAGTTTGGCCGAGCCTTTGGACGAGGATTATTTGGTGGCCTTGCAAAATGTGTGCATCAGTAACCCACTAGACCAAGCCGTTGAATATCGCCAACAGCAAAATTGGTTGCGCGGGCCATTGCGAGGTGCCGTAGGTATTACGTATGTGCCGCCGCCGCCCGATTGGGTGCCCAGTTTGATGAACGATTTGCTGGCTTTTGCCAACGAAGCACCCAAACAGATTGACCCTTTGGTGTGTGCATCAGTGGTCTCTTTTGCCTTTGTATTTGTGCACCCGTTCATGGATGGCAATGGGCGTTTGTCGAGGTTTTTATTTCACCACGCGTTGTGCCGCTCGGGGCAATGGGGCAATGGTTTGTTGTTGCCCGTTTCAGTGGCAATGAAGCGCAGCGAAGGGCAGTACCTGGCTGCATTACAAAGCTACTCCAAGCCAGCAAGACAGGCATGGGATGTCATGTGGCTGGGCGATGATGCGTTTGAGCTGAAGTTCAAATCAGATGCAGCGGTCTACAGGTATTGGGATGCCACAGCCTGTGTTGCGTTTGGCTTGGAAATGGCGCAAGAGGCTTTGAACAAAGACTTGAAAGTTGAGACTGAGTTTTTGGCACAATTTGACGAATTATTTAAGGCTGTGAACGAGCGTTTTGATGTTCGCGGAAATGATCTGACCACCTTGGTCCTTGCGTGTTTGCAAAACAAGGGAAAGGTGTCTGTCAATCGACGCAAAAAGTTTGCGGCTACAGTACCCAATAGTGTGTTTGAGGCCTTAGAGGAAGAATGGCAAAGGCTGTTTAATGGATTTGCTTGAAAGTACCTAACTGATGAACAAAGATTCCAAAATTTATGTAGCCGGTCACCGCGGCATGGTGGGCTCTGCCATTGTGCGCAAGCTCAAAGCCGATGCCTACACCAACATCTTGACGCGCACGCACGCGGAACTAGACCTCACACGGCAAGCAGAGGTGGAAGCTTTTTTGAAAGCAGAAAAGCCTCACTACTTGTTCATTGCAGCGGCCAAAGTGGGCGGCATCCATGCCAACAACACGTACCGAGCCGACTTCATTTATCAAAACCTGATGATGGAGGCCAACCTGATTCAAGGGGCCTATGCCGCTGGCATTCAAGACCTCATGTTCTTGGGCTCTAGTTGCATTTACCCGCGTGATTGTCCTCAGCCAATCAAAGAGGAATATCTGCTGACGGGTCCCTTGGAGCCAACCAACGAGCCCTATGCGCTGGCCAAAATTGCGGGTATCAAGTTGTGCGAAAGCTTCAATGCCCAATACGGCACCCGCTACACCAGCGTCATGCCCACCAACTTGTATGGCCCAGGCGACAACTACGATTTGCAAAACAGCCACGTGCTGCCAGCGCTTATTCGCAAAGCCCACGAAGCCAAACTGCGCGGCGACACTGAATATGTGGTGTGGGGCAGCGGCAAGCCCATGCGCGAGTTTTTGTATGTCGACGACTTGGCAGATGCTTGTGTGCAACTCATGACCGCTGGTTACCACGGCCCCTTGCTAAATATTGGCACGGGCGTCGATGTCACTATCCGCGAATTGGCCGAGCAGGTCATGCAGGTGGTGGGCTTTGAAGGCCGCATTGTGTTTGATGCTTCCAAGCCCGATGGCACACCGCGCAAGTTGCTTGACGTATCTGCCGCTGCGGCCCAAGGCTGGCGCGCCAAAGTGGCGCTGGCCGATGGCATCAAGTTGGCCTACCAAGATTTTTTAAAGAATTCGGCTTGATCTCCAGCTATTAAAGGCGCTTCAGAATGAATACCAACCCACTCATCCCCGTCATATTGTCTGGCGGCAGCGGCTCGCGTTTGTGGCCTATGTCTCGCACTTTGCGGCCCAAGCAGTTTTTAGGCGTGACCGAAGAGCGCAGTTTGTTTCAGCTCACATTGGCCAGATTGCAGGGAATTCAAGGTTCACCAGAAACGCATCTGAGCCCCTTGGTGGTAGCCAACACAGACCACCGGTTTTTGGTGGCCGAGCAGTGCCGAACGTCTGGCGTTGAGCCCTTGGCCATTTTGCTCGAGCCCATGGCGCGTAATACGGCTCCAGCCATTGCGGCAGCGGCTTTTGCTGCTTTGGCCTTGTCTTCAGACCAAGACCCTGTGCTCTTGGTGTTGCCGTCTGACCATACCTTTGCCAACGTGCCAGCGTTTCACCAATCGGTGGTGGTGGGCATTGAAGCGGCCAAGGCGGGCAATTTGGTCACCTTTGGCATTGTGCCTACCCACCCTGAAACGGGTTACGGCTACGTGAAAGCTGGCCAAGCATTGAACGCCAAAGAGGCAGTGCCTGTCGACAAATTTGTAGA
>CANKOT010000191.1 GCA_947484245.1 Comamonadaceae bacterium
ACACGTCAATTTGCTCTTCCTTGCCGGTGTACAAATCATCATAGCGAGCCAGGTAAGTGCCCGTATCACCGATGTAACGGAAGTAGGTACCCAATGGGCCATCGTTGTTGAAGGACAAGCTCAGCGTACAAATAGCGCCATTGGCCGCTTGCAATTGAATGCTCATGTCCATGGCGATGCCCAGCGCGGGATGGATGGGGCCTTGCACCGCATTGGCTTTCACAATGGGGCTACCTGCTTGATACGCAAACAAGTCAACCGTGTGGGCCGCATGGTGCCACAGCAGATGGTCTGTCCAACTGCGCGCTTGACCCAAGGCATTCATGTTGGTGCGGCGGAAGAAATAAGTTTGCACATCCATTTGCTGAATGTTGAATTCGCCAGCCTTGATTTTGTGGTTCACCCACTGATGGCTAGGGTTGAAACGGCGCGTGTGGCCGCACATAGCCACTTTGCCAGACTCTTTGGCCAAGCGAACCACTTCTTCGGCATCCCTCCAGCTGTCTGCCAACGGAATTTCAACCTGAACATGCTTGCCCGCTTTCAAACAAGCGATCGATTGAGACGCGTGCATTTGAGTTGGGGTGCACAAAATCACGGCATCGACTTCGGGCAGTGCCAGGCTGGCAGCCAAGTCTGTGGTGACATGACCGATGCCGTATTTGATGGCGACTTCTTTGGTTTTTTCCAGTTCACGACCAATCAAGGAAACCACCTCAACGCCATCGATGTTCTTGATGCCATCCAAATGCTTGATACCGAACGCGCCGGCACCTGCCAACGCAACTTTGATTGTTTTAGACATTCGTTTTTCCTCGGTTCAAAATTGATTTTCTAAAATGGCATGGCCTACCGCCGTATTGGAGGCAGGTACATGATAGAAACGCTGCTTGAGCACAGGCGCTTTGCCACCATTCACATCGTTCATAGCGCCACGCGCAATCAGCCACATGACCAATTCAATGCCTTCGCTGCCAGCTTCACGCACATAGTCGATGTGCGAAATATCGGCGGCGGCTTGGGGATCGCTGATGAGCTTGTCCATGAATACACGGTCAAACTCTTTGTTGATGAGCCCCGCACGGGCGCCTTGAAGTTGGTGACTCATGCCACCTGTGCCCCAGATGTGAACCTTGATGTCTTCGTCATAAGTTTCAATGGCTTTGCGAATCGCTTTGCCCAAATTGAAGCAACGCTGGCCACTTGGCAAGGGATACTGCACCACATTGACAGCAAAGGGAATGACAGGGCATGGCCATTCAAACTTGTCGGCAGGTGGCTGGCCACACATCAATGACAAGGGCACTGTGAGGCCATGGTCTACATCCATTTTATTGACAATGGTGAGGTCAAAATCTTGCTGAATGACCGAATGTGCAATGTGTGCAGCCAATTCAGGATGACCTTTGACCACAGGCACTGGACGCGGCCCCCAGCCCTCGTCGGCCGGTTGAAATTGAGCGGCAGTGCCAATGGCAAAGGTAGGAATCATGTCCAAGCTGAATGCGGTAGCGTGATCGTTGTAGACCAAGAAAATAACATCTGGCTTGTTGTCTTTCATCCATTGCTTGCCATAGTCATAGCCTTGAAAAAGAGGCTGCCAATAGGGCTCATGTGTTTTGCCCAGGTCAAGGGCGGCGCCGATAGCGGGCACGTGCGATGTAAAAACGGAAGCTGTAATTTTGGCCATGTTCAGATCGCTTTCTTGCCGGCAGAGCCTTGTGGTTGATTTTGTGCTTGAGCGCTGCCGTTTTCTCCCACGTAACGATTGCCCTCCACTGAGCGGCCACCACTGATCATCATGTTTCTGTACTCCTCTTCGGTCATCCCCGTCATGGAGCCAGCCATTTGCTGAAAGCTTTTACCGTCAGTGGCGCCAATTTTGGCTAGAAAATAAATGTTACCGCCCGTGCGCATGCACCAGTTCAAATCGCGCGCCATCACAGCCTGTTTTTGCTCTTCAGTCATGGCCCATTCGTCCAAGTAAGCACGCTCATTGGCCTTGAATCGCTCGCGATTTTCGGCTTTCATGAGCGACATGCAAAACTGATTGATCCAATAGCCTTTGCGGCTTTGCTCGGCATCGAAAATGATGGTGCCAGGCACATCCAAATAGGGTTTATCGAGCGCCATTAAATTTTCTCCTCTGGCCAGTAAAGGCGCATCGGATTGTTGACCAACAACTTTTGCTGCAACTCAGGCGTGGTGGCAATGTGCGGAATAAAGTCCACCAACAAGCCATCGTCTGGCATGTGTTTTTTCAAATTGGGGTGCGGCCAGTCGGTGCCCCACAGCACCCGATCGGGAAACTCATCCACAATGGCCTTGGCAAATGGCACCACATCTTGGTAGGCGTTTTGCTCACCATTCAAAGCGGGCGCGCCCGTGACAAACAAGCGTTCAGGGCAAGTGACTTTGCACCAGACATTGCTGTGCTCGCGCATGAATTTCAAAAGCAACTGAAATTGAGGACCGTCGACTGGTAATTTCACATCCGGTGTGCCCATGTGATCAATGACCACAACCGTTGGAAGTTCGGTGAAGAAGTTCCACAACTCGGGCAAATCAACTGCCTCAAAATAGATCACCACATGCCAGCCCAGCTTGCCGATGCGTCCTGCAATTTCCATGAGCTCGTCTTTGGGCGTGAAGTCAACCAAGCGCTTGATGAAATTGAAGCGCACTCCCCGCACACCCGCATCGTGCATGGTTTGCAATTCTTGATCTGTGACGCTGCGCTTGACGGTGGCCACACCGCGTGCCTTGCCATTTGAATTGAGCAAAGCATCTACAGTGGCGCTGTTGTCAGTGCCATGGCAACTGGCGCCCACCACGATGTTGCGCGCAAATCCCAAGTGATCGCGCAGTGCATAAAGTTGCTGCTTGGAAGCATCACAAGGCGTGTACTTGCGCTCTGGCGCATAAGGAAATTCGGCACCTGGGCCAAACACATGGCAGTGAGCATCCACGGCACCTGCAGGCAGCTTGAATTTGGGTTGACTGGGGCCGCTGTACCAATCTAGCCAGCCAGGGGTCTTTTGAAATTCCATCTTAGTTCTCACTCATTTAATTTATTTAGATTCAATCTTTGGCAGTGCCGCGCAAACCAGATCGCACAATGACCTTGTTTAGCAGGCCACTTTGGCCCATGTTGTTTGCAAAGCTTTGAACAAACTCTCGGCCCACATCACGTCCTTTTGGAATGGCAATGGCTAGGTTTTCCAAGCCCCAACGCCCTTGAAGAACTTGACTACCCGGCAAGGTATCTGACATCTCAAACAAGATGCCTTTGTTGGTTGCGAAGGCATCAATTTGTTTTGTTTCAAGCATGTTCTTGGCCTTTGCCAAGGAGTCTGCGGGAATCACTTTGGCTTGTTTGTACAACTGAGTCAACACACCTTGAGAGGAGCTTCCCTGACTTACGCCAACGCGCAGGCCAGCCTTGTCAATTTCATTAACCGATTGAAGCTGGCTGCCGGCTGACACCAAGTAGCCCAACTCCAAACGAACCAGTGGCACGGTGAAATCCATGTCTTTGGCTCGAACGGCCGTGGCATTGGTAAAAGTGAAGTCAATCTTGCCATCTTTCAACGAATCCAAGACCTGCGCCACACGATCAAACTCAACAACTTGTACAGGCACATTCAAGCGCTTTGCCAACTCTTTGCCCAAATCAAGTGCTATGCCAACACTTTCACCAGACTTTGGATCTTTGACCCAAGATGTAGGACTTCCAAGGTAAACACCGACACGCAAAACACCCGAAGGCACCAAGGCTTGCCTGACCTGTGCAGTGGCCTGCGCCGCATTTGTTTCTCGCGACGCCTTAGGCCCAGTTAAAGCATCAAAGTCAATCGCACAGCCCACGAGAGAAAGACTAAGAAGTCCCAGCATCAAACTCCGCGCGGTGGATGCGTAAATTTTCTTGAATTTCATGGGTAAATCCTTTTTTAGCTGGCTTGAATCAATGCAGTTGTTCGGTATCAATCGATGTATTTCAAACCCGCTTTGGCCAAAGGCTCACGCATGTTGTACATGTCAAGCCCCAAAATGCCTGCAGACAATTTGGTACGTTTTTCACCTTCATTGGCTTCACGGGCTTGAGCAGCATCAGCCACTTTTTGAGCCCATTCAGCAGGGACTACCACCACACCATCGTCATCGGCCACGATGGCATCACCGGGGTTCACATTGATTCCCGCGCACACCACAGGAATGTTCACCGAACCCAATGTTGATTTGATGGTGCCTTTGGCACTGATGCCCTTGCTCCAAACAGGAAAGCCCATCGCAGTCAGCTCACGGACATCCCGCACGCCGGCATCAATGACCAAAGCTTTGGCACCGCGCGCCATGAACGAGGTGGCCAACAAATCGCCAAAGAAGCCATCACAGTTGTCAGCACTGAGGGCCGCAACCACGATGTCGCCAGCTTGAATTTGCTCAGCCACCACGTGCATCATCCAATTGTCACCAGGGTGCAACAGCACCGTA
>CANKOT010000192.1 GCA_947484245.1 Comamonadaceae bacterium
CGTTAATTTTTCAGAAACTCAAATAACTCATTTACATAGGAGACAAATCCATGAGTCAAAAAGTAGCATACGTTACGGGTGGTATGGGCGGCATCGGAACCGCCATCTGCCAGCGCCTTCACAAAGAAGGTTTCAAAGTCATTGCGGGTTGCGGCCCAACACGTGACTTCACCAAGTGGCTTGATGAGCAAAAAGCTTTGGGCTATACCTTCTATGCATCCGTTGGTAATGTGGGTGATTGGAACTCAACGGTTGATGCTTTCACCAAGTCCAAAGCTGAGCATGGCACCATCGACGTGTTGGTCAACAACGCAGGCATTACCAAAGACCGCATGTTCTTAAAAATGTCGCGTGAAGATTGGGACGCCGTGATTGAAACCAATTTGAACTCTATGTTCAACGTGACAAAGCAAGTGGTCGCCGACATGGTGGAAAAAGGTTGGGGCCGCATAGTCAACATTTCATCGGTGAACGGTGCCAAGGGTCAAGCCGGTCAAACCAATTACTCTGCGGCTAAAGCGGGCATGCACGGTTTCTCGATGGCGTTGGCGCAAGAACTGGCCACCAAAGGCGTGACCGTTAACACCGTGAGCCCTGGCTATATTGGTACCGACATGGTCAAAGCCATTCGCCCCGATGTGCTTGAAAAAATTGTGGCCACAGTGCCTGTGAAGCGCTTGGGCGAGCCTAGCGAGATTGCTTCCATCATTGCTTGGTTGGCCTCTGAAGAAGGCGGATATGCAACTGGTGCAGACTTCTCCGTCAATGGCGGTTTGCACATGGGTTAAACCCCCTGGCTTGGGTGCCTGCAACCCTTGCACAGAACCCCGCTCCGGCGGGGTTTTTTCTGGAGCGATGTTAAAAATCAAAGCCCATCTGTTTGTCGCTTATTTGTTTGGCACGAGACGATGGCTCAAGGGATGGATTTTTCAATTTGCGAAAACCTTGACGCGATGCATGTTTGTCGACCACTGCTTTTTTCCCCGCCTTGACTTCGGGGTCGCGCCTTCTCTCATGAATGCGATGCTTGGCTTCTCTGGTTGCTGAAGCAAGGTCTACCAAGGGAGTCACGATTTCTTGCGCGTTCGTTGCTGCTGTTGACTCGGGTTTTGGCATTTTCCAAGGCTCAAACAGCCAAGGATCGGGAACACTTCTCATGTGAGGTAGCCAGCGTCTCACGAACTTCCCTTGCGGATCGTGATCTTGTGCTTGCTTAATGGGGTTGTAAACCCGCGTGGTGTTAATGCCCGTGGTGCCAGATTGCATTTGCAATTGGCTCCAGTGAATTCCGGGCTCGTAATCCAAAAATTGCGTTGCAAGCCATTCGCCGACAGGTCGCCAGTGAAGCCAAAGCGGGTAGGCTGCCACCGAGACCAGCATCGCACGCATGCGAAAATTCAGCCAACCTGTTTCACGCAGCATGACCACACAGGCATCCACCATAGGCCAACCTGTTTGGGCCGCTTTCAGTGCTTCAAAGTGCGCATGATTGAACTCATTTTCTCGAAGCAAGTCATAACCTCTGTGCATGTTTTGCCATTCGATGCTGGGCTGACTTTCAAGTTTTTGAATGAAGTGACAATGCCAATACAGGCGGCTCACAAATGCAGTTAGGCCAGCTTTGTGTCGGCTGGCTTGCGGTGGCAATGACGCCAAGTGGGCGCGAGTGTGTTGCACCACTTCTCGCATGCTGATGCAACCCCATGTCAAATACACTGACAGCCTTGAACAAGCGTCTGGTGCTGACAATGGCGAAGAAATGCCACCCCGGTAGCCAACACTGCGCGCATTTAAGAAGCTCTTGAGAGTCGCTACGGCCATGGGCCGTCCACCTCGTTGACGCCTTGGTGGGTTGTGTTTCAAATGAGGTGGCGCTTGCATGACCAAGGCCGATTGAGTTGGGGCTTGCCAGAATGTCAAGCTCTCGGTCATGCTGATTGGAGTCGCCATGTGCCGCTCCCATGCGTCTTTCCACAAGTTGCGATCTTTGAGTCTGCGCACAACACCAAATTGCGCAAATTCATGCCACTTGATTGCATGTTTTTCACACCAGGCTGCAACTTTCAGGTCGCGAGCATAAGTAAAAGCATTTCCTGTTTCTTCATGTGAGTACAGATTGGCAAATGGTGCGTCTAGCCAAATTTGGTGAAGCACATCGGGCAATTCTCCCTCGTGAATTTCGAGGCAGCCGCCTAGAGTTCTGAAATGTGCGTCCAGTGCGTGCAACGACTCACGGATAAACTCGAAGTGTTGAAGAGCAGCATCGGGTTGAGCCCATAGCTCTGGCTCTATCACATAGATGCACCTCACAGGCCCCTTTCGGGAAGCTTCCGTCAGTGCGGCATGGTCAACCCAACGCAAATCACGCTTGAACCAAACCAGTGAGTAACTCATGTCAAGCAGGCTCAAAGCCGAGGTGAGCAATTATTTGGACAAAGTCCTTAAATCGATGCCTTCATGTTTGGCTACCATTTCAAGTGCTGACTCAAAGAGCGCCCTTGCAGAACCCGATACGGTGCTGAGGTAAGAGTGAAGGTGTGCGTCTTCGGTCGATTTGTTTAAACAATCTCGGCTGTACTGTTCAAAACTTGCAAGTTGGGTGATGATTTCTGCTACGTGCCTGGGACATTCGCACAAGACCTCGGTCGATATGCCTGCAATGCGCATGAGTTCAATGTCGTCGTACTTTCTAGACGGAATAAGCGTTCCTGGTGCCAAGTGTGCGTTGCTTGAACCGGTATCGACAACTCGCAGTGAGTTGATTAAATCGGCCAAATCGGAATCGCTGATGGGTTCCCTGCGAACAATCATGCCACTGCGTTTCATTGACTCGATAATGGTTTCTTGACCGAAGTTGTAGAGAACAATGACTTGCAGGCTATCGTTTATTTTGGCTAAGCGGTGAATGTCCACCTGAACACCCGCATCCAGAGAGTTGGTGTGGATGAGCAGAATTTGCGTTTTGGTTTGAAAAGTAGCTGACAAGGCTTGATTCAGGTTGCTGAAGATATCAGTAATCCGAATGGCTTGATTGTTAAAACTCAATGTGAATTTTTTTGATTCAATTCTGGCGGCAAGTGTGAGGCCAATGACTGCGACTGATGCAGATTTACCCTGCAATCCTGTCATTGCTTTTCTTTGATTGGTCTCTTGTTGTTGCTGAAGCAAATTGTTCAGCTCGGTTGTATTTAGTTTTGCAATGTTGCTGATGCCATGGCCTTGTTCTGTAAGTCGCCTGAGCAATGTGGCCTTCAAAACATCATTTTCTGTGAACAAACGATGCTTGCTTTCTGTTTTGTGCGGGTGAAAAGTTTGATATCTCAGCTCCCACACTCTAAGGGTGGGGGTTGGTACGCCGCTGAGGCTTGATACTGCGCCAATTTTGTGCAAGTTTTGGTTTGATGCGTTTTTTTCGTTCATTTTGTCTATTTGAATTGGTTTTGAATAGGTTTAAATGATTATTTCATATTTTTGAGTGAATTTAAACTTATGCATGATAAATTTCATTTTTTTCTTGCATAGGAGTTACCATGATCAGTAAGCGTGCTTCCCTTGGTTTAAATGTCATTGTTCACATTGCCAGTTCCCCAAGCCACAGAACCACCACGGCAGACTCGATCGCCTCTGCGACGGGTGTTTCCTTGTCCTACATCGAAGGTATCTTGAAAGACGCAAGGGAGTTTGGCCTGGTACAAGCCACCCGCGGTCCTGGGGGAGGCTACAAGCTGATGGCCTCGTTGAGTGAACTCTCCGTTTGGGATGTCGTCAATGCCTTTGGATTTCTAAATGCAAGTACCCAAAAGGACCAATCTTCTTCAGAATGGCTCTCGACCAATCTCATTACAGAGAGTGCATATCAGTTTGAAAAAGAATTTCTCCAAGATTACATGCTCATGGATTTGCTAACCGATTGGCCTGATTCGGCGAATTCAAAGCCAACCAAGTCGATGGCCATGAACTTTAAACCGCTGCCCTCAGCGTTGATACCCGTTGCACCAAATTCAGTGTTTAACTTGTCAGAATTTTTAAATTTACAAGCGGCCTAGACGATCCTTTGAGATTGCAAAAGGCATTTATTTGATGACAGCATTGAAGTCATGTATCGCGTCACGGCGGCGCGTTCTTTTGACCTCTTGACAAGCTTGAGCGTCGTTTATGCGTTTTTGCCAGTCCCTACCATTTGCATGGCTGACGCAATAAGAGATGAGACTTCAGTCATGTTGCCAGGCACGATGAGTGTGGTTTTGGCATCTTGTGCCACCTTGCTGTAAGCAATGACAGCTTGCTCAGCTACTTTCAGTTGTACCGCTTGTTGGCCGCCTGGTTTTTGAATGGCAGAGGCAATGCGCTCAATGGCCTGGGCTGTGGCTTCGGCCACCGCCAAAATAGATGCGGCATCACCTTCGGCTTTATTGATCACGGCCTGTTTCTCGCCTTCAGAGCGCGCAATGAAG
>CANKOT010000193.1 GCA_947484245.1 Comamonadaceae bacterium
AAACGCTGCACATATTTGGCAAGCCAGTTACCTTCCAGCACCTTGATTCTGAATGGCGACGGCGCCGATGAAGACCTGCTGCTTGAAGAGAGTGTGGGCGAGATGGGTCTGTTTCTGGCGATGACCAGCGACGACGAGGACAACATCATGTCCGCCATGCTGGCCAAACGCATGGGCGCGCGGCGTGTCATGGCCCTGATCAACCGCCGTGCGTATGCCGACATGATGCAAGGTAGCACGATTGACATTGCGATATCACCGGCGCAAACCGTGATTGGCGAGTTGTTGGCGCACCTGCGGCGGGGTGATGTAGCCGCGGTACACAGCCTGCGCCGTGGCGCAGCAGAGGCGCTGGAGGGCATTGCGCGTGGTGATACCAAGACGTCGAAATTAGTCGGGCGCCGTGTCGAACAAATCAAACTGCCCCAAGGCGTGAGTATGGGCGCTATCGTACGTGGCCAGGGCAATAATTCTGAGGTGCTGATGCCTCACCACGACACCCTGATTGAGGCCGATGACCACATCATCATGTTCATCCCCAACAAACATGATGTACGTGCGGTGGAAAAACTCTTTCAGGTCAGCGCGACCTTTTTTGGGTGATGTTCAATTTCTTTGCACCTGTGCTGTCCCTGATGGCACGCATCTTGATCGCGTTCTCAGTGACATTTCTGGTGCCGGGCATTTGGGCCTGGTTTGAAGAACACCAAGATTTGCAATTGATTTGGTTGACTGGTTTTGGTTTGACCGCGCTCAGTGGCTTGGCGTTGGGGGCGATCACACAAAGGCATCGGCGTGAATTAAAAACCAAAGACGGCTTCTTATTGGTCAACATGGTGTGGTTGGTTTTGCCAGCCTACTCTGCCCTGCCCCTTATGTTTTTGGTGCCGGAAATCACTTGGTTCAAGGCCTACTTTGAGGCCATGAGTGCACTCACCGCCACAGGCGCCACAGCTTTGACGGGGCTTGACCATTTACCGGTTTCGGTCAATATTTGGCGTTGTTTTTTACAGCTGATCGGTGGGCTGGGCATCATGCTGTTAGTCGTTGCCGTGTTGCCCATGTTGGGATTGGGCGGTATGCAGTTGTACAAGACCGAAACGCCCGGCCCGATGAAAGACACCAAATTCACACCCCGGATTGCCGAAACAGCGCGGGGCTTGTGGGGCGTGTACTTCTTGTTTTCGGGTGCGTGCCTGCTGGCTTACCGCTGGGCCGGCATGAACTGGGCCGATGCCTTCATGCACATGTGCACCACCATGGGTTTGGGTGGTTTTTCATCCTACGATGCCAGTTTTGGGCACTTCAACTCGCCCATGATCGAGTGGGTGGCCATCGTGTTCATGACCTTGGCGGGTATCAGTTTTGTGCGCTACTTTGTGGTGCTGCGCAGTCGTTCCATTGCACCCATCAGCAACGACCGAGAAATCCGAACTTACTTGGCGGTTTTGTTGGCGGCCACCTTGTTGGTGATGGCGTTGTTGTTGGTGCATGGCGTGTACGACGACGGGATGGAGGCCCTGCGGATCAGTGCCTTCCATGTAGTTTCTTTGGCCACCACCACCGGTTATGCCTCAACCGATTACACACAGTGGCCGGTGTTTGCCCCGATATTGTTGATGTTTCTAGGCTGCTTTGCGACGTGTGCGGGCTCCACGGGTGGCGGTATCAAGATGGTGCGCATGGTCTTGCTGGTTAAGCAAGCCCGGCGCGAGTTGGTGCGCATTATTCACCCCCGTGTCATCAACCCGGTCACGCTGGGCGGCGCCGTGATCCCCATATCGGTCATGACGGCGGTGCTGGGCTTCATGCTCATTTATGGCGGTATCACCATGGGTCTGAGTATGCTGCTCTTGCTAAGCGGCTTGGACACTGTGACCGCATTTTCGGCCGTTATTGCCACCGTCAACAACATCGGCCCAGGCCTGGGTGAGGTCGGACCCTCGCGCAATTACGGCGGCCTGAACCCCTTCCAGCTAGGTGTTTTGAGTTTTGCCATGCTGCTGGGCCGGCTGGAGTTGCTGTCGGTGCTGGTTTTATTCAGCTCACACTTTTGGCGTAAATAAAGGACCATTGGCATAAAAATTACCGCAAAAAAATCTACCCCCGCAAATCTTGCTTCATCACCTCCGTCAAGGCGAGCCAGTCTTTTTCGTCGGATCAGTCGAAGTTGGTACAGGTGCTCATTAAGCCGTCGGCGTCAACAGCCCTGATTACCTAGTGTGCTCTTTTTGAGTTCCAGCAACATCTTAGACAAAGTATTTTTTTGCTGTGGGTCAGAGGCCTCATGCATAGCATCCTCCAAAACGGCGCTGATATCTTCAGCCTCCACCAGCTCCATGTCCCAATTAGGAAAAAGTCTTTCACGAAACTCATCTTCTTTTGTAAGTAACACAACATGAGAGTGGCGAGGATCTGCAGAAATAATCTTAAACAAACTCGTTACGCTGTCTTTGGGGCCTTCCAACCATTGAAAGAAGATACCGCTGCCAAAGACCAATAACCCAGTAATACCGAATCTAGGATTGTGGTGTCTGGCTGTGGTAATTATTTTTTCCAGCGCTTCTTTATCCATGTCATGCACTGCTCGGCTGCAGTAAACAATATTGTGGATCGCTTGAGAGGATTGGTTTTCGTCATTTTGCATGTGATGAGTGTGCCTGAAGAAAAAATTTTGTGTAATGCGGGTCTATAACTAGTCAACAAATCCCGCCTGATCTGGGCAGAATACATTCACCAAATTCGAAGATAAACTTGCTCACGTAGCGTGAGCATATGCCGTTTTGTTAGCTCATTCAATTCAGTTTTACGCTGTGAATGAGTGAATTCTAACGAGGCGATACACAGGCCTAAAGCGACATTCCCCAAAAGCAGGTTACTTGCAATTCAGCTTAAAACGGCGTAAAAATCAAAAAGCGCTGTCGTGGAGCCGTATTGGAAACACGGGGACGTAGTTTTTCAAGCTCTGGCAATCGCAAGAAAATATCTGAAAAACTGAAGATTGAGACCTAGCCTGATTGTGTAGCTAACTTGTCGCCGTCAACCAAAGGATAAATGCCTTATGACGATCATGCAAAAAGCCTTTGCAGGCTCACTTTCTCTGAGCTTTCTACTTCACGCATACGCGCAGCTACCTGAACCGAAGCCCATACCCAGAGACGGTAGCTGCCCTTCGAATTACGTGACAAAGGGAAATTTTTGCTCTCCCGGCGCTGGGGCCCAGCTGGCGATTCCCAAGCACGGTGCATGTCCAAAAGACTACGCCAGTGAAGGTAACTACTGCGTGGCCAACCAAAACGCTAAAGCGGCTTTTCTTAAAAATAAAGCTACTTGTCCTTTCGGCTACGTTGGCCAAGGCAATTACTGCGTTTACAAAAATTAAGCTGGCCGCAGTTCAAAACAAACATAGCGATTTTTTCAACCTGAACTCTGCGCCAGCTGCGTCACACCCAGAGCAAAACACAAAAAACCGTTAAAGCCATGTGGGCGTCACTGCGGACTCATTGAAAGTGGCTTGTTTGACTCATCCGAAATCTATGAAAAGACTCAGAAAAATCTATGAGAGGTAGTAAACTGGACCAGACTACTTTGAACACAAGAAAAAACACCTAGAGTCACCCCTAAGTGACTGATTTCATTGGGTAATTTGTGGTGGGAGATGCAAGTTTCGAACTTATGACCCCTGCAGTGTGTGGTATTGCCCCAATTTACTAGACACTTTTCATAGAGTTCAAGCTCAGGTGGGAACAACACTTTTGATGGTATTTTCAAAATGCAATTGAATCGCTTTTTGAAGCTTCTTGACATCTTTTTGCTCAAGTGCTGAAGCGATTTGTTCGTGATCATCCAAGGCCCCACGCCAGTTTTCTGGCGTCCTATTTCCGCTGTATCGCAAACTGCGCATGCGTTTGCTGAGTGTTTTGTGAACCATGGCCAGGGATTCGTTCTGCGCCATATCGATCAGCGCATCATGGATTTTCTGGTTCAACTCAAAGTATTCAGAACGTTTGCCTTTGTCATAGAGGAGCTTCATTTTTTCATGCATGGACAGTACGCGGTCGATCTTTTTTTGTTCCGCCTTGCAGGCTTTTTTGACCTGCCCCCCATAAACCGTACCAGTCATTTTTCCAAGAAGTCCATCACATTGGAGAATGATGGACATGCTAACCAAGCAAATTTAGCGAAGAGCAGATCATTGGTTTCCTGCGGCAGGCCGAAGCCGGCATGCCGATCAAGGAGATCGGCCGTAAACACGGCTTCAGTGATGCGTCGTTTTACAAGTGGCGCTCCAAGTACGGTGGTATGGACGTCAGCGAGGCCAAGCGTTTACGCGAGCTGGAGTTGGAGAACGGCAAGCTCAAGCGTCTGCTGGCTGAGGCGCATCTGGACATCCACGCCCTCAAGAGCGTC
>CANKOT010000194.1 GCA_947484245.1 Comamonadaceae bacterium
AGGCCCACCGATCTGCCAGCGCGCAGGGCTTTGATCATCTGCCTCACACCCGCCAAGGTGGTAGGCGCCGTCTCTAACCCAGGACGCGCGCGGGAAGCTTCCATGACCTTGCCAAAACCTTCTTTGCGAGCAGGCCTAAATAGCACGGTCAGGGGCCCGTATTTTTGACTGAAGGAGGCACACACAGCCTGCGCACTCACTTCAAAGCAGCCCAAATGAGGCGTTAAAAATAAAACGCCTTGGCCCGCGGCATAGGCTTTTTCAGCTTGTAAATAAGACCCCTCAGCCCAGTGTATGGCGGGGCTTTTTCCCATCCACAAACGCGGCAGTTCGGTCGACATCGAACCCGCCTGCCCGACTGCGCTCACCGCTTGTGAAAAGCCAAGGCCCGCCGTTTTGACATTGTCTAAAAAGCGCTGGCGATAGGTTTTGGACAACAGCCAAGCCAGCCAGCCAACAGCCTGCCCAAGGCCGTGCAAAGCCCATAAAGGCCAATGGGAAAAAAAACGAAACCAAAAAATCATTTTATGTTTGGTAAACTAAGCCGGTCGCTGAGTTAAACAGAGCAACTTGCAGGGCGACACACACAATCTTTTAGCATGCCAAGCTTGCATCGGATTGTGCCTTGTCTTCGGACAAATCTGCTAAAGCGTTCGCCAGAGGCACTTAAGCTACAGGCAACGCAGATCAACATGCATGCCAAACTTTAGGAGCCCCCTCATGGCGAATGACTATCTTTTTACTTCTGAATCCGTGTCCGAAGGCCACCCCGACAAGGTTGCCGATCAAATTTCAGACGCTATTCTCGACGCTATTTTTGAACAAGACCCACGCAGCCGCGTGGCCGCCGAAACGCTGACCAACACCGGTTTGGTGGTTTTAGCAGGTGAAATCACCACCAACGCCCACGTCGACTACATCCAAGTGGCGCGCGACACCATCAAGCGCATTGGCTACGACAACACTGAGTACGGCATAGACTACAAAGGTTGTGCCGTCATGGTTTGTTACGACAAGCAGTCTAATGACATTGCCCAAGGTGTGAACCATGCCTCCGATGACCACCTGAACACCGGTGCCGGCGACCAAGGCTTGATGTTTGGTTACGCTTGCAGCGAAACCCCCGACCTGATGCCAGCACCCATTTACTACGCGCACCGTTTGGTAGAGCGCCAAGCGCAATTGCGCAAAGACGGCCGCTTGCCTTTCTTGCGCCCCGATGCCAAAAGCCAAGTGACCATGCGCTACTTGGACGGCAAGCCACACAGCATTGACACTGTAGTTTTGTCTACCCAACACAGCCCCGACCAAAGCGAGTCGGCCACCAAAATGAAGGACAGCTTCAAGGAAGCCATCATTGAAGAAATCATCAAGCCTGTGTTGCCCAAAGAGTGGTTGAAAGACACCAAGTACTTGATCAACCCAACAGGCCGCTTTGTGATTGGCGGCCCTCAAGGTGATTGCGGCCTGACCGGTCGCAAAATCATTGTGGACACTTACGGCGGTGCTTGCCCTCACGGCGGTGGCGCCTTCTCAGGCAAAGACCCTTCTAAGGTCGACCGCTCTGCTGCTTATGCCGCGCGCTATGTGGCCAAGAACATTGTGGCTGCGGGCTTGGCCACCAAGTGCCAAATTCAAGTGGCGTATGCCATTGGTGTGGCCCGTCCCATGAACATCACGATCAACACCGAAGGCACTGGCGTGATCTCTGATGACAAGATTGCCACTTTGGTGAACGAGCACTTTGATTTGCGCCCTAAAGGCATTATTCAAATGCTGGACCTCTTGCGCCCCATCTACACCAAAACAGCGGCATATGGCCACTTTGGTCGCGACGAGCCAGACTTCACATGGGAGCGCACCAACTTGGCCGCCACGCTGCGTGCGGCCGCTGGCTTTAAGTGATCATTTGACGGGGTTTTCTAAAACGCCAATCCCGTCGATTTCCACACGCACCACATCGCCCGACTTTAAATATTTGGGCGGTGTGAAGCCAATGCCCACACCCACGGGTGTGCCCGTGGCAATCACGTCCCCGGGGTACAAGGTAATGCCCGCGCTCAAAGTTTCAATGAGCGTCGGAATGTCAAAAATCAAATCAGTGGTGGCGGCGTTTTGGCGCTCTTCGCCATTCACATAGCAACGCACATGGGTGTTGGTGCCGTCCATTTCGTTGGCACTCACAAGCCACGGGCCCATGGGGCAGAAGGTATCAAATGATTTGCCCATGTGCCACTGCATGTGCTTGTTTTGCCAATCGCGTGCCGTGATGTCATTGACGATGGTGTAACCCCATACATGCTGCATGGCATTGGCTTTGGTAATGCCTTTGCCACCTTTGCCAATGATCACGGTCAACTCGGCTTCGTAGTCAATGGCCGTTGACACTTTGGGCATTTCAATGGCTTCGCCGGTGGCAATGACGCACTCGGGCACTTTGGTAAAGATGATGGGTTCGGCTGGAATTTCGCCGCCGGCTTTGGCACTGCTGTCAAAGCCACTGCGCGCAAACTCTTTGGCGTGTGCGTGGTAGTTTTTGCCCACGCAAAAGATGTTGCGGCGGGGGTGGGGCAAGGGTGCACGCAATTGCACGTCTTTCAGGGCAATGGCGGCACCTTGGGGTGGTAAAGCCTCGCCACGAGACAGGGTGTCTACAAGTGTGAGCGCTCCAAGTTCGCGATCGGCCAGGGGCAAGTCAAACGGTGTGACTGCAGATGAATCTTGCGACACCAAGCCCACATGGGGTTGGCCTTTGTAAAAGAAAGCAGCAATGCGCATGATGAAGGGCACTTTGAAATGAGATTGATCAGACCGTATTGTGACGCCTCCAAAGAATTTAATCGGTGAAGTCCACTCACTGATTGATTCCCCGCTGTGACACAGGTTCATGCAGAAAATGGACGGCGGTGTTAGAGTCCGTTCGAAAGCCGACGCGCCCCAAAACAATGTAGGAGACCTCATGAATTTCTTTCAATCGATGCGTCCATCAAAAACTGCTCGCCAGTGTTTTCTGGGTACAGCCAGTGTTCTGGCCAGCAGTTTGCTTCTGAACATGGCCGGACAAGTTTCTGCCTCGGCGCAAGCTGCCCCCTACCCGACCAAATCCATCACCATGATCGTGCCGTTCCCACCCGGTGGCTTGGCGGACATTGTGGCTCGCCCGGTGGCAGAAGCCATGAGTCGCGAATTAGGTCAACCCGTCATCATTGAAAACAAAGGTGGCGCTGGCGGCGGTATTGGCATGGGTGTAGCCGCGCGATCCAAGCCCGATGGCTATACGGTTCTCTTGGCCTTGTCTTCATTGACCGTCATCCCTGAAGCCGATGCCTTGCTCGGCCGCAACCCCATGTTCTTGCTGAACGAGCTGCGCCCCATTGCGCGTTACACCGCAGACCCAACGGTGCTGGCTGTGCGCGCTGACTCGCCTTGGAAGACTGTTAAAGAGTTTGTTGAAGATGCGCGCAAACGTCCTGGGGCCATCAACTATGGCTCGTCAGGTAACTACGGCACCATGCACGTACCCATGGAAATTCTGGCGCAAACTGCCGGCATCAAAATGACCCACATTCCGTTCACGGGTGCAGGTCCTGCCGTGGTGGCCATGTTGGGTGGTCAAATTGACGCATTATCAACAGGCCCCGCAACGGTATTGCAACATGTCAAAGCTGGCAAAATTCGTGTGCTGGGCCATTGGGGCACCGGTGCATTGGCCTCTATGCCCGAGGTCAGCAGCCTGAAAGACTTGGGCTTCAATGCCGAGTACGCGCAGTGGTCAGGATTGTTCGTCCCAAGCGGTACACCCGAGCCGATTGCTCAGCGATTGCGTGCTGCCGCCAAAATGGCCGCTCAAGATGCCAAAGCCCGCGAAGTGATTCAAAACACCGGCAGCCCTGTTCAGTATTTGGACAGTCCCGATTTTGAAAAATATGTTCAGGCCGATGCCAAACGCATGACCGACGTGGTCAAAAAAATTGGCAAAGTGGAATAAATTCAGATCAGTCTCTGTTTAAAACATTGACTTTTGAGTTGGGTGTGTTGGGCAAGTCACGTTCTGAACACCCAATTCTTCCAGCAGCTTGGTGACGGAGTTAGCTGCTGGAAGATAAATCCTAGAAGCGCGACGTACAAATCAGCGTTTCTCGCAAAAGCTTCTCCATTCACGACGTCAAGAAGTCCTCATTTTTCAAAAGTCCACTTGAAATCCTTTTGAATGCCCTTATCATTAGCACTCGCAGGAGATGAGTGCTAACAACGTCAGCGCCCTCCCATGAGCCCTTAAGTATTCAATTTTGAATGCTTTTTGTTTTTTAACCTTGTTTCATATTTAGGAGATGCAATGAAACTACGTCCTCTCGGCGATCGCGTGATCGTTAAACGTGTCGAAAGCGAAACCAAA
>CANKOT010000195.1 GCA_947484245.1 Comamonadaceae bacterium
AGTTGTTGGGCTTCCGGGCCAGGCAAAACCATGCAGTAATTGAGTGCATGAAGGAAACGTTTTTCAGACAGCCAGCGCCTGCGCACCACCAACTCTTCGTGCATGATGGCAATTTGGCCCGCAGGCCCGCCAAAGCTGATGAAGCCCAATTTAAGCCAAAAAACAATGGCTTCCCAAAAACTTACTTTTTCAGGAGGTCCCGCCAAATTGCTTTGCGTTGTTGATTCAACAGAATTCATCACCCGATCATAATTTGAATTATTAAGATACGTTGTACGTTTATATACTTGTCAGCTAATTGGTCAATTAATTTGCCATCCTTCATTTTTTTTAAATATCGCCCATGGAAATCAAAGTCAATTTTCTCGACAAGCTTCGTGTTGAAGCCAAGTTCGATGACTTCACGCTTGTGGCCGACCAGCCTATCCGTTACAAAGGCGATGGCTCAGCCCCAGGCCCATTCGATTATTTTTTAGCCTCGTCGGCTTTGTGTGCGGCGTACTTCGTGAAGTTGTACTGCCTCACCCGCAACATTTCGACAGAAAATATTCGCCTTTCTCAGAACAACATCGTTGACCCTGAGAACCGTTACCAGCAGATATTCAAAATCCAAGTAGAGTTGCCTGCTGATATTTCAGAAGTCGATCGACGTGGCATCTTGAACGCCATAGAGCGTTGCTCCGTGAAAAAAGTAGTCCAAGCTGGCCCTGAATTTGTCATCGAAGAAGTAGCCAGTCTCGATGCCGATGCGCAGTCACTGCTGAGTCTAAAGCCAACTGCTGAAACCAACACCTTTATCTTAGGCAAAGATTTGCCCTTAGAGCAAACCATTGCCAACATGTCTGGCATCTTGGCCAATTTGGGCATCAAGATTGAAATTGCCTCGTGGCGCAACATCGTTCCCAATGTTTGGTCACTGCACATTCGCGATGCGCATTCGCCCATGTGCTTCACCAATGGCAAAGGTGCTACCAAAGAAAGCGCATTGGCTTCGGCCTTGGGTGAATACATCGAGCGCCTGAACAACAACCATTTTTATGCGGGGGCCTATTGGGGGCAAGAACTGGCGAATGCAGAGTTTGTGCATTACCCAAATGAAAAGTGGTTTAGGCCTAGCAAGAAGGATGCGCTGCCCAAAGAAATTTTGGATGCTTACTGCCTCAAAATTTACAACCCCGATGGCGAGTTAAAAGGCTCGCACTTAGTTGATACCAACTCGGGCAATGTGGCGCGCGGTATTTGTTCGCTGCCTTTTGTGCGGCAATCAGACCAGCAAGTCGTGTACTTTCCCTCTAACTTGGTAGAAAACTTGTTTGTCAGCAACGGCATGAGTGCGGGCAACACACTGGCAGAAGCCCAAGTGCAATGCTTGTCAGAAATATTTGAGCGCGCCGTAAAGCGAGAAATTCTGGAAGGTGAAATTTGCTTGCCAGATGTACCTCCTGAGGTCTTGGCCAAATACCCTAGCATCTTGGCAGGTATTCAAGGTCTGGAATCACAAGGCTTTCCAGTGTTAGTCAAAGACGCTTCGCTTGGCGGCAAGTACCCTGTGATGTGCGTCACGCTGCTTAACACCCGCACAGGTGGTGTGTTTGCCTCTTTTGGCGCGCACCCCAGCTTGGAGGTGGCGCTTGAGCGTAGCCTCACCGAATTGCTACAGGGACGCAGCTTTGAAGGCTTGAACGATTTACCGCCGCCCACCTTTGAAAGCAACGCCGTGACCGAGCCCTACAACTTTGTAGAGCATTTCATCGACTCCAGCGGCATAGTGTCTTGGCGTTTCTTTAGCGCCATGCCAGATTATGAGTTTGTGGAATGGAATTTTGCAGGTCAAGGAAGTGCAGCCAATGCAGACGAAGCTGCTACTTTGTTCGGTATTTTGCACAAGTTGGGTAAAGAGGTTTACACCACCGTACACAACCAACTGGGCGCCATTGCTTGCCGAATTTTGGTGCCAGGTTATTCCGAAATTTATCCCGTAGAAGATTTGATTTGGGACAACACCAACAAAGCCTTGCTGTTCCGAGAAGATGTTCTGAACTTGCATCGCTTAACCGATAAGCAATTGGCCGCATTACTAGACCGTTTGGAAAACAACGAACTGGACGAGTACGCCGACATTGCCACCCTGATTGGCATTGAGTTTGATGAGAACACCGAATGGGGCCAACTGACAGTGCTTGAGCTGAAACTGCTAATTCGTTTGGCGTTAAAGCAATTGGAAGCCACTCAAGAATTGGTGGGTGCGTTTTTGCAATACAACGACAACACCATTGAGCGCAAACTGTTTTACCAAGCTTTGAATGTGGTGCTAGAAGTTGCCTTAGACCCAGAACTCAATATAGAAAACTACGAGCACAACTTTCGCCGCATGTTTGGCAACTCGCGCATGGATGCTGTATTGGGCTCGGTGAATGGCAGTATACGTTTCTTTGGTTTATCGCCTACCAGCATGAAGCTGGAAGGTTTGGACAGGCACCATCGCTTGATTGACAGCTACAAGAAGCTGCATACGGCCAGGGGAAAGAATCTGTCATGACTCGAGTGACCTGAATGAGCTATAGCCTGGTCTGGTTCAAACGCGACTTGCGTTGGCAAGATCATGAGGCGCTGGCCTACGCTGCCAAGCAAGGTCCGGTGCGCTGTATTTACGTTGTAGAACCTGATCTGTGGTTGCAACCTGATGCGGCTCTTCAGCACTTTGAGTTTGTACGTGAGTCCTTGCAAGATCTGGATGCGCATTTAAGAACACTTGGTGGGTGCATGGAAATTCACACAGGTGAGTTGCCCGAGGTCCTGACAAAAATTTGGCATGATGCACCCTTCTCTGGGCTCTATGCCCATGAGGAAACGGGTAACGCGTTCACCTACGCACGCGACCTCAAGGTGGCTGCATGGTGTCAAGCGAATAGCGTTCATTGGCAAGAGTTTGCTCAATTTGGTGTGGTGCGCAGGCTGAAAAATCGCAACCTCTGGCAAGCTGCATGGGAGCAGCACATGGCGTCGCCCCTGCAGAATTACAACTCTTTGACGTTTTGGCGGCCGCCATCAGCAACGCCCTTAGCGATGTCTGCGCCACAACAGTTGCAGCATAATCCCCCCCTCAGACAACACGGCGGTCGTGCCCTTGCGTTGGCCACATTGCACAGTTTTTTGAACGCCCGTAGCATTGGTTATCGTGGCGGTATATCTTCTCCTTTGTCTGCGCCCGATGCATGCTCACGCCTTTCGGTCTACTTGGCTTTTGGGTGCATCAGCATGCGCGAAGTGGTGCAAAAAACTCGTGCGCACATGGCCAACTTGCCGCCACAGGCCAGCCGTCATCGTGCCGGTTTGAGTGGTTTCCTAAGTCGCTTGTATTGGCACTGCCATTTTATTCAAAAGCTTGAAAGTGAACCGGCCATCGAGTGGCGGAATATGCACCGCGGCTATGATGACTTGCGCGAAAAAGACTTCAATTTCGAATACTTTGAGGCTTTGAAAAATGCACGCACAGGTTGGCCGATGGTAGACGCTTGCGTCGTCATGCTTCGAGAAACAGGTTGGCTCAATTTTCGGATGCGGTCCATGTTGGTCTCGGTGGCGGCTTATCCACTTTGGTTGCACTGGCGACCTGTAGGTGAATGGCTAGCTACTCAGTTTCTAGACTACGAACCTGGCATTCACTGGAGTCAAATTCAAATGCAATCGGGCACCACGGGCATCAATACCACGCGCGTATACAACCCCATTAAACAAGCACAAGATCACGATCCGCATGGCGTTTTTGTTCGGCGCTGGTTGCCCTACATGCGAGATGTTTCAGATACATGGCTGTTTGAGCCCTCGCTTATGCCGCCGCACTTGCAAACTCACGCATCTACTTCCCTTCAAATCCCCCAGCCATTGGTTGATCTGGCGATGGCTTCACGCACGTCCAAACACTTGCTTCATGCAAGACGTCAAAATTCAGAGGTGAAGGCTGGCAAACAAGCTGTGGTGGAGAAGCATGCTTCAGGTCAAACATTTCGAAAGCGTTCGACTTCTTTGAAGCAAAATGCAAGCGCATCACAGCAACTTGGATTTGATTTTTAGCATTTCGCTGTGCTTGACCAGTCTCAAGTCGAGGCCAAACATGACGACGGACTTCACATTTAAAAAGCCGCCAAGAAGTTAATCTTAGCGGCCTTTAAACTTGCATCTGGTGGAGCTGGCGGGAATTGAACCCGCGTCCACAAGCCATTTTCGTACAGTTCTACATGTGTAGTCGTCTGATTTAAGTCTCGTCAAATACATCGCGCAGCGACACGCTATGAACCCAACCAG
>CANKOT010000196.1 GCA_947484245.1 Comamonadaceae bacterium
GCCAATGGCAACACCACCAGTGAATGTCACCAAATCTATATGCGGGTTGGTTAACAATTCATGCGCAATTTCAGTGGGATCACCTGTGACCACCTGAAACATTGCAGGCGGGAGTCCAGCTTCGTACAAGATATCGGCCAAAAGCAATGCACTCAAGGGGACTTTTTCTGAAGGCTTTAAAACCATCCGATTGTTGGTCGCAATGGCAGGCACAATTTTGTGCGCCACTTGATTCATCGGGTGGTTGAATGGCGTGATGGCACTGATAACGCCAAGCAAGGGATCGCGTTGGGTATAAACACGACGTTGACGGCCATGGGGTGTGATGTCGCAAGAAAATGTTTGACCATCATCTTGCAACGCGGCATTGGCACCAAAAATTAGAACGTCCCGCACCCGACCCGCTTCATAAAGGCTGTCTTTTTTGCACAAGCCCGACTCAAGGGTAATGAGGTCACTGATTTGCGCTGTACGCTGAACCACCAAATTAGCCGCTTTTTGCAAAATATCAGAGCGCTCATATCGACTCAATCGTGGTCGATATGCATGTGCGAACTCAAAGGCTTGACGAATGTCATCGACAGTGGCTTTGGGCACAGTGCCTATACATTCGCCGGTAAAGGGGTTTTGAATTTCAATGACACGATCGCGATGAATTTGTTGACCGCACATGCGCATGGGCTGAGAGTTGAATGACATCAATTTTAGTTCTCAGGTTAAGAAAGAATATGTTGCAAGCGTTTTCGACTTTCATCCACATGCAATTTGAGTACTTTAAGTGCTTTTTTTTGATCCCCCATCAATAGCGCTTCAAGCAAGGCTTTGTGGTCTTCAACCGACTGCTTTAAGCTGGAGGCATCGGCTTGACGGGCATGCGCCTGCTTACGAAACAAGGACAGTTCATTGACCAAGCGGCGATAGGTATTGAGAAGTGTGTGATTGCCAGCCAACTCGGCCAATCGTTCGTGAAACTGAATGTTCAAAGCATGACAAGCTGAAAAATCAGCTTTGGCAGCCAACTTAGTGGCTTTGCTTAGAAGTTGCGGTAGGCCCGAGTTATGCAGGCAATCTGGCGCTTTTGCAATGCGGGACACAATGATTTTTTCAAGCGCAGTACGCACCTCAAAAATATCGTCTGCTTCTTGTGCCGTAATGACGCGTACAAATACACCTCGGTTCTTTTCAACCGTGACCAAACCCTTTTCTTCCAATGAACGAAATGCTTCACGAATGGGTCCACGCGATACACCCAACTGGGTGGCCAGTGTTGCCTCTCGCAGTGGATGCCCAGGTGTGAATTTACCTTTCCGAAACATGAGTTCAAGCTCATCTTGAACCAATGAGGGTAAGGAGTTTTGTTTGAGCACGCCCAAGTTTCTAGAAAACGTCATAAGTTTGTCACTGAATTTCAATCAATCAAATTAAATTGCACTGAATCGTAGATTGTCAACAACTTGACACATTCGAATTCTAAGCTTGCTTCATTGCAATTCAATGACAGCGAAATTTTCATGCCTTATGCGGTCGTCACTCGAGAGTTAAGTAAGTCGTTTGCCAACTGTCAAGCATTGGACAAGGTGTCCATTCAAATTGAAGAAGGTGAAATGGTGGCCTTACTTGGTGCGTCAGGTTCTGGGAAGTCAACGCTTCTCAGGCACTTGCCAGGTTTTGTGACATCCAATAGCGGCGAGATCGATGTATTGGGTCAAACCGTTCAATCTAACGGAAAGCTCAAGGCTGGCTATAAGCAAGTCCGAAGTCGTGTTGGATTTGTCTTTCAGCAATTTAATTTGGTTAACAGGCTTCCCGTCATTACCAATGTGTTAATCGGACTGCTTTACGAAACACCTTGGTGGCGCAGTCTGTTCATGCAATTTAGCGTTGAGCAGCGTCAAAAAGCACTGGAAGCACTTTCATCAGTGGGCATAGAGCAAACCGCTTGGCAACGTGCTGCCACCCTTTCTGGCGGCCAGCAGCAAAGGGCTGCATTGGCAAGGTGTTTGGTTCAAAAGGCCCGCGTCATTTTGGCTGACGAACCCA
This sequence comes from Comamonadaceae bacterium, assembly GCA_947484245.1. Next base: position 2,041 of record CANKOT010000196.1, read on the forward strand.
TTGCCTCCTTAGACCCAGAGTCTTCAAGAAAGGTCATGGACCTTCTGCAACAAATGAATCGTGACAACAAATGCACCGTTCTGGTGTCCCTTCACCAGGTGGAGTTTGCAGTTCGATATTGCCCACGAACCATTGCACTGAATGCCGGTCGCGTGGTTTACGACGGACCCTCTGCAGCACTCACGCCCGATTTATTGGCCGAGCTATATGGCAGCAGCGCCTCTGAGTTTTTTGCAACGCCACCTGATGCGTTATTTGGTTTTCAAACCGCAAAGAACCCACTTCCTTTATTTTCCACTGCAAACTTTTAATTCTCCATCTCCCCTCCCCTCAACTACTTCTATTTAGGATAAAACATGCTCAAAACCATGAAGACCCTTCTCTCGGCCTTGGCCCTCAGTGCTGCCACCCTTGCCAGCGCCTCTGACATCAAGGAACTCAACTTTGGCATCATTGCAACCGAAAAAGCGGGTGCCATGAGACAAATGTGGGAGCCGTTTTTGGAAGACATGACCAAAGCTACTGGCATTAAAATCAATGGCTTTTACGCCACAGACTACGCTGGCGTTATTGAAGCTCAGCGGTTTAACAAAGTACAACTTGCCTGGTACGGCAACAAATCAGCGATAGATGCAGTCGATCGCTCACAAGGCGAAGTTTTTGCTCAGTTTGTGGACTTAGACGGTACGCCAGGCTACTACTCCTACTTGATCACACACAAAGATTCAGCCGTTAAGACGCTCGATCAAGTTTTAAAGAATGGCAAACAATACTCATTTGGAATTGGCGATCCTTCTTCCACATCAGGCACATTGGTCCCAACGTATTATGTTTTTACACTCAATAAATTGGACCCCAAAACGCATTTCAGAGTGACGCGCTCCTCCAACCATGAAGGTAATTTCTTGGCTGTTTTGAACAAACAAGTTGATATCGCCACCAGCAACAGCGAAATGACCGAGAAAATGAAGGAAAAATCACCCGAGAAAATGGATCAAATTCGAATTCTCTGGACTTCACCCCTCATCCCTCGTGATCCTTTGGTCTGGCGCAAAGACTTGCCTTCTGATGTGAAAAAGAAAGTGCAAGATTTCGTCGTTGGTTATGGCAAGAATGACCGCGAAAAAGAAATCTTAAAGAACATGTATCGCTTGGCTGGTTTCAAGGCGTCCACTGACGCCCAATTGATCCCCATCCGTCAACTCGAATTGTTCAAAGACCGCATGAAGTTTGAGTCCGATGTCAATATGTCCGCCGCCGAAAAGCAAACCAAGATTGCGGACATCGATGCCAAGCTGGCAGCTTTGGCAAAAGCCAAATAATTTGAGGCTTCATCTGCGCTTGTCACGACCATGAAACCCACCATCAAAGACATTTCGCTTACACCGCCACCCACCAGCTTGGTAACTCATCTGGCTTGGGGTCTTGTATTGATGATGCTCATCTGGTCTTGGCAAGGTGCAGACATACGCCCAATGGCACTCATTGCTGACTCAGCCAATATGGCTGTGTTCAGCAAAGAATTTTTTCCTCCTAATTTTCACGACTGGCGCATTTACCTGAGTGAGATGGTTATCACAGTTCACATTGCCATTTGGGGCACTGTGTTGGCAATTTTTTGCGCCGTTCCGTTAGGCTTGCTGTGCTCTGAAAACATTGTGCCCGCTTGGGTTTATCAACCTGTACGCCGCCTCATGGATGCTTTTCGAGCCATCAACGAAATGGTGTTTGCCATGCTGTTCATTGTGGCCGTTGGTTTAGGTCCATTTGCAGGTGTGATGGCGCTTTGGATTCACACCACGGGTGTCTTGGCCAAACTATTTGCTGAAGCTGTTGAAGCCATTGATCCACGACCCGTCGAAGGCGTCAGGGCAACTGGCGCAAATCCATTGGAAGAAATTCTCTACGGGGTCATTCCGCAAGTACTCCCCCTTTGGATCTCCTATTCTCTTTACCGATTCGAATCCAATGTTCGCTCGGCTTCTGTTGTGGGCATGGTCGGCGCCGGCGGCATTGGCGTTGTGCTTCACGAATCAATTCGCGGCTTTGATTACGCAGAAACTGCCGCAATACTGTTTATCATCATCGTTTTCGTGTCCTTGGTTGACGTCATTTCAGCGCGAATTAGGCGCTGGAGTATTTGATTTTTAAAATTTACAAATGAACAAACTTGAACTCAATGGCGTCAGTTACAACTGGCCGCATCAACCTGTCGTTGTAGTCTGCATCGACGGCGGTGACCCTGCATACATTGAAC
>CANKOT010000197.1 GCA_947484245.1 Comamonadaceae bacterium
GCATGTACCGCTTCAATGTTTGATCCATCAGCGTGAAGTAGGGCGCGACACCCCCGACTTTGAATCGGGTTTGCGGGCTGCACTGCGTGAAGACCCCGACGTGATTTTGGTGGGCGAGATGCGCGACGCCGCCACCATTCGCTTGGCACTCACAGCGGCCGAAACGGGTCATTTGGTGTTGTCCACCTTGCACACGGCCAGCGCACCCCAGGCCGTTGACCGTCTGGTGGACGCGTTTTCGTCTCATGAAAAAGATGCGGTACGCGCTTTGTTGGCAGAAAATCTGATTGCCGTTTTGGCGCAAACGCTGTGTCCTCAGTTGGGGGGTGTGGGCCGTGTGGCAGCGCATGAAATCATGGTCGGCACGCCGGCTGTTAAAAATCTCATCCGAGAGGGCAAGGTCAGTCAACTTTATTCAGCCCTTCAAACGGGACACGTCGCCGGCATGCAAACGCTGGACCAAAGCCTTCTGCGCCATTTTCAGTCGGGTCAAATTTCAGCCGACACTTTGCGACTTTTAAGCAAGTTCCACCCAAAACCACAATCTGATGGACAATTGCCAGCTTGATCCATTCTCCAACTTCACACCACAGACAATCATGAGCAGCCTGAACGCAAAAACCTACGAATCCGCTCCTTCTCAACATGTGGCCTTTATTGGCCTGGGCGTCATGGGCTATCCCATGGCGGGTCACTTGGCTCGCGCTGGCCACGCAGTGACGGTCTACAACCGCAGCGCGGCCAAAGCAGCTGCATGGTGCCAAGAGTTTGCCGACTGTCGTCAACCTGCGCATGCCCCTACGCCCCGCGAAGCTGTGAAAGATGCCGACATCGTTTTTTGCTGCGTCGGTAACGATGAAGATTTGCGCGCGGTGGTGCTCGGTGCTGACGGCGCATTGGCTGGCATGAAAAAAGGCGCAACCTTGGTGGACCACACCACGGCCTCGGCCAATGTGGTACGCGAACTCTACGCTGCGGCCAAAGCACTTGGTTTGAATTTCATTGACGCGCCCGTTTCTGGGGGGCAAGGCGGCGCTCAAAATGGCTTGCTCACTGTCATGTGTGGTGGCGATGTTGCCATTTTTGAAGCCACCAAACCAGCGGCCATGGCTTTCTCTCGCGCCTACACCTTGATGGGTGAATCAGGCGCAGGACAACTCACCAAAATGGTCAACCAAGTGTGCATTGCGGGCTTGGTGCAAGGTTTGTCAGAAGCCATTGCCTTTGGACAAAAAGCGGGCCTGGACATGAATCTGGTGTTGGATGTGATCGGCAAGGGCGCCGCACAAAGTTGGCAAATGGACAACCGCGGCAAGACCATGGTGGCTGGCAAGTTCGATTTTGGTTTTGCGGTCGATTGGATGCGCAAAGACTTGGGATTGGTGATGGACGAGGCCAAGCGCAATGGTGCACGTCTGCCCGTCACGGCCTTGGTCGATCAGTTTTATGCCGATGTGCAGCAAATGGGCGGCAAGCGCTGGGACACCTCCAGCCTGATCAAACGTCTGGGCTAAGCCAGTCTCACAAGACTCAAAAAAAAGGGGCTCTGATTGAATCAGGGCCCCTTTTTCAATGGCGCAAAATGCTTTAAGGTTTGGGTTGTGCTTGAGAAGAAAAGGGCTGCGCGCTGATGCGTTTCAGTTCATCTTCGGTAATGATGTCAAAGACCCTGACCACTTTCACCACGCCACTCACACTGCCACTGCGTGCAATTTCTGAAGCGCGTTGAGCCTCACGGGAAGTGACGCGGCCCATCAAATAAACAATACCGCGCTCAGCGATCACTTTGAACGCGTTGGATTGCAAATCTTTGGCATCTACCATCAAGGCTTTGATTTGACCAGTGGTGATGATGTCTTTGGAGCGCTGGGTGAGAGAGCTGGCAGGCTCAATGGCCAAGTCATTGACCACGGAGCTGACATTCTCTTGGCTTTTGGCCAGCTTTTCAGCGCGTTCTCTGTCTGCGGCCGAGCTGACCTCGCCAGTCAGCAACACCATGCGGTTGTAGCTGGTCACATTGACGTGTGAGGCTTCACTCAAGGTCTGACGCAAGCCCTGGGCTGTTCGAAGTTCAATGCTCTCGTCCTCTAACTGAATGCCTGCAGTACGGCGATCAATGGCGACAAAGCCACCCATGACGGCACTGCCAACAACCAAAGGCGCACAGGCCGACAAACTGGCCACCATGGCACCGGCCGTCAAAACAGAAAGCATCCAACGATTGAAATTGAGGTTCACTTGAAAAGTCCTTAGAAAGTCTTGAAATATTTTAAGCGCGTTAATTCAGAAAGGGAATGCCCATCTTTGGCTCACGCAACGGCATCTTGGTCCCCCATCAGTTGAGCGTCTACGCCATCGCACAAACAGTGAAGGGCCAATTGCTGCACCTCGCGAATTCGAACAGCACGGTCGTGCGGAATGCCCACATGCACATCTGTTTCGCGCAGGGCTTTGGCCACGGAGCCACCGCCTTTGCCCGTCAGGGCAATGGCGGTCATGTCTCGTTCATGCGCGGCATGCAAGGCACGCATCAAGCCCTCTTCTTCACCTGTAGACGTGAGCAACAACAGCACGTCGCCGGCCTGACCTAAAGCGCGCACCTGCCTGGCCAAACTGGCATAGGCAGGATCGCCCAAACCCTCGTGCCGCAAGGCAATGGCTGCCAATTCGGGGCGCTCGCGCTCAAAGCCACCCACAAACAAACTGGCGAAATACTGAGCCAACGCGGCCGCACTGCCTTCACCACAGACCAACACTTTGCCACCACTTGTGACACAGGCCATGAGCGCCTGCACGCCAGCATCCAAGGGCTTGGCCAGGGTTTCGGCCGCTTGGTATTGCAAATCGGCACTGTCGATGAAGTGTTGTTGAATGCGCAGCTCTAACATGATCAGGATGATACTCGCAGCCGATTCAATGCGGTCACGGCGGCCCTTAAGAAACCGCATCAAAAGCAGCCTTGACCCAAATCATGCCTTCGGGCTCCCAAGCGATGACGTCAAAACGCGTTGGCGGGAGAGGTCGCCAGCGCATCAGGAAAAACCGAGCGGCAAAAACAAGGCGCCGCTGTTTGACGGCACCCACACTGCCCAAAGCACCGCCAAATTGGGCCAAGGCACGCTTTCGAACCTCGACAAACACCACCGTGCTGTCGGATTCTTGCAAAATGAGGTCGATTTCACCACCACCCCGTCCGGGCGTTCGATAATTGCGCTGTAACAAACGCAAACCTTGTTGTTGCAAAAAGATCAGCGCGGCATCTTCCGCGGCATCGCCACTTTGCTTACTTGTCCGATTGAGGAACACCATTGAATTTGCCTTCTGAAAAATCTGAAGCCATGCCAGCCACGGAAAATGAAACTGCAAGCGATGCGCCGAACACTTCATCGGTTACAACGACTGCCATGACTGCGGCGAGTGCTGGTGGCTTGACCTCGACTTACAGCAAGGCATTTCAAGCGGCCCGTGAAGCGGTAGGCCCGCAAAACCACCCTGCCAGCACACTGTATGTGGTGGCCACGCCCATTGGCAATCTGGCCGACATCACTTTGCGTGCTTTGTATGTGATTGAAAGGGCCAACACCCTGGCCTGCGAAGACACGCGTCACACCCAGCAACTTTTGCGCGCCTATGGCTTGGACAGAAACAATTCGCAATTGCTGGCGGTCCATCAACACAACGAAGCCGAGGCAGCCGCTCAAGTGATAGCTCGCTTGGCAAATGGCGAACGCGTGGCGTATGTAAGCGATGCGGGCACACCGGCCATCAGCGACCCTGGTGCAAGGCTGGTTGCTGCGGTGGCCGCTGCAGGTTATCGCGTCATGCCTTTGCCAGGCGCTAGCAGTGTCACCACGCTGCTTAGCGCTGCAGGCGTCGTGGGCGAAGGCGGCTTTGTCTTCTCAGGTTTTCTTTCTTCCAAAGCCTCGGAAAGACAGCGTGCCATTGAAACGCTGAGCGGTGAGCCACGTGCCGTGGTGTTGCTTGAAGCGCCGCATCGCATTGAGGCCTTGGCTCAGGCTCTTTCCATGTTGGGCAGCCGATTGATCACGGTGGGCCGTGAATTGACCAAACAATTTGAAGCTGTGCACACCGTTGAAGCGCAAAAATTACCAGCTTGGTTTGCAGAAAAAGCCGACAACTTGCGGGGTGAATTTGCGTTGGTCATTCATGCCTTGGATAAGCCCAAGGCAGAAAACGATGCGGCCTTAGATGCCAACAGCTTGCGGACTTTGAAATTGCTGCTGGCCGAGTTGCCTTTGAAAACCGCCGTCAAAATGAC
>CANKOT010000198.1 GCA_947484245.1 Comamonadaceae bacterium
CCGCTCTCTCTCTCTGGGCCCAAAGCTAGAAGCCAATGCGCCCTCTGCCTCTAGGCCTTCAAGGTAAATGCTCTCAATCTCTGGCGCTGCACGCAGCAATTCGCGCTCGGCAAAAGGCATGTGCAGCAAAGCTCTGAGTGCAAACAAAATACGCAACCACCCTGGCACCCACACTCTGCGCTTGCGCTGCAGCATGCCCTGCACAATGACACGTGCTGTTTCTTCTGGCGATGTTTCGCTATTTAAGGGGCCAGGCATGGTAGCGCGCAATCTGACAAAGCCTGGATGCAAGGCGCCTTCGGTGACAAGCGGCGTGCGCACCCAGCCCGCATGGACAACCCCCACACCCACACCATGCGCAGCCATCTCAATGCGCAAAGAATTGCCCATGGCCTCGGCGGCCGATTTGCTGGCGGCGTAAGCAGACATCACAGGAGGATGCGCGAAAGAAGATACCGACGCATTGATGAGCACATAGCCACGTTGCCGCATGATGGCAGGCAAGGCCGCCCGAACGGTGTTGAAAACACCAAACACATTGACCTCGATACAGCGCTTCCATGCATCTGGATCGATGTAGGCCATGGGGCCAAAAGCAGCAACACCTGCGTTGGCAAAAACGATGTCAATGCGGCCCAGCTCGGTCAAGGTTTTTTCAACCACCTCTTGCAAGGCTTGCAATTGCGTCACGTCGGCCACCCAGTGAAGCGTTTGAGGGCCGCAGCGTTGGGCCATTTGCGCCAGGGGTTCTGCATCGCAGTCCACCAAAACAGGAACGCCGCCATAGGCCAATACTTCAAGGGCGGTGGCTGCGCCAATGCCAGAGGCTGCACCGGTTATTAAAACAACACGGCCGTTGAGCATGGTTTTTGAAGTTGCCATTTGTACATCCATTTGAGGATGATCACGCACGTCAAACTGACTTGGTGACCATGAAATACACAATGGGCAAGGGTAGCACGGTGGCGATGGCGCCGGCGATTTTCCAAATGCGGGACAGGCGCCAATAGTCTTCAGTGATCTCGGAATATTGTTGTAGCAACGCGCGTTGTTTGAATTGAATGGGCACCAGAACGAACAACCAAATCATGCCTGAAAAAGTGAGCAGCCAATAGGACCATTGAATCCATGGATGACTGGCAGCGCCGCCAAAATTCTCCGCCATGCCATGGCCTGTCCAAACCACACCTACCGCGCCCAAAAAGGTGAACACGGCGTCAGTGATCAGAACCATCTTGTTGCTGAATTGAACGATGGCGTGATTGCGCGTGCGCTCTGCCAACAAGGCCCAAACACCACTCACGATCACGTTGCCTAAAAACAAGCACGCGCACACCAAGTGAATGACTTTGAGGGTGGGTGTCATTTGGAGTCGCTTTGTCGGGCAGCCACCGATGGCGAATTATCCGAATTGGCACAACGCTGCATGGCTTGATGCTGATCTGCTTCACGTTTTTGGCGAGTCACTTCTTTGGCTCGTCGCAAATCACGAAATTGCCAAGTTACAAAAAGAACACCGGCAACCAGCAACACCACAACTTCAACAATTTTCAAGTCCACTGGATTAAAGCTTTTTAACGCGGTGTTCTCTCGCGTTGTTCTAAACGGCCGAACAAGTCAACCATCCATTCAACACGCTGATCAAAACTTCGAACAGGCAGCGTCCAGGGTTTCTCATGTTCCAAGGGGTTGCGCTCTCGGCTCACAATGTCCACCAAGTAATGGATGGCGGGCACAGGGCTGAGTGTGACATCCGGCACGGCAGGTGCCTTCACCGCCGCAGTGGCTGCACGTGCCAACAGGGCCAGCTTGCGTGCGGTTGAAACCACCGTGCGGTGGTTCACAGAATTGAGGCCTTCGCGCTCTAGTTGTTTGCCAATTTCGGCGTAGACCAAACGCGCGGCTTGAATGGCGGGGCGACAGTCCCATGGCAATTCAGCCAAACCAAATTCGCCGCGTCGGTACAGCGCGTCTGCGCGCAACAACAAGCGTTGTGTGAAACCCGCAATGCGCGAATCGAACACAGGATCGGCCAACCAAGCGTCTGCGTCCATGCCAATTTCACGGAACCAAGCGCGGGGAATGTACAAGCGACCCATGCGAGCATCGGTGCCAATGTCTCTGGCAATGTTGGTCAGTTGCATGGCCACGCCCAGCTCGCTGGCGCGAGCAATGGCCGTGTCTGTGCTAGCGCCCATGATGATGGACATCATGGCACCCACGGTGCCAGCTACCCTGGCGCCATAGGCCTCGACATCGGCCAAGTTTTCGTAGCGACGGCCTTGTGAGTCCCATAAAAAACCATCCAGCAAGGCCTCTAGCAAGCCAATGGGGATGCCATAGCGATGGACCACGATGGTCAACGCGCGGTCTGCGTCTTCGGCGCCAGGGCGTCCTGCATAGATAGCCGCTAAGCGCGACTTCAAATCGGCCATAGCCAAAACGGGGTCATCGCCTTCGTCAATGGCGTCGTCGGCCAAACGGCAAAACGCATAGAGCGCAATGGCGGGTGGTCGCAAACGAACCGGCAGCAAGCGAGAGGCTGCAAAAAAAGATTTGGAGCCACCGCGCATGAGTTCGGTGCAGGCCTCTAAATCGTAGGGCAAAGACACCGGCGGCGAACTTACCCTTGGATCAGGCAAATGATTTGACATCGGGAACCACCGTTTCAAGCATTTTTGCAGACATCAAAACACTGGGCACACCAGCCCCCGGCTGGCTACTGGCACCCACAATGAACAAGCCTTCAACATCTTCGCTTCTGTTGTGCGGCCGGAACCATGCACTTTGAACCAAGATGGGCTCAAGACCAAAACCAGCACCTTTGTAAGACCACAAGCGGTCTTGAAAATCTTGCGGCGTGGTGACCTTGGAAGACACCACATGGTGCTTCAGATCAGGCAACACGCTTTCTTGTAACACTGTGGCAATGGCATCGCGATACTGCTCGGTGATGGCTGGCCAGTCGGTCTCGCTGCTGAGATTTGGTACGACAGAAAGTGCATAAAAACTGTCGCAACCCTCAGGTGCCAGAGAAGGGTCAGTGGCGGTTGGGCGGTACAAATACAAACTAAAATCTTTGGACAGTTTGTGATTTTTGAAAATATCTTGCAGCAAGCCTTTGTAGCGTGGGCCTAAGACCATCATGTGGTGCGGCACATCTTCGTACTTTCGATTGGTGCCAAAGTACCAAACAAACAAGCCCGATGAATACTTGCCTTTGGCAATGCGCTTGTCGGTCCAATGCTTGCGGTGTTGCGGCTCAATGAGGTTGCGGTAGGTCCACGCGGCGTCGCCATTGCTGACCACAATGTCAGCGGGCAAGTATTCGCCATTGGCCAACTCGACGCCTTGTGCACGGCCGCCCTCCACACGAATGCGTGTGACGGGCGCGTTGTAACGAATGGGCACCTGTCGCTCGTCGAGCAGCTTCACCAGTTCACGCACAATGGCGCCGGTGCCGCCCATGGCCGAGTGCACGCCCCAGCGGCGCTCCAAGGAATGGATGAGCGAGTAAACGCAAGTGACTGAATAAGGATTGCCGCCAATGAGCAAGGGGTGAAAACTCATGACGATGCGCAGCTTGGGGTGCTTGATGTGCTTTGCGACCAAGCTGTAAATTGAGCGCCAAGCTTGCATGCGCGCCAAATTGGGCATGGCCTTGATCACATCGCCAATGGTTTCAAAGGGCACCATGCCAAGCTCTACAAAGCCAAGCTGGAAACACTTCTCAGACGCTACCATCAGGTTCTTAAAACCTTGTATGTCTTCAGGACTGAATTTGGCAATTTGCTCGAGCATTTGCTCGTCGTTGTTGCTGTAATCAAAGTGTGTGCCGTCGTCAAACCGAATGCGGTAGAAAGGCGACATCAAACGCAAATCAACATGGTCTTTCATTTCACGGCCGCACAGCGTGAAGAGCTCGGCGATGAGGTGCGGCAATGTAATGATGGTGGGCCCAGCGTCGAAGGTGAAACCATCTTGCTTGTGCACATAGGCACGGCCACCAGGTGCATCGAGCTTTTCCAACATTTGAACGCGATAACCTTTGACGCTCAAACGAATGGCAGCTGCTAAGCCACCAAATCCTGTGCCAATCACAATGGCTGTAGGTGAACGATGACTTACTTCGGAGGCTGCGATCGTGGGGTGGTTGTGATCGCCACCGCCACCGCCCGCGCCGCCGTCAGTGTTAATTGACTTGAAGAGATTTGTCATGTGAATCCAAGTGAGCAGGCAAAACCGGAGACACATGTGCTTCAAAG
>CANKOT010000199.1 GCA_947484245.1 Comamonadaceae bacterium
GAATGGCGCAATCCATAGCGTATGTAGGATCTTTACCGAAGAAGTAGTAAGGCGCTGTGTTGCACATCTCAACGGTGCCGTTGGACACGCCGTCGAGCACGCCAAATGCAGGCATCAATTCGCCAGCAGCATGGGTGGTGATGGTGAACTTGCCGCCAGACATTTCGCTAACCTTTTTAGCAAATACGTCGCAAACACCGAACAATGTGTCAAGTGATTTGGGGAAGCTCGAAGCACAGCGCCAGCGTAATGTAGCTTGAGCGTGAATAACCGCTGGGGCTGCGCCTGCGGCCAAGACGCCAGCAATACCGGCATTTTTAATAAGGGAACGACGATCCATGGGGTTCACTCCGGAAGTCTAGGTTGATGAATTCAGGCCGCGAAGGCGACACTGATGACTGGGGCCAGTCATGAGGCTATTGTAGGAAATTTGCAAGCCCCTTTTGGCGGGGGTTTTCCCTTTGATGAATACAAGCTCGATGAATGCAATTCAATCCATGATTGAAGGGGCCAATGTCGGTTTATCGCCCCGTAAAACAAACCGGCGAAGTTGGGTCAATGGGCGGTCCTTCGTGCGAGTTTTTGGCGTGCGCAACGTCCATGTCTCGCGGTAAAGGCACGCCATTTTTGACGGCCAGCACCTCGGCCATGATGCTGACTGCAATTTCGGCAGGGGTTTTGCTGCCAATGTAGATGCCGATGGGGCCGCGGAGTTTGGCCAAGGAAGCCTCGGTTTGCTCAAAGTGATCGATCATCCTTTGCTGTCTGAGGGTGTTGTTTCTTCGGGAGCCAATCGCGCCAATGTAGAAGGCCTCTGTTTCAAGGGCGGCCAACAAAGCCAGGTCATCGAGTTTAGGGTCGTGCGTCAGGGCAATGACGCAGCTGCGTCTGTCGGGCTTGAAAACTTGGACCAAGTCGTCTGGCATGTCGTTTTTCACTGTCACGCCTGCCACCGACCAGGCCCCTCTGTATTCCTCTCGAGGGTCGCACACCGTCACAGCAAAGCCGTTGAAGAGGGCCATGGTGGCCAAGTATTCGGTCATTTGACCCGCACCAATGAGCAGCATGCGGTATTCAGGACCAAAGGTATTGATGAGTTGGGTTTCATTAATTTGCAGCTCGCTGGGCGCGTTGCTGACCATCAATGTGACGGCACCAGTTTGGAGGTTTGTGGCCCTTTGGGTCAGTTGGCCTTTTTCTAGCGACTCAATCAATTGAGTCAGGCTGTCTGCACTGGGGTTGAACTCAAGCAAGAGCTCTAAAGTGCCGCCGCAGGGCAGGCCAAAGCGATGCGCTTCGTCTGCGCTGATGCCGTACTTCAATTGAAGGGGCGCCCTGTCGACAATGGCGTTGGCCTTGCTGTATTGGGCAATGAGGTCGTCTTCAATGCAGCCGCCAGACACGGAGCCCACCACCGCGCCGGTTTCGCACAGCGCCATGATAGAGCCTACGGGACGAGGTGAAGATCCCCAGGTGCGAATGACGGTGGTTAAGAGCGCACGTTGCCCTGCGTCACGCCAAGCTTTGAGTGTTCTGAGGACAACGATGTCTAAGTTTTCCATGATGCGGTGGCAGTGCCCAGGTTAATTTGAATCAACGCACCAAGGACCATACCGCAACAGCACCGGCCAGCAAGGCCAGCCAAATCCATGCAGGAACAGTCCCGGAGGGCGTTGACGCTGGGTCGATCGCGGGGGCGTGTGCTGCTTCTGTGCTTGGGTATTTGGCTTGCAGGGCTTCATCAAAGCGTTTGAAAAAATCTTCTGCCAGCGACTTGGCAGCGCCATCGATCAAGCGTTGGCCCAGTTGGGCCAATTTGCCGCCCACAGTGGAGTGCACGGTGTATTTCAATTCGCAACCCTCATCATGAGGGTGCAAGGACACCTGGGACTCTCCTTTGCCAAAACCGGCAACACCGCCTTGGGCTTCAAAGTTCAGGGCGTATGAATGGGGCGCTTGAATGTCAGACAAGGTGACCTTGCCTGAGAACTTGGCGGAAACAGGACCAATTTTGATGGCCACGCCAACGTTGTAAACATGGGCTTCACTGAGCTCAAACTTGTCGCAGCCAGGGATGCAAGATTTTAAGATTTCAGGATCGTTGAGTGCATCCCAAGCCTGTGCTTGCGTCACGTTTAAAACGCGTTGACCTTGCATGTCCATGTGTGATATTCCTATTTTATTTTTAAGAGTCTGGTCAAGGCGCTGGCCAGTTCTTCTAAGCGCGATAAATTGTGGATGGCCAGCATGCCATCAACATGTCGATTCAAAACACTCGCACCTGTAGCGATGGGAGCATAACCCTCAAAACGCAACAGGGGGTTGAGCCAAAGCAAAGAGCGAGTGTGCCTTTTTAACCAAACAAGCTCAGAGTCTAGCGTCTCTGGCGTGCCAGTGTCCAAGCCATCGCTGATCAATAACACTACCGTGCGCCTGCCTGTGAGGGCTCGGGCGTGGCGGGTTCTGTATTGGCTCAATGATTTGCCCAGCTGCGTGCCCCCTGCAAAATCATGAATTTGGGCATTGGCTGTGGCCAGCATATCGTCGGTATCGCGCAGCTTGAACGCACGGTTCAGGTCGGTGAGGTCGGTACCAAATGCACAGACCTGACGGGGCGTGTCTCGCGTCGCTTGGTGCAGGAAAGCCAAGAGCAAACGCGCATAACGTTCCATCGAACCTGAGATGTCAACCAAAATCAATAAAGGCAAAGATTGCGGTTTTCGCTGCATGCGCGGCAGGCTCAAAATATCACCGTCTTGTCGGGCTGCCGCTTGCATGGTCTTGGCCCAATGAATGCGCGTGCCGCGTCCACCGGAGTGAGTTCTTCGACCCTGAATTTGGGGCAGGGGCAGTTTGACTTGCCGAGCCAGTTTTTCAACCAACTTAAATTCGCTGGCGCTCAAACTTTGAAAGTCGGCCTGCTGCAAACGCTCACGATCGCTGGCACTCATGGCAGCATCAAACTTCAATTCGTCTTCTTTGACCTTGTGTGGATCCTTGTGCTTTGTTTGCGCCGCCAAAGCTTCTTGCACGCGCGATTTGCGCGGCACACCTGGTGTGGCGGTGGGCGCCTTGGGCAGTAGTTGTGACAAGAGTTGGCGAGTGAGTTCAGGGTCGCGAAAAAATGCGGCAAACATTTGATCGAAGACCACCAAATCTTCTTGTCGACTGACCAAGCAGGCCTGTAGGGCTGCAGACAAGTCACCTTTTCGTTCAATGCCAATGTGATCAGTGGACTCGATGGCCAAGCTGATGCGTGATGCGTCGATTTGCAAGCCGGCCCTTCGCAACGCGCGTGCAAACCCAGTGATGTTGTCACTGAGTTTGCCGCTGCGCGCATCTCCCAATAGCATGATGAAAAAGTCTCAATCTGATGTTTTAAGCGTTGGGGGCGGGTGCCAACAAATCATTGAGCAGTGGCGTGATGGCGGCAATGTCTTCTCGTTGCTTGAACAGGATGCCCACCGTGTCTTGCAACACTTCGGGGTCGAGTGTGAGGGTGTCTAAAGCCACCAAGGCTTTGGCCCACTCCACACTCTCGGCGATGCCAGGGGAGCGTTGAAAAGCGCTGGAGAAGGGTTGGCTCCGAAGGCGCCCCACAAACTCCGCCACTTGTTCTGTGAGCTTGGCGCTGGCTTGCGGCACTTGGGATCTGACGACCGCCAATTCGCGCTCTCGATCAGGGTAGTCCATCCATTGGTACAGGCAGCGACGCTTCACCGCGTCATTCAAGTCGCGTGTACGGTTGCTGGTGAGAATGGTCACGGGCGCAATTTCAGCTTTGATGGTGCCAAGCTCAGGAATGCTGACTTGGTATTCACCCAAGTATTCCAGCAGAAAGGCTTCGAAAGGTTCGTCGGCGCGGTCGACCTCGTCAATTAACAACAAGGCCCCAGGCGCTTTGGTTTGAAGTGCTTGCAATAAGGGGCGTTTGACCAAGAAGCGCTGTTGATACACCTCGCGTTCGATGTCCTGTGGCGAGCTGTTGGCGGCAGCGCGCATGTGCAACAACTGCGCGGCATGGTTCCATTCGTACAAAGCCTCGCGTTGCTCCATGCCGTCATAGCATTGCAAACGGATGAGCGGGCGCCCCAAAATTTTGGCCAGTGCTTTGGCCAGCTCAGTTTTGCCAACGCCAGGTTCACCCTCTAACAGGAGTGGGCGCTCTAATTTGAGGCTTAAAAAAACGGCGGTGATAAGCCGCCGTTCCGCGAAATAGCCCACGCCTTGTAGGGCTTGGGCAAGTTCGTC
>CANKOT010000200.1 GCA_947484245.1 Comamonadaceae bacterium
ACCTCTAAAGAAGTGATGGCCATTAAAAACAGCAAGCCTGCATTGATGTTGGCCAAAGCCACTTCAGGGCCAAAAGGGATCACCGCCCATGCAGCCAGCACAGGCATCATGGTCATCACAGGCCCCATGAAAAACAAACCTTTGCTGGCTCTTGTAGGTTGAATGATTTCTTTGGTAAAAACCTTTAGTGCGTCTGCAATAGGTTGCAAAAGCCCCAAGGGTCCCACGCGATTGGGGCCAAAGCGAATTTGGGTGAAGCCAATGGCCTTTCGCTCCCAAAGCGTTAAATAAGCAACGCATAGCAACAAAGGCAACACCACGCCCACAATCTTGAGCAATATCCAAAGCACGGGCCAAGCCATGGTCTGCCACCAAGCAGCACCCATCAGCCCAAACCCTGTCTGGTAAAGCCATTCAGACATGGGTGGCTTCCTTCGCTTGTGCATCTGCAGTTTGTTGCAGCGAGGGTGAACGGCGGACCAAGCCATCCAACTGGTAAATACGCGCTGTTACGGGTGCATGGGCCATCACGGGCAACTGGGTCATGGCTTGGTCGCATGCATTGCTCAGACGCGAAGACCAGTCGGGCAATAAAACATCCGCGCGGATTTGCTCGACAGTGTCGTAATCAAAACCGCTCACGCCCAACATATTGGCCAAAACACGCAACACCTTCCAAGCTGGACGCGTGTCTCCCAAAGGACGAACCACGCCATGAAAACTTTGCGCCCTGCCCTCGGTATTGATGAAAGTGCCTGCTGTCTCAGAGAAGGGTGACACAGGCAACAGCACGTCGCTGAATTCCATGTTGGCTTTGAACGGCGACAAGGTAATCACCATGTCTTTGGCTGCTAAGGATGTCACTGCTGCTGGTGCTTGGGCACAGTCGTCAGCAGGTTCGGTATGGAGCAACAACATAGCTTTGACTTGAAGTGAATGCAACATGGCCTGTGTATGCAAACCACCCTGCAGCGGCAAAGCACCGGCGACTTGTGCGCCCACGGTGTTGGCGGCCTCACCCAAGAAACCCACCGTGGCATTTGTGTGCTTGGCAAGCCAATTGGCAAGCGTCAGCAAAGCAGAACAATGTGCATGATGGGCTACTGCATTGCCCAACAAAATCGCTTTGCGTTCGCCAGACAACAGGGAAGAGGCAATGGCGATCGCTACGGGTGATTGCGCATTGCCCGAGACAGGAGAAGCCATGCCAGTGTGCTGAGCCACTACAGCAGCCACATCGGCCATGGCTTGCAACCAATCCGAGGCAGGCAACACCTGCATTTGCGACAAGGGCAAAGCCCAATCGGGCGTGGTATCTGTCAAAGAATGGACTTGAGCACCATGCCGAGCAGCATGACGCAGACGCAGTGCCATCAAAGGCTGGTCTTTGCGAATATCACTGCCAATCACCCAAGCTCTTTGCAACTGAGAAAGAGATGCGACGCTGGTACCCAACCATCTGACATGACCGTCATGGTGGAAATCGGCTGAACGCAAACGTGAATCGATGTTGTCACTGCCCAAGCCACGCAGCAATTTACCGGCCAAAAACAACTCTTCCAAGGTGCTGTGGGGACTGGCCAAGCAGCCAATAGCAGCAGCACCATGGTCAGCCTTGATGGCATTCAAACCATTGGCAACATATTCCAACGCCACTTGCCAATCCACGGTTTGCCACTCGCCGCCCTGCTTGATCATGGGTTGCGTCAGGCGTTCAGGGCCGTTGAGCGCTTCATAGCTGTAGCGGTCGCGGTCGGCAATCCAGCACTCATTGACTTCTTCATTTTCAAACGGAACCACACGCAACACCCGATGGGTTTTGACTTGCATGATCAAGTTGGCACCCGTGGCGTCGTGCGGACTGATGGATTTGCGTCGTCCTAACTCCCAGGTACGCGCTTGGTAGCGAAATGGTTTGCTGGTCAATGCACCAACAGGGCAAATGTCAATCATATTGCCCGAGAGTTCGGAGTCGACTGTTTCACCGACAAAGGTTTCAATCTCGGAGTGCTCACCGCGGTGCGACATGCCCAGCTCCATGCTGCCAGCAATTTCTTGTCCAAAACGAACACAACGTGTGCAATGGATACAGCGACTCATCTCTTCCATGCTGATGAGCGGTCCCACATCTTTGTGGAACACGACACGCTTTTCTTCGTCATAGCGCGAAGCACTGCCGCCATAACCCACCGCCAAGTCTTGCAACTGACACTCGCCACCTTGATCGCATATGGGGCAATCAAGCGGGTGGTTGATCAGCAAAAACTCCATGACCGACTTTTGCGCCTTGATGGCACGCTCAGACTTGGTATGCACGACCATGCCTTGCGTCACAGGCGTTGCACAAGCTGGCATGGGCTTGGGGGCTTTTTCGATATCGACCAAACACATGCGGCAGTTGGCCGCAATGCTGAGTTTCTTGTGATAGCAAAAATGCGGAATGAACGTGCCTGCTTGTTCGGCAGCTTGAATCACCACACTGCCCTCGGTGACTTGCACTGTCTTGCCGTCGATTTGAAGTTCAACCATGGTCTGTGTCGCGCTTAGATGTACGCAGAGACCATACAGGTCTTGTGCGTGATGTGGTGTTCAAATTCTGGACGGAAGTGCTTGAGCATGCCGCGCACAGGCATGGCTGCAGCATCTCCCAACGCACAAATCGTTCTGCCCATGATGTTTTCGGCAACGCTATCGAGCAAGTCCATGTCAGCGGCTTTGCCTTGACCGCTCTCTAGACGATCAACAATGCGCCACAGCCAACCTGTGCCTTCACGGCAAGGGGTACATTGCCCGCAAGACTCGTGCATGTAAAACGCCGACAAGCGCTGCAAACTCTTGACCATGCAGCGGGTGTCGTCCATCACAATGACAGCACCTGAGCCGAGCATAGAGCCAGCCTTGGCAATCGCGTCATAGTCCATGGTGATGTCCATCATGATGGAAGCTGGCAACACAGGTGCAGAGGAACCGCCTGGAATCACAGCTTTGAGTTGTCGACCGCCACGGACACCACCGGCGAGTTCAAGCAACTTTGCAAAAGAAGTGCCCATGGGGACTTCATAGTTACCGGGGAGTTCTACGTCGCCGCTGACAGAAAAAATCTTGGTGCCGCCGTTGTTGGGTTTGCCGCAGGCCAAGTAGGCTGGACCGCCATTGCGGATGATCCAAGGAACAGCAGCAAACGTTTCGGTGTTGTTGATGGTGGTGGGTTTGCCATAAACACCAAAGCTGGCAGGAAAAGGTGGCTTAAAGCGCGGTTGGCCTTTTTTGCCTTCCAAGGACTCTAGCAAGGCGGTCTCTTCACCGCAAATGTAAGCCCCGAAACCATGGGCTGCATGCAACTGAAAATTGAATGTGCTGCCCATGATCTTGTCGCCCAAGTAGCCGGCAGCACGCGCCTCTTCCAAGGCTTCTTCAAACCGGTCGTAGGTTTGGAAAATTTCACCGTGGATGTAGTTGTAGCCCACCGAGATACCCATGGCATAAGCTGCAATGGCCATGCCCTCAATAACGATATGCGGATTGAACTCTAAGATGTCTCTGTCTTTGCAAGTGCCGGGCTCACCTTCGTCGGAATTACAGACAAGGTATTTCTGCCCAGGAAATTGACGCGGCATGAAGCTCCACTTCAAGCCCGTAGGAAAACCTGCACCGCCACGCCCACGCAAACCAGATTCCTTCATGGTGCCAATGACCTGGTCTTGAGTCATAGCTTCAGCGCCATGCATACCCAAAATGGTTCGCAAAGCTTGGTAACCACCACGCGCTTCGTAGTCTTTCAAACGCCAGTTTTTGCCATCCAAGCCAGCATAAATTTGGGGTTCTAAATGTCTGCCGTGAAAACAGGATTTCGCACCCGAAGATTGGAACTGGGCTAAAACTTGATCTAAGTTCATGACTGCTCCTTTGCGACGGCACGCAAACCATCAATCATTTGGTCAAGCTTGTCATCGCTCATAAAACTGCACATGGATCGGTCATTGACCAGTAAAACGGGGGCATCAGCACAAGCGCCCATGCATTCCCCTGGCTGAAGTGTGAACAAACCATCGGTCGTGGTGCCACCCACTTCAACTTGAAGTTTTTCACACAAGTGATGAATCGCTTTTTGGCCACCGCGCAACTGACACGGCAAATTGGTACACACATTGATTTTGAAGCGCCCCACTGGCTTCAAATTGAACATGTTGTAGAAGGTGCTGACCTCATGCACAGCCATCACCGGCAT
>CANKOT010000201.1 GCA_947484245.1 Comamonadaceae bacterium
AACGGGAGGCTCACCTTCTTGGCGAGGACCTCTTCGTACGGTCAATTCGACCGGATTGGCGTCCCTGAATGGCAGCGTCATGCTGAACAAGACTTCTCTTTGGGCCTGAGCCTGAACGGCTTGAACTTGGCTTGCTTCAAGGTCATCGACGGCTGCATGAAGTTTGCTAATGGATTCGCCATCTGAAACTTCGTCAGATTCAATTTGATCCAAGGCTTCAATGAGCTTTCGGATCAATTGTTTGGGATCATCAATCGGTGGCGGCATTCCTTTTGCCAACCAGACTTCTGCTCCCATGGCATTGGCCATGGCTTGTTGAATCGCAGCGGGTGTCAATTGGGCCATGCTCAATTGAAGATTGCGCCATTGCGCCTTTAAATCAGGCCTTGGCACACTTTGCAGCAATGCGTCCAAGGTGCCTAGCCGATAGAGTTGAGAAAGTTCTGCAGTACCTGGGGGGCGATAGAGAAGCGTAGCGATTTTAGAAATCCAAGGTGCAACGCCAGCAGGCAAAGACGGGCTGAGGGGTAGACTTCCCAAAATGCCAAGCGTGGGTTGCATTGCATTGGGCGCAGGAACAGGCACAAGGGACCAAGGCCCCTGCGCTTTGCTTTCTACTTTCAGCCAGACAGACTCACCAATGGGTGCCAAATTTTGTAAGGGCCCATCGATCAGTCTGCCTTTTAGAAAAAGAGCAGGTTGGTCATCATGAAGTTTGACCAAGCCCTGAATGACTTGGCCATCTTTTAAATTCAGTTCGGCTGCCGTTGGAGCTTGTAGCGGCAGCAGTTTGCCTTCCAAATAAATTGGATTGACTCGACCTGGCGAAACAATCGCCTCTGCACCATTGATCAAGGAAACCTAACCCAGTTTCTGCGAGCACTTGCATCCGCGCTGTAAAGCTTATGTTGCTTGTCGGCACCTTCGGCGTCGGGCATGAATGCACTCAAAGTTTGCGAGACCAGTTGCGCGTGGT
The DNA here is from genome assembly GCA_947484245.1 of Comamonadaceae bacterium. The sequence continues at coordinate 977 of CANKOT010000201.1, forward strand.
CAGGAATGGTGAGTGTTAAACCTGCTTTGATTCTTTGTGCAGGGTTGCCACTCAAAATTAAAGGATTGGCTTTCAGTAAGGCATTGCGCAAAATTGGATAACTTAAGGGGCTGTCTTTATAGACTTCTTGAACCACTTTGTCCAAAGTTTGGGAACTCTTCAAAGTGAAAGTTTTTTGGATTGCCGAAGGCTCACTCGAGGCTGCCCCTACGCCGGTTTGGGCGTGCAAGGGGGACCCTGTGCTTAACCAAAAAACGAGGATCAGCATGAAAGTTCCCCAACCACGCATAAAAGGCGCGCTGGCGAAAGGGCTGGTAAAGCAGTTTCTTGAGTTGAAATAGCGTTGCATGAAAACCTCTGTTAAAAATTATCGCGGCAATACAGCTTTGTTTTGCACAGCTTGTGGCTCTGGCGCAACGGAAGGGTTTTTAACCACGGTGTCAGCTGGCCATGCACGCCAGTTCACTTGCACCGCATTGGAAGGACCTGCCGCCAAAATCAATTTAGAGTCATAGGGGGACACGGCTTGAACTCTGGCTAACAAGGTCTGAGGTGCCCCTTCTTTGCCTAACAGTTGTGCCGGAAAATTTCTTGGGTCAGCAATCAGCCACTCATCACCCTTTTTGATGCCTGCCATGGCGCCAGCGTTGATGGAAATAGCTTGCTGATTGACGGCCGTGACAGTTGGCTTAATATCTTCGCAAGATAACCACTGCGCCAGTTTTTGACCCCACTCGTCAACTTGTTGTCGAAGTGCTTGTTCACTGGCCAAGCTCATACGGGCTGGGCGCCATGCTTGGCTGTTCATGTCCAGTTGAACCGTCGTACTTTCTTGATAACTGAGCCCAGGATCTTCCTTGGGGCTGACCTCTAGCGTTAAGGTGGCAGTCATGCTGGGCCCCATCACCCCTGCAAGGCCCGCCATTCCTGGGGCAGGCAATAAAACTGTGCGCGCATAAAGTCTAGCGACCCAGGGCACATTGCCGCCAGGTGTAGACAGCAGGGCACTTTCATAGGCCGTCATTCGACCAGACATGGTCGGTTCGTGCATGCCTGGAATCATTTTCCAATTGGTCTTTGTGGCGTTAGAAGCCGATAGCCAACTCCTTTGGAGAATAGGCGAGAAAGCTTGGACAAATGCAGGGTGGGCATCACGGTCCATGTTCGTCTCAAAGCTGATCAAGTGACGAAGCTGACTGTTGATTTTTGTGGCATCACACTGCGTGCCAGCGCTGGCCATGACATCTGATGCAGCTGTTATGACAGGTGCATTGGGAGACCACTGTTTTTTCAATTCTGCAGCACCCATGGAAAACAGCGCACTCAGCTTTTGCCAAGCCCCACTGAGACTTTGAGTCGCTAGATCTGCTGCAGAGGGGGGGGTCGGCGAAATTTGCAATTGCGCTTTGGGCTGTCCTGCCTCATCGCGTTCATAGGCCAATACTTTGACACCTCGAACCTTCATGCCATTCTTGAAGCTGCTACTTTCGCGCAAACTGCCATTGGCATCGATCCACGTCGTTGTTTGAACTCTGGTCGGAGAGTCTAAAGATGCTTCGACCAAACCTTGTCGAATTGCATCTAGCTTGTCTTGTGGGCTAAATGCTGCAGGCTGTGCACTCGATTTGGTTTCAGCAGCGAGTTGCTTGGCTTCGCTAGGTTTGACTTGGGCATAGCTTAGGCCACTGGTCACAGCCAGCGCAACGCCTGCTAAGCCTGCCCAAGTGGCTGAAGACGTCCGTAAGGAAAAACCAGCGCTTTTCATTTTCAACGACCTTTGGCGCTAACCTGACCCATATAAAGGGTGCGCAAGTCTTGCACCACATCGCGATCAAGTGAAAGCGTCGTTTCGTAGGTATCTTCGCCTACAGGGGTGATACTGACCAGCTTGGCACCATAAATCACACCTTCTACGCGGGTTCTGAAAGTGTCACTGGTCAGCACCATATCGGCCACGGTTGCGGAAGCATCTAATTGCTGACCATAAACTTGTTCTGTCAGGCTTCGATAAGCATCCAGTTTAGAAGCGCGAATAGCCATCAGCCTTTGCTGAGCCTGATTGCGGTGGCTTTGAACGCTGACCACTGCGTAACCCGTTGCAGTGATGGTTTCCCGCTTTTCAACCAAAGGAGCAACTAAATTGCTGTCATTAAAGAGTGCATTGGACAAGTTGACCGTTTTGCAAGCTGTGAGGCTGGAAAGGCCAATTGCTAGAGACATAGAAAAGCAGAAGGTGTTGAAGCGTTTCATGAACAAATCCTTAGTTGAAAGGGACGTGAGGTCCTACAAGCTTTGATTCGACTTCAACTTGAGAACCTTGAGTGCATCGAGTCACAGAATCCACCTAACTTTATTGACGTTAGTTGACGGTTTTCCGACATTTGAGCTTTAATGTGGGTAATTTGCAATACATCAGTGTCTTGTCCCCTTGATTCCATGATGCTTTAACACCTGAATATGTCCTCAAAGTCTATGGCCCACTCTTTCATCGGCGCAAGTTCAGCTGCAGAAGCCATTCGCAATTTAATTGCCAGAGTTGCCAATTCAAATGCCACTGTATTGATCACGGGAGAAAGTGGTACCGGCAAAGAATTGGTCGCCCGAGCGTTACATGACCATTCCGATCGGTGTGGTGGCAATTTCGTACCCATTAACTGCGCTGCCATTCCCAAAGACTTACTAGAAAGCGAATTGTTTGGACATCGAAAAGGGGCCTTTACGGGGGCCATGGCAGATCGAATCGGCAGATTTGAATTGGCGCACGGCGGCACTATTTTCTTGGATGAAATTGGTGACTTATCGCTTGATATGCAAGTGAAATTGCTAAGGGTTTTGCAAGAACGCTCGGTAGACCCCGTCGGAGGCGTCAAGTCAGTTGCGATAGATGTGCGGGTTGTGGCGGCTACGCACAGAGATTTGGAAATTGAAATTGAATCAGGTCGATTTCGCGAAGATTTGTACTACCGTTTGAATGTATTGCCTCTGAATACACCTGCATTGCGCCAAAGAACGCAAGATGTCCCAGCCTTGCTTATCCACTTTGCCAAATATTTTGCAACAAAAGGCCAGACGCCCATCAGTTTTGCACCTGATTTTCTGGAGGCTTTGAAAGACTATCCTTGGCCCGGTAATGTGCGCGAATTATCAAATTTGGTCGACCGCTTCAATACTTTGTTCAGTGGCCAAAAGCTTTTTTTAAACACGGTACCTGCATCACTTTTGCCCAAAGGATTGAGGTCCATTCAGGCAGA
>CANKOT010000202.1 GCA_947484245.1 Comamonadaceae bacterium
ACCGAGTTGTCTGACATGCAAGCTGACTACATTGGTGTGAACAAAAACGGCCCTTACAAGCTTGACACATACCGTTATTGATCGAATATTTTGCGCATAGACCAATTGTTAGTAGAGCGCGGCTTGGCCGCGTCTCGTTCACAGGCCCAACGGCTCATTGCGGCGGGTGTTCAGTGGCGCACGCCACCGGGCGCTTTGCCAACGGCCGTGTTAGAGGCTGTGAAGTCTTCGGTCGATTGGCGCACGATTAACAAGAATAAAGACGAAGTGCCTAGTGACGCAGAAATTGTGTTGTTGGACGACTCTGAGTCAAAGTATGTATCGCGTGGTGGCTTGAAGCTGGAAGGTGCGCTTTTAAGCAGTGGCCTTTCGGTGGAAGGCCTGCGTTGTTTGGACGTGGGGCAAAGCACTGGCGGTTTTACGGAGTGCCTTTTGCTGAATGGTGCCGCAGAAGTGGTTGGCATTGATGTGGGCCACGGCCAAGTGCATCCGCGTGTGCGCGAAGACGAGCGTGTGATTTGCATAGAAGGTGTGAATGCGCGTGAGTTGATGCCCGACGATGAACGCATTCCCGATGCAGAAGCTGGGTTTGATGTGATGGTGGGGGATGTGTCGTTTATCTCTCTCACCATGGTGCTGCCGGGTGTTGTGCCGTTTTTGAAACCAGGCGGAACACTGTTGATGTTGGTGAAGCCGCAGTTTGAATTGCAGCCCGAAAACATTGGCAAGAACGGTTTGGTGAAAGACCCTGCCATGTACCCCGTGATAGAAAAACGCATTCGCACATCCTTGACCGAATTGGGTTTGCATGTAACGGGTTGGTACGACAGTGCCATTGATGGTGGTGATGGGAATCGTGAGTTTTTTGTGCAGGCAGTTAAGCCTGCGGAAGCAAAATAAGTTAACGCATTCAAAATGCGAATTTAAAAATTGAGTTGGCTGAATAAGCAGGCTCAAAGTGTGCGATGAATAAATTACCAATTAGCTTTGAATTTTTTCCTCCCAAAACACCTGAAGGTGCGGAGAAATTGCGTGCTGTGCGTCAGCAACTGTATACCCAAGCACCAGAGTTTTGCTCGGTTACTTATGGTGCCGGCGGTTCTACGCAAGAAGGCACATTTGGCACTGTGAGTGAGATTTTGAAAGAAGGCGTTGAAGCTGCATCTCACTTTTCATGCGTCGGTGCTTCTGAAGAATCTGTTCGCAAAGAATTGGCCACCTTGAAGGCCATGGGCGTGAAGCGCTTGGTGGCTTTGCGCGGCGACTTGCCCAGCGGTTATGGCTTGGGCGGCGCGTTTCATTACGCTTCTGATTTAGTAAGCTTTATTCGCAAAGAAACAGGCGAAAATTTCCACATTGAAGTGGCGGCTTATCCAGAAGTGCATCCTCAAGCCAAATCGCCTGAGTCTGATTTGCAGGCCTTTGTGTCCAAGGTAAAGGCCGGTGCCAACTCTGCCATTACGCAGTACTTTTACAACACAGATGCGTACTTCCGCTTTGTGGACGATGCGTACAAACTGGGCGTCGATGTGCCTGTGGTGCCCGGCATCATGCCCATCAGCAGCTCCTCGCAGTTGCTGCGGTTTTCAGACGCCTGTGGTGCAGAAATCCCTCGCTGGATTCGTTTGCGTTTGCAGGGTTATGGTGATGACACCGCTTCGATTAAAGCTTTTGGTTTGGATGTGGTGGCCGATCTGTGCGATCAGTTGCGCAATGGCGGCGTGCCCGCGTTGCACTTTTATACGATGAACCAGAGTGCTACTACTTTGGAGTTGTTGAAGCGCTTGGCATAACTAAGTAGGATTAGCTTTATCACTCTGAATCATTCATAAATTCGAGAGAATCTCTTGTTAGATTAGTGCTGTCATGAAGCAAGCGAATAACCAGAATGGTTTGATCATCCATAGCTTTGAACATTACAAAATGACGCCCTTTCTTGCCTTTTCGTTGCACATGCAAAAGTCGAATACCTGGTCCAATATCGTCCCGAGCTTTGCTGCCTAGCAGGTCTGGGCCAATCACTAAAGCCTCAATGGCAGATGTGACGGTGTCTATGTATTCTTCTGCTTGATTCGAACTAAATTTATCAGCCGTCCAAATATAAATACTGATTAAATCTAATTCAACCTGATCAGTTTGCTGGATACTCCAATTGATAGTCATGCTGCGGCGGCAGCTTTTGCAACAATAGACTTCAGATGCGCACGTAACGATTCCTTCGAATCAAACTGTTTGTACCGACCAGCTTCAAAGTCTGCCAAACCTAATTCCATTGCTTCCCTAAGCGCCTGAAGGCGATAGGCATCTTCTTTCTCGCGCTGCTCGACCATCCTAAGGCCTTCTCTCAATACTTCACTGGCGTTTTGGTATCGACCGCTAGTGACCAACTTCTCGACCAGTAAGGCTTGGTGGTCTGTGAGCACGACATTTTTAGTTGGCATAGGAGCGTCCTTTGGTAAAGGTATTGGCATATTATGCCAATCTACTGCCTTGCTGGTCAAATCAATTTTCATCACCATTTGTCCTCGCTACTCTTAACTAAGCTTCAATTGAATATGAAAAGCAAAATTAAGTACTTGCAATTGCTTGCATTAGAAAAAGTCATTGGATGCCCGATTTACTTTACGATAATTGCGGGTTTTGATTCCGGAATTTACGGGCTTTGATTCCCGAATTTACGTGTCTTAATTCCGGAATTTACGCAACTATTGAGACTAGATATCTGTGATCGGTGAACCAATTGACATCACAAATATGTTGCAAGCACTTGATTTACCGCTCATCAAAACTCATCACCACTTCTTTGCTGGTGGGTTTGGCTTGGCAGCTGAGTACAAAGCCTTGTTCGGCTTCCCATTTTTCTAAGGTGAAGTTCTTTTCCATGACTACGCTGCCTTGCATCACTTTGGCGCGGCACGTACAGCACACGCCGCCTTTGCAAGAGTAGGGCAGGTCCAGGCCGGCTGCCAAGGCAACATCTAAGATTTTGTCGGTGGCCGACATTTGCATTTGATGCTTCTTTCCATCGAGCACAATAGTAAGTGCCACTTCGCCTTTGGATTCCGGCGCATGACCCAAGACCACTTGTTTGCGCGCGTCTGCGGGCATGGCTTCTAAGGTGGGCGATGTGAATCGTTCAGTGCGGATGTTGCGCGCAGGCACTCCCACTTCAAGCAATGCTTTTTCGGTGGCTTCAATCATGGCTTCGGGGCCGCAAATGAAGACTTCGTCCATGCTGGCCGCGGGCAACAGGCTGGCCACAATTTCTTTGACCTTGGCGCCGTCAATCCGCCCCTCTAGCAAGGGCACTTCTTGCGCCTGTCTTGACAGCACGTGAATGAGAGTGAGGCGATTGGGGTAACGGTCTTTGAGGTCTTGCAGCGCTTCGTTGAACATGACGCTGTCCATGCGGCGATTGCCATAGACCAAGGTAAATTTGGATTCTGTTTGCTCTTCTAAAGTGCTGGACAGAATGGACAAGATGGGCGTGATGCCAGAGCCTGCTGCAAAGCCTACACGGTGAATGGCGCGTTGACGTTGCACAATGAAGCGGCCATCGGCTGGCATGACACGTAGCACATCGCCTACCTTGAGTTTGCTTGCAGCCCAATTGGAAAACACACCGCCTTGAACAGGGCGAATGCCGACTTCTAAAGTGCCGTTTTGTGCATATGCATTTTGTGAAGAACTAATGGAGTAGCTTCGGCGTACATCCTTGCCATCAATGGTGGCGTGCAATGTTAAAAACTGGCCTGCTTTGAAATTGAAACCGCTGCGCAAATTTTCTGGCACTTGAAAAGTGATGGCTACCGCACCTGCCGCTTCTGGCGTGATATTTGATACTGGCAGGTCGTGAAATTTGAAAGCGATCATGGTGCATCAATACGGTTTGAAATAGTCAAAGGGTTCCATGCAATCGAGGCAGCGGTAAAGCGCTTTGCAGGCGGTGGAGCCAAAGTGAGATGTTTCGGTGGTGTTGTGCGAATTGCATTGCGGGCAAGGCACCGCCAACCGTTCGTGACGACCAGGGTTGCTTGCGCTGCGCGCGGCAAATTGAATAATGCTGGATGCACCAGATCCGTTTGATTTGCCGTTCTGGGTTTGACAATCGTGATCAGCGCCGCTGTGCGGTGGTGCAATGCCGTAGGCACGCAATTTTTCTTTGGCTTCAGGTGTGATCCAGTCGGTGGTCCACGCGGG
>CANKOT010000203.1 GCA_947484245.1 Comamonadaceae bacterium
CGTGCGCATCCCAACGCCACTTGGTAATTCAAGATCAACATGACACTGGCAACTACAGCCTCCGCTTCAGGCGCACCACAACACAGCGCCCTTGAGCACGTGTGGCAGTTGCTAGAGTCTTTGACCGATCCAGAAATTCCAGTGGTCACACTGCGTGAGTTAGGTATCTTGCGTGACGTGCGAACCGCGGTAGCGCTAGATGGCACTGAACTGTTGGAAGTGGTCATCACGCCCACCTACAGCGGCTGCCCTGCTATGGGTCAAATTGAAGACGATGTGTACAATTTGCTGCAAGCGCATGGCTTGAAGGGCAAAGTCAAAACACAACTGGCACCCGCGTGGACCACCGACTGGATCACGCCAGAAGCCAAAGAAAAATTGCGTGCCTACGGCATTGCACCACCGCACAGCGGCGCCGATCACGATTGTCAAACCCAGAGCGGCAAATCAAACGGATCTGGTGCTTCCAACATTATTCAATTTGCCGCACGCAGCGCTATCAATCCTGGTCGTCACGAGCAACTGGCGGTACTTTGCCCGCAATGCAATTCGGACAACACCACCGAAACCTCTCACTTTGGCTCTACCGCCTGCAAAGCGCTTTACCGCTGCCTCGATTGCATGGAGCCCTTTGACTACTTCAAACCATATTGATGCATCGCTGCAGCCCCACGCAAAGCACCGCATCAAACTGAAAATTCTTGCACCATGACCGCCTTTAAATTTCACGATCTGCCCGTGTCAAACATCACACCCGAAGCAGCAGGTGCGGTGGCCATCACTTTTCAAGTGCCAGAAAATTTGCGCAGCGGTTTCAATTTCAAAGCCGGCCAGTTTTTAACCTTGCGCGCCACCATCGATGGCAACGATGTGCGCCGCAGCTACTCCATCAGCTCTTCACAAAATTCATACGTACAAAACGGTACTTTAGAAGTCGGCATTCGCCCTGTTCAAGGCGGTGTGTTTTCTAACTGGGCGGCCACACAACTTAAAGTAGGCGACGTGCTGCGCGTCATGCCTGCCGATGGCCGATTCATCGTGCACCGCCCTCGCGATATTCACCGCGTAGGCTTTGCAGCAGGCTCAGGCATCACGCCCATCTTGTCCATTTTGTCCAGCACTTTAGAAGAGCAAACAGAATCCAAATTTACCTTGGTCTATGGCAACCGCCGCATGGACAGCGTCATGTTCAATGAAGCGCTTCAAGACCTCAAAGACCGCTACCCTAACAGGCTCACACTCATCCATGTGTTGTCTCGCCAGGCTCAAGAAGTACCCTTGCTAGAAGGCCGCATTGACGAAGCCAAGGTCAAAGAAATTGTGAGCAGCCTATTGCCTGCGGCCAGCATGGACGAGGTGTTCATCTGCGGCCCAGAGGCCATGATTGAAGCTACAGAAAAAGCATTGCTTGAAGTGGGTGTGCCTGCTCGCAACATTCGCACAGAGCGATTCACATCGCCCACCCTAGAAGCTTTGCCTGCACATGCTCGCAAGCAAGTCGTACTGGGACACGCACCTGAATCTAAAGGCGAAGTAGCACTCACAGTGGTGCTCGATGGAAAGAAACATCAAATGCAAATGTCGACCACAGACAAAATTTTGGATGTGGCATTGGCAGCCGGTCTAGACCTGCCTTATTCCTGCAAAGGCGGCGTGTGCTGTACATGCCGAGCCAAAGTGATGCAGGGCAGCGTAGTCATGGAAAAGAACTTCACCCTAGAAAAATGGGAATCTGAACAAGGCTTTGTGCTCAGCTGCCAAGCCAAACCCACGAGCAAAGAAGTGGTGATGAGTTTTGATGAGCGGTAAATAAATGCCGTAAATTACGGAAGCAAGCTAACGTATGTAGCAGTTTGAGTTAACTCATGTTCAATCGGACATGAACTTGAACTCGCTAAACCCTCTAAATAGACCATTCCCTCTTGCAGCAGGTAGTTCAATGAACTACACTCCTCAATGAAATTCGAATGGGACGAAAGCAAGAGCCTTGATTGCTTTCGCGTTAGAGGATTCTATTTTCACTTGGCTGCGCAGGTCTTTGGAGATCCTCGGCGTAAGGTCAAACTAGACAGTCGATTTATCTATGGAGAAGATCGATATTTAGCGCTTGCTAGGGTTGACGGCAGGGTGCTTACTGTTGTTTACACCATGCGAAATGATGTCATTCGAATAATTTCAGCTCGAAAAGCTAATTCACGTGAGGTGAAAAAATATGAAAACAATACGAGTCTCAATTGATGTTCACAAACCCTTACCCGAGTCGTTAGGCTTGGTGAACAAGCGATTGCTAGACGCTACGACTGAGAAAGACATTGCAAAGCACAAAGCCATAGACGATGCCGAGGCTTTGATTGACGCCGCCAAATTTGCTCGCCGTGTTCGACGACGGCTAGGTTTTAGTCAGGCAGAGTTTGCAATGCGGATCGATGTCTCTTTAGACACCATCCGCAATTGGGAACAAGGCAAACGATGCCCTACGGGTGCTGCCAAAGCACTATTGAAAGTATTGGACAAAGCACCAGAAGTTGCTTTGGCGGCTTTGCAGTGAATGACCGTTAATTGCAATGGCGTTGTTCTAATTCCAGAGTTACGCCAAGCGCTTCAACAACTCCAAAGTTGACGTACTCTGATTCATCGTATAAAAGTGCAAAGCAGGCACTCCGCCATTGCGCAGTTGGTCGCACAAATCGGCCACTACGTCTAACCCAAACGCTTTGATAGAAGCGGTGTCATCGCCGTAGGCCTGCAAGCGCAAACGAATCCAACGGGGAATTTCTGCGCCGCATGCGTCTGAAAATCTCATCAGTTGCGTGGAGCTGGTAATGGGCATGATGCCGGGCACCACGGGCACGTCGACGCCCAGTTTGTAAGCATCGTCCACAAAGCGGAAGTACGCATCGGTGTTGTAGAAATACTGCGTGATTGCAGAGTTGGCACCCGCCTTCACCTTGGCCACATAGGCCTGTAAATCAGACTCGGGCGACTTAGCTTGCGGATGCACTTCAGGATAAGCCGCTACTTCAATGTGAAAGTCGTCACCCGTTTCTTTGCGGATGAAGGCTACCAAATCGGATGCGTAATGAAACTCTCCACCCATGCCGTAGCCACTGGGCAAATCGCCTCGCAAAGCCACCAAGCGCTTTACGCCCATGGTCTTCAAGATGTTAAGTTCATTGCGCACAGATTCTTTAGAAGCACCAATGCAGGAAAAGTGAGAAGCAGCAGAAATGCCTTCTTTTAATATCTCACTCACCGTGCCAAAGGTGCCTTCTTGCGTAGAGCCACCAGCACCATAAGTGACTGAGCAAAACTCTGGCGCTAGCGTGTACAACTGCTGACGCACAGCGCGCAGCTTCTCTGCACCATCTGGTGTTTTGGGAGGAAAAAATTCAAAGCTAACTGGTAATTGAGTCATCACACACATTGAGCCTGCTTATTCAGCCGACCCAATTTTCAAATTCGCATTTTGAATGCATTAACTTATTCTGCTTAGGCAAGCTTTACCGCCTGCACAAAAAACTCTCGATTGCCATCACCGCCATCGATGGCGCTGTCGTACCAACCAGTCACATTCAAACCCAATTCGCTCAACGACGTGCGAATGCGTTTTTCAATGACGGGGTACATGGCCGGATCTTTCACCAAACCATTTTTGCCAATGTTCTCGGGCTGCAATTCAAACTGCGGCTTCACCAACATCAGCAGCTGACCGCCTGGCTTTAAAAACGGCACCACACCTGGCAGCACCATGGTGAGGGAGATAAACGACACATCGCCCACCAGCACATCAAAACCAACTTCTGCATCGGGAATGCGTTCGTCGTCGGGCATCAACTCGCGTGCATTCAGACCTTCAATGCAAATCACACGCTCGTCATCACGCACACGCGGATGCACTTGGCCGTGGCCTACATCAACGCCCACCACTTCGGCGGCACCATTCAAAAGCAAGCACTCGGTGAAGCCACCAGTGCTTTGCCCTACATCCATGCAGCGCAGGCCAGAAACTGAAAGGCCACTGCTAAGCAATGCACCCTCTAACTTCAAGCCACCCCGCGATACATACTTCGATTCCGAATCGTCCAGCAACACAATCTCTGCATCGCTAGGCACTTCGTCTTTGTTCTTATTGATCGTGCGCCAGTCCACCGAA
>CANKOT010000204.1 GCA_947484245.1 Comamonadaceae bacterium
TGGGCCTAGGTAGTTTGACCGGCACAGTCATATTGCCAGCGTTGTCAGACAGATTGGGGCGTAAACCATTGATGGTGGTGGGTGCCTTGGTGTCGGTGGTTTGCGTTGCTTGGTTACCCACTGTTCAAGTTGCTGGCATGGAATTGTTCGCTGCGATTTTTCTAATTTCATTCATGAATGCAGGTGTGATTGCCATCACCATCGGACCCCTGACGCATCTCACAACACCTGCGCATTTGGTGGGTACGGCGACTGGCGTAGGGGTTGGGGCAGCTGAAATGGTTGGTGGAGCCATTGCTCCAGCAATCGCAGGCGCGATAGCTCAACACATTGGCATTGAAAAGGTGTTGACACAATCTTTAGTGGTGTCAGTGATCAGTTTATTGGTCATTGTGGTAGCAGTTAAAGAGCCATAAAAAAATGGTGCGCCTTCATCTGCTGCTTGATTGACTTAAGATCTTCTAACCTTTTTATCTGGCATTGACTACTGTATGGAATTTTCAGAACTCATCAAAGAACGCAAAAGTATTCGTGGTTACCAGCAAAAACCTGTTTCCCGAGAAGTCATAGCTGAAATCATTGAGGTGGCCAAGTGGGCCCCTTCCAGCATGAATACCCAGCCTTGGTATGTGCATGTGGTGACGGGCGAGCCCTTAGACCGCATCCGCCAAGGGAACTCGGACAACATGATGAATGGCGTTCCACCAAAACGTGACTTCCCCATGAAAGAAGAGTACGAGGGCATTCACCGCAGACGTCAGGTTGATATTGCTATTTAATTATTTGAAGCCATGGGCATTGAGCGTGACGATAAAGTGCGTCGCACCGATTGGGTCATGCGCGGTTTCAGACAGTTTGATGCGCCTGTGTCTTTGGTGTTGACCTACGACAAATACTTAGAGCCAGCAGCCATCAGTCAATTTGACTTAGGCGCTTTGTCCCATGCGATTGTGCTGGCAGCTTGGGAGCGCGGTTTGGGTTGCGTCATCAATGGCCAAGGCATCATGCAATCCAAGGTGGTGCGTGAGCATGCAGCTATTCCGGATGATCAAAACATCATGATTTGCATTGCCATGGGCTACCCCGACGAAAGCTTTGTGGCCAATACCGTCAAGTCGGTGCGTGAAGACAGTGAGAAGTTTGTTCGTTATGTAGGTTTTTGAATCTAACCAAACAAACGTTGCACCAACCAAAACAGAGCCATCAAAAAGACGGCGCCAGAACCCCAGCGCTGCAGGGCCGCTTTAGCTTCATGGCTTTTTACCCAAAAGACCACAGGCAAAGCGACCAAGACCACCGCAGACAACTGTCCTAACTCGACACCCACATTGAAAGCGAACAAAGTTTCGAGAAAATACATGCTCGACAAGCCCAGTTCTTTCAAGCCGTTGGCGAAACCCATGCCATGAATCAGCCCGAACACAAAGGCCAGTTTCCAATGGCTGACCATAAAGCGGTTTTGCAAATTCAATGCCGCTGACACCATGATTGACAGCGCAATCGTGGATTCAATGAGCCTATCTGGCAGGCTGATCAAATCAAACACAGAGCATGCCAATGTGATGGAGTGGGCCAGCGTAAACGCTGTGATAACTTTCAGTGCAAACTTCTCAGCAACTCTTTTGTCAGTCGTGATAACTGTGTTGGCAGGCCGTATCAGCATCAAGCCTGGCAGCATCAAGGTCAACAAAAAAAGCAGGTGATCTGCGCCTTCCCAAATATGCTTTGCACCTTCTTTGGTGAACAAGCCAATGGTTGCCCAGCGTTTTTGCTCACCCAATACAAAGCGTTGAATGGCGTTGGATTGATCGAATACCGAGGAAACTTCCTCGTCGCGTAACGTCATTTTGAAAAAAGCACGACCAAGCATGTCGTTTTGCGTGAAGAATTGGTAGCGCACCACCACAAACTTGGCATCAACTGACAAAGCGTTGGCGCTGAAGCGTTGCCTGACATACAAGCCGTCATTGTGTAAAACCACAGACTGCGACATGAATTCAAGAGGTATTGCCTGCTCATCAACGGCAATAGACAAAGATTGTTGAATAGCTTGAGTAATAGGGACTTGCAAGGCTGCCAATTTTTCAGGTGGAGGCGGTGGATCACTGGGCCGACCTGGTGCTTGCAGCAAGTTACCCAGATCTCGAACAATGAAATCAAGTTCCACCATTATCCTGCCGTCGGCTTCTCGCAGAGTCAAATAGCTGTTACCGGTTTGATGCGAAAAGACAGTGCCCGACCACATGATCAAGCATAAAAAAACAGAGCCTATCAGCTTGGGAAAAAGACGAATCCTATTTGGAAGAACTCCAAATTTCATAGTCCTGAGCTCAAAGCTTCGAGCGTCATGGGTTTAAGGCTTTGGGGGTAATCGAGGCGCAATTCAGCCAACAATTTTTTAAATTTTTTCATTCCCTCGTCTTTGCCAATCAGTTGTTGTTGTATGGCTTGAAGGTAATGGATGGCCAGCACAAATTTCACTTCCTCGGGATTGATACTGCTGTCTTTCACCTTTTGCAGTCTTTCGCCGATGGCGATCAGTTCACTCAACTCTTCCTTGGATTGCGACAAAGGCGTCAAAGGGTTGTCTGTGAAGCTGTCATAGAAATGGTTTTTCAGTAATAAGTAACGGGCATGATCGGCAAATGCTGCTTTGCCATCGAGCTTGATCGCGTCTCGGTAATACTGAAGTTGCGACAGGTATAAACCGATTTTGGGCGACATCTCCAACTTAAAGCCAGCGCGGGCAAGTTCTGTCAGCAGCAGATTGGATTCAAGCCCTTTGACCGCACCATGGCTGATGATGTCTTGGTTAAACAAGTCCCGAACTTCTTCCAAGCTTGCCCCGATTTGGTAAAGCGCCTTGGCTTTGACTTGCGCCGTTGGATTGGCAGACAGAACTTGCTTGGCCTCTTGCAACTTCATCAAATAGTTTTTCCGCGCTTCAGTTGTGATGGACTCATGAGCCCAGCAGTTGAAGGACAACACCAGCCCCAATCCCCAGATGACTTTACGCATATCCCAAACGATATTCATTTTTCTTCAGGTGCAGGCGGTGGGGTGAGTTTCTCGCCACGGTAACAAGCCAGCGCACCCGGATGCAGTGCCATGCCAAAACGGGCGGGGGCGGGCTTGAGCAATTTCAAGCTGTCAGCGGCTTCCATCAAGGCCATGGTTATCAAATAACCATGGTAGAGCGGTACAACAGTGCGACAAACAAGCAAGTGCTGACCGTCATCAACCAAAATCTCCAACTGCATCGGCACAAATTCTGTAAAGGGCGCAGCCCCAGACAGCATTTGTTGGGCATGCGCATGGGACAACACTGCAATCTTGACCTGATCGGTCTTGAGCAAACTGGCTGTCCGCGTCAATTTGTGGGCACGGCTCACCATGGCACGGCTGAGGGGCAGTTTGTCGCGCAATACCGCTACCCATGCCTCTCCTTTGTCATCACCGGCTTCATCCTCCAGCGATGTCATGATTTGCATGTTGCGCTTGCGAAA
Organism: Comamonadaceae bacterium; assembly: GCA_947484245.1. Next base: position 3,507 of record CANKOT010000204.1, read on the forward strand.
AACATTCCAAAAGCGGTAGGGGGTATGTGCCATGGCGAGCGTGACAGGCAGCCAAGTCAGAGCCGAGGCCAGGCTCAAGCGAGTCAAGAAAGAACGTCTTTGCATGTTTGATTTCCCAAAAAAAAGAGCGAGAGAATCTCGCTCTTTTTGTACAGCTTAGAAATTTTATTTCTTATCGAAGATTTCCATCGGGCAGATGGTGGTCACGGCGTAGTTGGGCACATCGACCACGTTGCTGATGCGCAAATCGCAGGCTACGCTGGCAATCACCAGTGCTTGCTCTTTGCTCAAGCCTTTGGTGGCCATCAGCCAGTCGATCATGGCGATCATGGAGTTGCGTGCAGCCAAGGTCAAATCGTTGGACAGGTTGGTCAGCGGTTTGATTTTTTCGCTGTCAAGGTAAGCCCACTGGGGTGGTACTTCACCCGCTTTTTTCAAGGGATAACCGACCACAGCGTGGAAGCTGTCTGGCTCCAATTTCTTGATTTGTGAGCCACCTTCAAACATGGGTTGTTTAACCAACGAGGCCATGCCTTTGCGGATTTCGGTGGAAACAGTGACCACTGCACCCATTTCAATGGCGGTACCGGCCACTTCACCATCGCCTTGTGCGTAGTGCACGTCACCAATGAA
>CANKOT010000205.1 GCA_947484245.1 Comamonadaceae bacterium
CGAGCATGCCTAGGAACTTTGGATCGGTAGCGGGATAGGCGCCCAAGCCCATGAGGGTGTTGGTCACGGGGTAACCCAACATGTCGACCAACTGGCGCAACTCTGCTGAGGCATTGCTTAAGAGCACGCCGCCGCCCGTGTAAATGTAGGGACGCTTGGCTGCCATCAACAATTGAAGGGCCTTGCGAATTTGTCCACTGTGGCCTTTGCGCACAGGGTTGTAGGAGCGCATTTCAACCGTTTCGGGGTACCCGTGGTAAGGCACTTTGTTGAAAGAAACGTCTTTGGGAACGTCGACCACGACAGGGCCAGGTCGGCCGCTGCGGGCAATATGGAATGCCTTTTTCATGATCTCAGCCATGTCTCGGGCGTCTTTGACCAAAAAGTTATGCTTGACGATAGGACGTGTGATGCCAACGGTGTCGCATTCTTGGAAAGCATCTAAGCCAATGGCTGCAGTTGGCACTTGACCACTGATGATGACCATCGGAATGCTGTCCATGTAGGCCGTGGCAATGCCAGTCACAGCATTGGTGAGCCCAGGGCCAGACGTCACCAAAGCCACGCCCACATCGCCGGTGGCGCGCGCATAGCCGTCAGCGGCATGAACGGCAGCCTGCTCGTGTCGAACTAAAACGTGCTGAATGGTGTCTTGTTTAAAGAAAGCGTCGTAGATGTGCAACACAGCACCGCCTGGGTATCCCCAGATGTACTTGACGTTCTCAGCTTGGAGGGCTTTTACAAGAATTTCGCCGCCGCGCAACTCTGCTGGAGACGATGAGGCTGCAGCTGCAGCATTTGCCATTTCGGCTTTGGAAATTTCCATATTCAACCTTTGTGAATTTCTCTAACGAAAAACCTTGGGTGCTCCTTTGCGGGACTCTTGTGAAGTCGCATCAGAACTTAGGACCAACAACATAAGCCTGCGCATGTGAGCACTTTGGCCGGATGGTGATCCGTTTGCGTTTTTTCAATTGCAACCCAGCATTATAGGGCCCAGAATGCCATAATTCGACTCGCCCAAAATGGGTGCGTAATTTGGTTCACCACCTTGGCCACAGAACAAGAACTTTCAGATTTCCTCAAAAACACGGAGAAACGTGCCTTCAAACGCACGCTGTATCACGTTCGAAATGAAGAATCTGCGCTGGACATTGTTCAAGACAGCATGATCAAATTGGCAACGCACTACGGCGACAAGCCCGCGGCCGAATTGCCCATGCTTTTCCAGCGGATCTTGTCCAACACCACCCTTGATTGGTTCCGACGACAAAAAACTCGGAATGCGCTGTTCTCCAACATGAGCGACTTTGGTACCCAAGCCGAGGGTGAAGATTTCGACTTTCTCGAGAACTTAGGCGGCCAGAGCGAGCCTGGATTGGGCGAAAGTACCGAGGACCAAACGCACAGAAAACAGGTGTTTCACCAAATTGAGGCAGAAATACAAGAATTGCCCCCGCGTCAACGAGAAGCCTTCCTGCTGCGTTATTGGGAGGAGATGAACCTTTCCGAGACGGCGGTGGCCATGGGCTGCACGGAAGGCAGTGTCAAAACTCACTGCTCTCGGGCTGTTCAAGCGCTGAGCAAAGCCCTGCGCGCCAAAGGATTTAACACATGAAAACGCAAGCCAAACTCAATATGACACGCGTTGACCAACTGGGTCAGGCCCTCGCGCGCCGCCTGAACGAGCATGCCACCCATTTGCCCCACGACATTTCAGAGCGCCTTCGCGCAGCTCGAATGCAAGCCATTTCACAAAGAAAACGCGAGCCCCTTCGCGTTGTTGCACCCCAACTGGTCACGGCGGGCGGTCAAGGCTTTGGTGGTTTCGACGAAGGCTTTAATCTTTGGAGTCGACTTGCTTCCATCCTGCCCTTGGTCGTCTTGCTTTTTGGCTTGGCCAGCATTCACATCTTGCAAAACGAGTACCGAACCAACGAAATCGCATCATTGGATGCAGAGCTTCTCACCGATGATTTGCCGCCCGATGCCTATACAGACCCAGGATTCCTGATATTTCTGAAGTCCAATCCCATCCTAGAAAAGGTTGCGGATTGAAACTCCATCGCGTTTTTGTTCAAAACTTGGTTGCAGCAGCATGCTTGGCAATGGGTTTTGCTTGGTCACAAAGTCCCAACCCCGTGCCCCCAGCCACTTCCAAAAATGCCGCCAAAATCACTGATTCAACTTGGCAAAATCTAAGCGCTCAGCAAAAGATTGCCCTAGCGCCATTGGCACCCCATTGGGCACAGTTGAGTGCGGCGCAGAAAAATAAGTGGGTTGCTGTGTCAAATAATTTCGACAAATTGCCAGCCAAAGAGCAGGCAACCTTGCAAGACAGAATGGCCAACTGGGCTGCCCTCAGCCCCAATCAAAGGGCCCAGGCTCGCCTCACATTCAATGAGACAAAAAGCATTGGTGCCGACGATAAGAAAACCCAATGGGAGGCCTACCAAGCGCTTAGCTCTGACGACAAGAAAAAACTAGCCGCTCAGCAAAAAACAGGCATTCAAGGCGCGGCCACTGCTTCCCAAGCACCCTCTACAAACAAAGTCATCCGCTTGCCCAACAAAGCTGCGCCAACGGTCGATCCCAAAAACGCGACCACGGGCATCGTCATCGACAAGAAAACACTCCTTCCCACCACAGTCACAATTCCCGAAGGCACCTGATTTGAGCGAAGAGTCTTTGGCCTCTGAGCCCCTGGTCAAGCCCTCATCCGGCACAGACAGCGAGTTTCTAAGCACCCCTTCATTAGCCCGACGGATGGCCTGTTGGTTGTATGAAGGCATGCTCTTGTTTGGTGTGCTTTTCATTTCTGGCTACCTCTTCGGTACCCTGAGTCAAACCAAACATGCCTTGGACAACAGGCACGGGCTTCAAGCTTTTTTGTTTCTGGTATTTGCCATTTACTTCACTTGGCTTTGGACAAAAGGTCAAACCTTGGCCATGAAAACTTGGCATATTCGAGTTTTGGACGCTCATGGCAGGCCCCTCACTCAGGCGCGCGCTTTGCGTCGATATGTTTTAAGTTGGGTCTGGGTTTTACCACCCCTCGTCATCTCATGGCCGCTTCAACTTCCGGCAACAGCAGTGTCTTTTTTACTTTTAGCGTGGGTGGTCGTTTGGGCACTTTCAAGTAAATTTCAATCCCGTGGACAATATTGGCATGATGTATGGGCTGGAACACAATTGGTCGATGTCCAAAAGAAGTCCTGATATCACCCTTTATTTTCTCCACTCATGAATCAAGACACCGTCAATCCGCAAAAGTCCAGAAAAGGCTTTTCACGCATATTCCATGCTGGGGGTTATTCCCTTGCAGGTCTGAAAGCGGGTTGGGGCGAAACTGCTTTCCGTCAAGAAGCCGTTCTCTCTGCCCTCTTGCTGCCCATTTCATTTTGGCTGGGTCAAACTTGGGTCGAGGTTGCCTTACTTTGTGGCTCGGTCATTCTGGTCATGGTGGTGGAATTACTCAACACTGGCATCGAAAGCGCCATCGATCGCATTGGCCCCGAGTGGCACGCCTTGTCTAAACGTGCCAAAGACATGGGGAGTGCCGCTGTTCTTCTTAGCCTCACGCTTTGCTTAGGCATCTGGCTTGCGGCAATTTGGAAAATAATGCATGTCTGAACCCGCATTTTCTCTTTGCGTTTACTGTGGCTCCAAACCCGGCAATCAAGAAGCCTTCACACAATCAGCCCGGCAAGTCGGCACTTGGATTGGTCAACACGGCGGCCAACTGGTTTATGGGGGGGGTCGAAACGGTCTGATGGGCACAGTTGCTGAGGCCACCATGCTGGCTGGTGGACGCGTCATCGGCGTCATTCCTCGGGCTTTGGTTGAAAAGGAATGGGCCCGCACAGAATGTACAGAGTTGCACATTGTAGAAACCATGCACGAACGCAAGCAGATGATGGCCGAAAAAGCCGATGCATTCATTGCTTTGCCCGGCGGCATAGGGACCTTTGAAGAGTTTTATGAGGTCTGGACCTGGCGCCAATTGGGCTATCACAACAAACCGATTGGTCTCCTCAATCTCAATGGTTACTACGACAGCATGCTGAGTTTTTTGAATTCCGTGGTGGACCACGAATTCATGGGGTCCTGGCAA
>CANKOT010000206.1 GCA_947484245.1 Comamonadaceae bacterium
CCGGTGCAGAGCCAGATGTCAAAGACATTGGCGCGGGAGCTAAGGGTTACAACGCCATCACCATGCAACACGGTGCCGAAAAGGGCTCTGCTGTTGTGAAAGAGGTGCTGGAGAAGTTGCACACCAAAGGCCAAGGCACAGGCCCCAAGGATGAAGTCGGCGAAGTGCTTTACATGCGCGGTTTGTTCAGCGCCATGTTTGGTGTTGAAGGTGTTCGTCAAGCCCAAGAGAAATACGGCAAAGGCAAAGTCATGACCGGCGAGCAAGCACGTTGGGGTTATGAGAACTTGAACCTGACACAGCCCAAACTTGATGCCCTCGGCTTCAAAGGTGTAATACGTCCTATTTCAACATCTTGTGCCGACCACATGGGCGCTAACTGGGCCCGTATTCACACATGGAACGGCAGCAATTGGGAGTTCACCAGCGATTGGTACCAGGCAGATGAGCAAATCATCAAGCCCATGGTGAAAGCCGCTGCTGACAAATACGCTGCAGAAAAGAAACTGAATCGCCGTACACCGGCTGATTGCCAGTCTTAAACCCTGGTAACGCCACACGGTTGTGCGGTAGTTTGGTAACTGCGAAAGCAGTTGCCAAATGAAAGTCTCAGCGCTTGAGATTTTCATTTGGTCATAAAGGCAAAGTCCATGAGCGATAAAAAAATTGTATTGAATGTCAGTGGCATCGAAGTCATTTACAACCACGTCATCTTGGTGTTGAAAGGTGTCTCCCTGCAAGTTCCTGAGCAAGGTATCGTAGCTATTTTGGGTGGTAATGGCGCTGGCAAAACCACCACCCTCAGGGCCATATCCAATCTGCTCAAAGGCGAGCGTGGCGAGGTCACCAAGGGCAGCATTGAGCTGCGTGGTGAACGCATTGAAAACCTCACCCCTGCCGATTTGGTCAATCGCGGCGTGGTTCAAGTCATGGAAGGACGTCATTGCTTTGCCCATTTGACCATTGAAGAAAACCTCATGACAGGCAGTTACACACGCAAGGACAAAGGTGAGATTGAAGCCAACCTTGAAAAGGTTTACACCTATTTTCCGGGTCTTAAAACACGGCGCACCTCCCAAGCCGCCTACACCTCAGGCGGCGAACAGCAAATGTGTGCCATTGGCCGCGCCTTGATGACCAACCCGAGCGTGATGTTGTTGGATGAACCATCGATGGGCTTGGCCCCACAAATCGTAGAAGAGGTTTTCAACATTGTCAAAGATTTGAATGAGAAGGAAAAAGTCACGTTCCTGATCGCAGAGCAGAACACCAACATGGCGCTCAAGTATTCGGATTACGGCTACATCATGGAGTCGGGTCGCATCGTGATGGACGGCGCGGCGGAAGACCTCCGGACCAACGAAGACGTGAAAGAGTTTTACCTTGGCATGGGCGGCGGCGAGCGCAAGAGCTTCAAAGATGTGAAGAGCTACAAACGACGCAAGCGTTGGTTGGCTTAATTTTTTCCAATCACATGCAAAGGATTAGTATGAACACGCACATGGATGCATTGGAAACGCGCGACCCTGCTGAGCGCGAAGCGGCCTTGCTCGCTGCCTTGCCTGCGCAGATTGCACACGCGCAAAAAAAAGCTTCCGCTTTCGCGGAAATTTTAAAAGACATCCATGCGGCCGATATCACTTCGCGTGCCGCACTGGCCAAGTTGCCAGTGATTCGCAAATACGAGTTGCTTGAAAAACAAAAAGCCTCGCGTGCAGCGGGTGGCAGCGTGTTTGGCGGCTTCAGTGCAGTGAGCTACGGCCAACAAATGCCTCGCGTGTTTTCTAGCCCGGGTCCTCTTTATGAGCCTGAAGGTTCGCGCACTGATTACTGGCGCATGGCGCGTGCCATCGCGGCGGCTGGCTTTCAGCCGGGTGAACTCATTCACAACTGTTTCAGTTATCACTTCACACCTGCAGGCTCCATGATGGAAACAGGTGCCCATGCCTTGGGCTGCACGGTGTTTCCTGGCGGCACTGGTCAAACCGAACAACAAGTTCAAGCCATGGCTGAGTTGCAGCCGGCTGGCTACATTGGCACCCCCAGTTTCTTGAAAATCATTCTTGAAAAAGCGGTCGAAATGGGTGTGGCCTTGCCTTCTGTGAAAAAAGCTTTGGTCTCTGGCGAAGCCTTTCCACCAAGCTTGCGTGACTGGATGACTGAACGCGGTGTCAATGCTTATCAGTGCTACGCCACAGCAGATGTGGGCTTGATCGCCTACGAAACCAGCGCACGCCAAGGCCTGGTGCTTGACGAGGGCGTGATCGTTGAAATCGTGCGCCCAGGCACCTGTGACCCAGTGCCCGAAGGTGAGGTCGGCGAGGTGGTGGTCACCAGTTTGAACCCAGACTATCCCTTGATACGCTTTGGCACCGGTGACTTGTCGGCTATTTTGAGCGGCCATTGCCCCACAGGTCGAACCAATCAGCGCATCAAAGGCTGGATGGGTCGTGCAGATCAAACCACCAAAGTTCGCGGCATGTTTGTGCATCCTGGGCAAGTGGCCGAGGTGGTCAAGCGCTTTCCATCTGCATTGCGCGCACGCCTCATTGTTCAAGGCGAGATGGCCAATGACAGCATGGCACTGCATGTGGAAACCACAGCGGCCAGCGGCGCAGAAGCCGAGTTGAAAGCGCAAATTGCAGAGGCCATTCGGGACATCACCAAGTTGCGAAGCGATGTTCATTTGGTAGCCCCTGGAACTTTGGCCAATGATGGCAAAGTGATTGAAGACGCGCGCAGCTATCAATGAAAGTTTGACTTTGCACAAAATGGGTGCATTTGAGGCTTGGCATCCCCCTAAATAATGAGGTGTTGGTTCGTGCGCTGAACCTTCTTGGCGTGCTTAGACGCTACACTTCCCTGTCTAATTTAGGAGTTAAAGATGAAACGCTTGTTGGTCCTTGCGGCGGCTGCCTTAGCCTTGGTAGCGCACGCTCAAAATTTCCCGGGCTCAAAGCCTATTTCCATCGTGGTTCCCTTCGCTGCAGGCGGCCCCACCGACAAAGTGGCCCGTGACCTGGGTGTGGCCATGGCCAAAACTTTGCCAGGTGGCAATTTCGTGGTCGAAAACGTAGCGGGTGCCGGTGGCACGATTGGCGCCACCAAAGTAGCACGCGCCAACCCAGATGGTCATACATTGTTGTTGTTCCACATTGGCATGGCTGCAACGCCAGCGCTGTACCGCAAACTCTCCTATAAGCCCTTGGAAGACTTTGAGTACTTGGGCATGGTCAACGATGTGCCCATGACTTTGGTTGGCAAGCCTCAGTTGCCTGCCAACACTTACCGTGATTTTGAAAACTACATTCGTGCCAACGCTGGCAAGTTGAACATTGCCCATGCGGGCTTGGGTTCTGCTTCGCACATTTGCGGCATGTTGTGGCAAGCGCAGTTGCAGTCTAAAGATGCCATGACCACCATTCCTTTTGGCGGTACTGCACCTGCCATGAACGCCTTGGTAGGCGGTCAAGTCGATGTGATGTGCGATCAAACTACCAACACCACAGCGCAAATTGAGTCTGGCCGTATCAAAGCATTTGCTGTCACCACTGCCAAGCCTTTGTCTGATCACAAATTCCTGAAGCACTATCCTTCCTTGCAAGAAATGGGCATGAAAGGTTTTGACCTCACAATCTGGCACGGTTTGTACGCCCCTAAAGGCACGCCAACGGCCATCACAACAGCCTTGAACGACGCCATGAAGAAGGCGCTGAAAGATCCTGATTTCATCAAGAAGCAAGAAGGCTTGGGCGCGCTGGTTGTCACCGACAAACGCGTGGAACCCGCCGAGCACAAAAAGTTTGTGGCTGCAGAAATCCAGAAGATCAAAGTGGCTGTCGATGCCAGCGGCAAGTACGCCGATTGATGTTTTCGCTCAAAAAAAACCGCATCATTGAGGCGGTTTTTTTTCGTCCGAACAAGCGAGACCTCAAGCAAAAATTAATTCACAAACTGCTCAGAGCCCACAATGCCCAGCTTGTTCAAGCCAAGGCGCTGCGCACTGGCCATGACCAGTGCCACCGCTTCGTACTTGGCTTTGGCGTGCGAGCGAATGTGCAATTCGGGTTGCGGTTGCGTGGCTGCCGCCTCTGTGAGTTTGAGCTCCAG
>CANKOT010000207.1 GCA_947484245.1 Comamonadaceae bacterium
AAAATCTCAAAAAGTCTGTCCGCCTACGAGCGAGGACTTGAATTTGGCAAGGCCAGCGCCCTTCAAGCCCAGCACAGCCGCATCACCTATGCACGATTGTTTGCCACCTGTGGCATCTCTTGGACAGAAGCTTGTGAGCGAGCCAAACGTTACACACAGGTCATTCAAGCCCTTGACCCTGCTTTGTTGCCAGAGATGCAGGGCATGGCCGATGGCACTGCTTTGAAGCTCGAAGACATCTTGGCGCTCAATTGCAGAACAGAAATTTTGCCGCCCAACTTTTTAAGCGATGAGACCCAAGAAGGCGCCTTGGCCTTGGTGGCCAACACCGCCATGGGCTTACCTGATTGGACTTTAGAAGCTGATGGCGAAAATGCTTTAAAAGACGTTTGGAAGGAAGGCGAATGCACGTCCTTGTGCGTCAATGCTATGGGCAGTGCAGATGGCCAAGCTTGGTTTTCGCAAAATTGGGACTGGGTGGGTCGGCAACGCCCGGCCTTGGTCATTCTTCAATCTTATGACGAGCAAGGCCGTACTTTCACCACCCTCACCGAAGGCGGCATGTTGGCCAAGATTGGCATGAGCGAAGGCGGCTTGGCCATTGGCCTGAACATTTTGCGATCGGTCACAGATGGCGCCACGCCAGGGGTGCCTGTGCATGTGGTGCTGAGGCATTTGTTGTCTTGTCAGTCTGTGGCCGAAGCGCGTTTGGCACTGGCACGCATTCAAACTTTGAAGTTTGGCGCTGCGTCCAATATTCCTGTGGCTGACGCCATGGGTGAAGTAGCGTGTTTTGAAATTTCACCGGGTGGTTGGGGTGAAGTGAAACCTGTCGATGGGTGTGTGGTGCACACCAACCATTTCTTGTGTGAAAGCTTGAGCGATCAACAGTCGCCCATGGGCCTGGCCTTGTCCAGTACGCCTCGTTTGATCAGTGGTCTGCGTCATGCAGCGGCTGTGAAGAACGGCCAACGCATTGGTTTTGAAGAACTGCAAAATTTCCTGCGCGATGAGTCAGATGGCCTCTGGTCTATTTGCCGGAGCCCCGACCCCGCCATGCCGCCCGAAGCCCGCGTCGAAAGCGTGGCCGGCATCATCATGTTGCCGCACACACGCTCTATTTGGATTGCCCCCAACGTCCCTAAGTTGGTGGCGTTTGAAAAAATTGCTTAAATTTGAGGGCGAGGAATAGGACACACAGACTCATAGGCACGTGAAGCCCTGAGCACCATGGCATCGTCAAACATGCGCCCTACAAATTGCAAGCCAATGGGTAAACCATCTTTCGTCAGTCCACAAGGAACAGTGGAAGCCGGCTGCTGCGTGAGGTTGAAGGGATAGCTAAAAGGCGTCCAACCCAACATGGCTTCGGGCGTCATCGCTTGTTGACCGGCAGGACGCGCATCAAATGCTGGCACTGACACAGAAGGCGTGACCAACAAATCGTATTTCTGCATGAACTGCCGCATGTGCGAACCCAAAACACCGCGCTTTAAATTCAATTGCTGCACGTCCATGGCACTGAGCTTTTGACCCAGCACAGCTTCGGCTTTGAAATCAGGGTCGGCCAAAGCTTGTTGCTCAGCCGAGAGGCCGTTCCAAACCGAGAGCGCACCCAAGAACCACAAACCCGTTGTAATTTCCAGCGGGTCTTCAAAGCCCGGATCGACTTGCTCTACGTGTGCACCCAAACTTTGCAAAACTTTCACAGCCGCCTCTACAGCGGCAGCCACATCTGGGTGAATATTTTTGGCATAGCCCAAGGTGGGTGAATAGGCAATTCGCAAACCGCGAATACCATCTTCTAAACCTACGCAGTAATTTGTTGTATCTGGCGGCAAGGATGTCCAATCACGCGCATCGGGCTGCTTCATGACATTCATCATGAGCGCTGCATCGCGCACACTCATGGTGTGAGGGCCCAAATGCGCCACCGAACCAAAAGGCGAAAGTGGGTAAGCCGGCACCCGACCAAAGCTGGGCTTCAAACCAAAGTTGCCGCAGAAAGCCGCTGGTATGCGAACACTGCCCGCGCCATCAGTGCCCACACCAATCGGCCCCAAACCCGCAGCGACTGCAGCGGCGGTACCGCCCGAAGAACCGCCTGGTGTTTTATCGGTGTTCCAAGGGTTGCGCGTAATGCCTGTGGCAGGTGAATTGGTTTCACCTTTGCAACCAAATTCAGGGGTGGTGGTTTTGGCAAACAACACCGCGCCAGATTCGCGCAAGCGCGCTGTGACAGGCGCATCGACTTCCCAAGCCTGGTTGGGATCGACGGTACGACTGCCGCGCAATGTGGGCCAACCACGCGTGAGAATCAAATCTTTGATGGATGCGGGCACGCCTTCCAATGCGCCTACCTCAGCACCCCCGTGCAGACCGGCTTTTCGATGCGCTTGCCACTTGGCCTCGCTGGACTTGGCGCAGTTCATGGCCACTTTCTCATCGACCAATGTGAAGGCATTGAGCTTGGGATTGATTTTCTCAATGCGCGCCAACAAAGCTTTGGTTGCATCCACAGGCGATGCTTGACCACTTCGATACAGATGCAGCAATTGCTCTGCTGAGCATTGCGTCAAATCTGTTGGCGTGTTGTGAGCGGTCATGGTCGTGTCCTAGTTTGAGGGCTGAGTTTTTTCCAAGGAAAATCGCCAGGGTCTGCTGCCATGGGACCAGGCGCCTTGGCCACAATGACTTGAGAAGCAATGGGTGTGAAGTCTGCGCGGAAGTGGTTGGAACTTTTGGCCACCACGACTTTCATTTTTTCAGCATGAATGCCAACGGTGCGCAATAACTCACGATCGAGCAATTGCATTTTGCCGCTCACCACAGCCACCAAAATGCCTTCAATTTCCAAGCAAGCACTCAATCCCATTTGAACGGTCACACCCGTCATCATGGGACCTTTTAAAACACATCGACCATCGCTGAGCGCCTTGACTGTGAACCTGCCTTGCGCAGGCGGATCACTTAGCTGGCCCGTAAAAATGGGAACCGATTTACCCAGCGCGCAATCGATTTGCGCACCAATGCCTGCGTCGTGGGCCATCTTTGCGGTATCGGGATCAAACATCAAGCCCAACGCCACCTGACCCGGAAAAACTTTGCCAGCGCCTTGCTGGAGCAAGGCATGCAGCATGCCAGTGGTGTTGCTGTCGCCGCCTGCGCCCGGGTTGTCTTGGGTGTCGGCGATGACCACTGGCAAAGATGAGGTGGCTGCTTTGGCCATGGCCTGAACCACCGCTTCGCGAGCAGGCAACCATTCGGGCAGCCAAAGCGAAGGCTGGCTGACCGCTTGAAAAAGTTGTTCAACCACTTTTTCTGCTTGCTCGCCATGTCCCCACACCACAGGTCCACATTCGTCGAAATCAGAAGCAGGAAATCCCATGCAAAAACTCAACATCACACCCGAGTCGTGATCGAGTGCGAGCAATTGCTCATAGGCCGTTTTGGCAGGCTCCATCCAAGTGCTTTGGGCATTCAAAGAAATCAAATACGGGAAACGCCGTGCATGCATGGGTTCTTTGCGGCCCAACTTTAAACGTCGTTGCATCAGTTGTGCAGCCAACTCACCGGTATCGGCCATGTCAATGTGTGGATAAGTGCGGTATGAAACCAATCCATCACTTATTGCCAGCATGCGCTTTGTGACATTGGCGTGCAAATCTAGACTGGCAATAATGGGAACGACAGGGCCTACCAACTGCCGAATGCGCCAAAGCAATTCACCTTCGCTGTCATCAGCATTTTCTGCCACTGCCGCACCATGCAAATCCAAATACACACCGTCCAAGCCTTGAGGCAAAGCATGCTCTACATCCTCCAAGATGGCTTGGCTGATTCGCTCAAAAGCATCCTTGGTCACATACGAAGAAGGTGTGGCACCCGCCCAGGCAGAGGGCACAAGCTCCCATTGCAAACGCTTGGCCACATCGATGAAGCCGGCAATGGGAATATTGATGCCAGAGAGTTGCTCAATCACCGCTTGCCCGCGCATGAAAGCGGGAAAAGATTCACCGCGATTGAACGCAGTCCAATCGGCCAAGCTGGGGGCGAAGGTATTGGTCTCGTGCTGATAACCAGCGATCAAAATGCGTGTCATGGCA
>CANKOT010000208.1 GCA_947484245.1 Comamonadaceae bacterium
GGTGCCCATGCGTTACATGAATGCCGACAGGCACTACAAAGTGATCTCTGTCTCTGCCTTGTGCATGGTGCACTCATTGGCCGAAAGTGCGCAATTGGGTTGGGCCATGCGCCGCGCAGTTGAGAAAAACTACGACGGCAAGGTGGCGTTCTTGGCCAGTGGCTCTTTGTCGCATCGCTTTGCGCAAAATGGCCTGGCACCTGAGTACGCCAACAAAATGTGGAGTCCGTTTTTAGAGCAGCTTGACCACAACGTGGTTGAACTTTGGCAGCAAGGCGACTGGAAAACTTTCTGCGCCATGCTGCCCGAGTACGCCGCCAAAGGGCATGGCGAAGGCTTCATGCACGACACAGCCATGTTGCTGGGTGCGCTGGGCTGGGACCATTACCAAGGTAAAGCCGAAGTGATCACCCCTTATTTCCCAAGCTCAGGCACCGGACAAATCAATGTGGTGTTCCCGGTCAATCCTGTCAGCGCAGAAGAAAGTGGTTCGTCCTACGCGCTCAACCTCAACAGCTTGAAAGACCCCGCTGCGGTGTATGCCGCTGGCGCACGTCGTTTGTAATTTAGAAAGACATCTCATGCCGCATTTGGTCATTCTTTATACCGGTCAGTTGGACGCAGAAACCAACATGAAAGTCTTGTGCCGCGACTTGGCCGATGCCATGCTCACCGTTCTTGATGAATCGGGCAAGCAAGTGTTTCCCACCGGTGGTACGCGCGTGTTGGCCTATCCTGCGCCGCATTACGCCGTGGCCGATGGGGGCTCTGCTGGGCGCAAGGCTGCGCAATTTGACAACAACCCGCACGGCGGCTCAGAAGACTACGCCTTTGTTTATTTGAATGTGCGAATGGGCAAGGGGCGAAGTGAGGCCAGCCAAAAACACGCGGGTGAAATGTTGGTAGAAGTCACGAAAAAACATTTCGCAGATTTGTTTGTCACCAGGCACGTCGGCATTACCCTCCAAATCGATGTGGGTCCTGAAGTGTTTGACCACAAGCACAGCAATGTGCACCCATTGTTTGCTGCGCTGTAAATCAGTTCATTGCACTTCACGTTTTTGAAAGACAGCAAGTATGTTTGATTCAGCACAAATTGCTCAACTGGCCGCTGAGTTGCAGCAATCGCAAAAAACACGGCAACAGCTTGAGCACTTTTCCAAGCGCTTTCCGGGCATGAGCATTGAAGATGGCTATCGGGTCAGCCGCGCATGGGTGGCGCTGCAATTGGCCGAGGGCCGCAAAGTGATAGGTCACAAAATTGGCCTCACATCACGCGCCATGCAGCAGGCCAGTCAAATTGACGAACCCGATTACGGCACCTTGCTCGATAACATGTTGTACACCTGCACGCCCGGACACGTGTTGAACATTGCTCACACAGACTTTGTGGTGCCGCGTGTCGAAGTTGAGTTGGCCTTTGTCTTGAAGGAAGACCTGCATGGCCCTGAAGTCACGGTCGATCAAGTGTTGGCCGCTACAGACTATGTCACACCTGCCATTGAAATCATCGATTCGCGCATTGAGCAATTTGACCGCCATACCAAACTGATGCGCAAAGTGTTTGACACCATCAGCGACAACGCAGCCAACGCAGGCATTGTGGTGGGCGCTGAAAAAGTCAACCCACTCACAAGCAACTTGCCATGGTGCGGTGCCATTCTGAAGTTGAATGGCGTGGTCGAAGAGACGGGTTTGGCAGCAGGCGTGCAAGGCCATCCCGCCGTGGGCATTGCTTGGCTTGCCAACAAGTTAGCGCCATGGGGCGAACATTTGAAAGCCGGACAAATTGTATTGTCTGGCTCTTTTATAAAACCAGTTCCTGCCAAAGTAGGCGATGTGTTCGATGCCGACTATGGCCCTTTAGGTCGTTTGCAATTTCAATTTATTTAAGAAAGAGACACGATGAAAACACCCGCCAACAACGCCATTGCCAACACACCTGATGCGGCCATGGTCTTGCCCAGTTCCGGTCAGGTGTCTTGATCATGCTGACACATCAACTGCCGGCAGCACGTTCGCTGCAACATGAAGTCCATCCCAAAGAGTGGGAGGCCCGTGTGCAGCTGGCAGCTTGCTACCGTGTGTTCGCCTTTTTGGGCTGGACAGAAATGATTTACAACCACATCACCTTGCGCTTGCCGCAAGAGGTCTGTGGTGCCGAAAAATATTTCTTGATCAACCCCTTTGGCCTGCACTACAGCGAAGTCACCGCCAGCAACTTGGTCAAAATTGATTTGAAAGGCAAGGCGCTTGATGGCTCACCCTATCCTGTGAACCCAGCTGGTTTCACGGTGCACGCTGCATTGCACGATAACCTGCCTGAGGCGCATTGCGTGATGCACACGCACACCACAGCAGGTGTGTCAGTGGCCTGCTTGAAAGACGGTTTGCAGCAAACCAATTTTTACACGGCACAGTTACACAACATGGTGGCGTACCATGACTTTGAAGGGATCACGATTCACGCTGATGAAGCACCGCGATTGCTAAGCAGCATTGGCAACAAACAAGCCGTCATCTTGCGCAACCATGGCTTGCTGGCCTGGGGCGCTAGCTTGCCTCAAACATTTGCCATTCTCTGGACTTTGCAGCGCGCCTGCGAAATTCAACTGGCTACGTTCAGCATGGGCGGCCCATCGCAAGTCATTCCAGTCAGCGAAGACGTTGCAGCCAAGTGCACACGCGATGCGCTGCAGTTTAACCCGAACCATGGCGCAGGCAACGATGTTTTAGATGCCCTGATTCGACAAGTGGATCGTCAATTGTTCAAACCCGAGGAAAGCTATCGTTTATGAAAGTTTGTATTTACGGCGCAGGTGCCATTGGCGGTTGGATCGGCGTGCACTTGGCGCGAACGGGGCATGAAGTGAGCGTGGTGGCGCGCGGTGCCACGTTGGCGGCTTTGCAAAAAAATGGTCTGCAGTGCATTCAAACGCAAGTGCAATTCCAAACAGATGAGACGCACTTGAAGGCGAGTGTCAAAGTTTCCGCCAACCCCGCTGATTTAGGGCCGCAAGACCTGGTCATCGTGGCGGTTAAAGCGCCAGCCATGGCCGATGTTGCCCAAGGCATCGCGCCTTTGCTGGCGCCGCACACCATGGTGTTAACAGCCATGAATGGTGTGCCTTGGTGGTTCTTTGAAGGCTTTGGCGAATCGCTTCAAGGTACGCGCCTGCGCACCATCGACCCTGAAGGCCTCATTGGTCACGCCATTCCCGCTCACCATGTGGTCGGCTGCGTGGTGCACTCAAGTTGTTCCCTGGATGCGCCAGGCGTGGTGCGCCATCACTTCGGACATGGCCTCATTTTGGGGGAACCCGCAAAACAAAACACACAAACTGCTGCACGCGTTCAACAACTGGTGATCGATTTGCAAGCGGCGGGTTTCAATGCCAGTGCCTCTGTGCAAATTCAAAAGGATGTTTGGTACAAGCTGTGGGGCAACATGACCGTCAACCCCATCAGTGCCTTCACGGGGGCCACCACCGATTTGATTTTGCAAGACGACTTGGTGCGAGATTTTGTGTCCAAGATCATGCTTGAGGCCAAAGCCATCGGTGAGAAAATTGGTATACCGATTGCACAAATGCCAGAAGACCGACACGCCGTCACTCGAAAACTGGGGGCTTTTAAAACCTCTATGTTGCAAGACGTCGAGGCGGGCAAAGCGGTGGAACTCGATGCCTTGGTGAGTGTGGTGCGTGAATTGGGGCAACTCACCCAAGTCAGCACGCCTTACACCGATGCGCTGCTGGGCCTCAGTCGCCTGCATGCTCAGGTACACGGGCTTTATCCTGCAGAATGAGCGCATGACTGAAACATCGAAATCACTCTCGACCACGGCTTTCGCCACCTTGCTGCTGATCGCGTTCATGATGGGCGCCAACCATGTGGCAGCACGCCTGGCTTTTAACAACGGCGTGGATGTGGTCACAGCGGTCAGCTTTCGCAGTGTGCTCACCGCGTTGGTGGTGGGTTTGATTTTGTGGCAACAGAAAGTTCAAATTCAAATTGAGTCAAACCACAAAAAATACATGCTGATCATTGGCGGACTCATTGCTGTCCAAAGCGTGTGCTTGTATTCATCGGTGGCCA
>CANKOT010000209.1 GCA_947484245.1 Comamonadaceae bacterium
ATGTTCACCTTCGAGAATTTAGTGGGTGTCGAAAACAAGGGCATTCAAGTATTAATGAGAAATGCAGACCCAGACTTGCTCATGATCGCTTTGAAAGGCGCCAGCGAAGATGTCAAGGCCAAGTTCTTTGGCAATATGTCAGAGCGTGCTCGTGGCATGTTCAAAGACGACATGGACGCCAAGGGTCTGATGAGAATTGCCGATGTTGAAGACGCACAGAAGCAAGTGATGCGGATTGCCAGAAAATTATCAGATTCTGGTGAGTTGGTTTTGGGCGGAGGAGAAGACTTTGTCTAACCCGAAGATCAACATCGGGCAAAAGCCTGTCTGGCAACCTCTGCCCAAACTTCATCCCATTGAAATTCATTCAGTTGGTTTTCAAAAGAATGTGCTTGGGGATGATAAGACAGCTTTGTTTGAGGTCTGGACGCTTGATGACAATCAATTCTTGGGTTCAAAAAAAAATCAATTAATAGGTCTGACAAAAACTACGCAAGAACTTGGCATTGAACATGCGCCTCAGATTGTTGCCCCCCAAGAAGCAGGGTTTGAATCCAGTGAGTCTTTCCAAAGCATAGACAAAACTTATTTGGAATCGCTTAAGAATGAAGCCTTTCAAAATGGTTTTTTAGAAGGCAAGCGAATTCAAAAAGAAGAGTTTGAAAAGGCGGCGCAAGATCAGCTAGCAGCTGACTTAGAGACCGAAGCAGCGAAGACTGAAAAACTCAATCTACACCTTGCTGCTGTATTGGCTGAAATTTCAAAATGTGCCAGCGATCTCATCCAAAAACCTGATCAATTGCACGATCCTCTGAAGCGCTTGGCGCTTCATTTGGCTGAACAGATAACATTGGCTGAACTGAGCTTAAGCGCAAATAGCATTCAAAGTTTGGTTGAGCGCTCTATCGAAACCTTAGATTTAGGCCACAGCGTCAGTCTGACCATTGAGCTAAACCCAGCAGACATGGCTTTGCTTCAAAACCACACAGCAATCGCTGGTGAAGAGAAACCTTTGTGGCGATTGGTAGCGGATGCACAGTTAATACCTGGCAGTGTCAGAGTCAGGGCCGATGATTCAGTCGTGACTGACTTTGTAGAAAACCGGCTTGAATCCTTGGCCCAGAGTTTGCTGCTCGAACCGTCCCTTTGGCAAGCTCAATCTGCATTTAAACCAGGGCGTTTGAGTGCACGAATTAATTCAGCTTCTCACATTGAAGACGCTTTGCCCAGAACGAGTCAAGCCTTTGAACAAGCTACAAACGACCTAGCAAATGATCCACAAGTTTTTGATGAATCAATCAATCTAGGTGAAAAACCTCAAGACCACGATGACTGACTTTGCACTTGAAGTAGCTCGATCAATGTCGCAGGCCAAGTCTTCTAGGCCGGAGCGATGTGGCACATTGGTCCGCTTGGTCGGTCTCAGAATGGAGGCGCGCGGCATCATGGCACCGATTGGTGCAAATTGCGAAGTGATTGGCCAAGATGGTCACATCATTGAAGCAGAAGTTGTCGGCTTTAATGACAAAACTTTGTACCTGATGCCCTTCACTGAACCTGTCGGTATTAGCCCAGGCGCGTCTGTCCGCATAGCCTCTCATCTGGGGAGTGCTTGTTTGGGTCCTGAACTTCTTGGTCGAGTCATTGATGGCCGAGGCGAGCCCTTGGATGGCAAACCAAAACCAGCCTGCAAAACTCGACTTAGCCTACTGGGTCTGCCCATTAACCCAATGGAGCGAGGGCCCATTGACAGTATTCTCGATGTCGGCGTTAAAGCCATCAATGGCTTGTTAACCTTAGGCCGCGGCCAGCGAATTGGTTTGGTAGCTGGCTCTGGCGTTGGAAAAAGTGTGTTGCTAGGCATGATGACTCGCTTTACAAAAGCAGATGTCGTGGTCATCGGACTGATCGGCGAACGTGGCCGAGAAGTTCAAGCCTTTATTCAAGAGTCTTTAGGTGAAGAAGGTCTTGCAAAATCTGTGGTCATTGCAGCGCCCGCCAATGTCTCTCCTGTCCTTCGACTCAAAGCTGCGCACATGACTCACGTCATCGCCGAATACTTTAGAGATCAAGGTTTGAATGTCTTGATGTTGGTCGACAGTCTGACGCGCGTTGCCCATGCGCAACGTGAAATAGGACTTGCCATTGGTGAGCCTCCTACTGCAAAAGGCTATCCGCCCTCTGTGTTTGCTCTGCTTCCCAATTTAATTGAACGAGCGGGCGTAGGACGTCATGGTCATGGTTCAATTACTGCTATTTATACTGTCTTGGCAGAGGGTGACGACGCAAACGATCCCATTGTTGACATAGCCCGAGCATCGCTAGACGGTCAAGTGATGTTGTCACGCAAATTGGCCGATGCCGCACATTATCCAGCCATTGACCTGAATGGTTCAATTTCTCGAGTCATGCAAACGCTGTTAGCGCCTGATGACTTAAAAAGTGCCAATAAATTTCGACGCCTATGGTCTCTTTACCAGCAAAACGTAGATCTGATTCAGGTGGGCGCTTATGAGGCCGGAAGCAATCCGAGCTTAGACGAGGCCATTCGGCTTCGCGAGTTGATGGATCAATTCTTGCGTCAAGACATGCACGACGGTCAAGACGAGTCGGCTGCACGCGACACCATCCAACACCTCATGAACGGTCTATGAAATGAACTCATCTGTCGTTGCTCGCCCTTGCTGGTCAGTTCTCGCCAACAAAGCTGAAGAAAAAATTAGCTCTTTGCAGGTTGAGATGGCTCAAGCTCGCCAGCGGCTTGAGAGTTTAGACAGCAGTCGTCAACGTGTACAAGCGATGTACGACGATTACAGATTGAAGTTAAACGACCCACAAGGTGCCAGCCAAGGCATGCGCGAAGCCATGAATCAACGGCAATTCATGGCGCAATTATTGACATTGATGCAACGCGTCTCGACTGATATTCAACATACTCAAAATCTGTTGGACTCGTACAAAGAACGATTGCTTGAAGTCGAGCGAGAGCGCATTAAAATGCAAACCTTGGCGGATCACAATGCCCTGGCAGTTCAAAAGAGTTTGAATCGCAAAGAACAGAAACAGATGGATTCTTTGGGCGTGATGCAATTCAATTTAAAGCCACAAACTTAATTTTCTAAAAACAAGCATGCGTCGCAAGCAACTTTCAGGCGGTTTTGCTTGGCACTGGCAAGCTTGGCGTTCTCGGCAGTTATGGTCTCCCTCAGTTGAATTTATATCTAACTGGCTTGACAGTCAGCAAGTTCATCAAAAGCACGATACCCTGCTTCTAATCGGTGCCAGTGCTGGTTGGATGATGTCAAATCGATGGCTGTGTCAATTCAAAGAAATTCAAACCTTTGACATCGATCCGTTGGCCGCAAGTTTGTTCAAATGGAATCACGGCAAAACAATCAACGCTCAAGGCATCAAACTTTCCTGTCATACCCAAGATGCTTTGGCTGTCCTGCCTCAAGTTTTAGATCAGCATCCTAAGGCCGCTGTGTTCTTTGACAATGTTTTAGGTCAGTTGCGCTTTACTTGCAGTAGTCTGGAAGAAGCAGAAAAGAAATTGAAGCAAGTGAAAACAGATTTATGGGGCAGAAGCTGGGGCAGCCTTCATGATCGGATGTCTGGTGCCATGGCTCAGAGTTCTCATAGAGAAATGAGCTTGCCTCAGTTGCATGCAAAGGGCTCTTTCAAAAAAGAGTCTGAAGTTCAAGCTTGGCTAACTCAAATCAATGCGCTAAGCCCTTGGCTTGATCACCTGACACAAGATGTTTTCCCCGATGATTCAGAGGTAGAAAATTTTGCTTGGGCATTCAAGCAAAATTATTGGCACTGGCTTCAGATGGGATGGGTACATCACTGATGTTTAATGCTTTGACTCATTTGGCACAAACCAATCGATGTAATTTTTCAAGTGGCGTATCTGGGGGAATAGACTGCCAATCCCGCATAATGCCCTGTGTATCAACGACTTGTCCCGTGAGCATGGGGCCACCATGCATAGAAAATGACAAGAAATGAACAGTTTTTTGACGGCATTCAATCTCCATATGCGTTCTGGTTGATTGATATGCCAATCCGCGACTTGTTTTTTGTG
>CANKOT010000210.1 GCA_947484245.1 Comamonadaceae bacterium
CCCGCCTCAGTCAGCAGCCTGCGGGATTCGGCCAGATTGAAAGGATGGCGGCGATTGACTTCTTCGGTCCAGCCCGCGACCTGCGGCGCCACCAGCGCGCCAGTGACCTGGCTCATGCCGCGCATCGTCACTTTATGAATGGCTTCAATATCGATCGCCTGGTAGAGCGCCTTGCGCACCTTCACGTCTTTGAGAGGGTTTTTGCCCTTCACGTTGGAGCCGGGCAACTCATCGCGGAACTGGTCCATGCCCAAAAAGATGGTGCGGTTTTCAACGCCGTCAATGACCTTCAAATTTGCGCTGGCGCGCAGTCTGGCAAGGTCTTGCGGGCTAGGGTCCAGAATGAAGTCAATCTCACCCGACAGCATGGCCGCGGTGCGCGTATTTTCCTGCTTGATCGGGGTGTAAATAATCTCTGTGACATTGGTCTGTGCACTGGCTGCACCCCACCAGGCGGGGTTGCGCACCAGCACCAGTTTCTGGTCGGGCTGCCACTCTTTGACCATGAAAGGTCCGCTGCCCATGGCGTTGCGGTGGGCAAAGCTTTCGTCTTTGGTTCTGATGTCCTTGGGTTCCAGCGACTTGTTTTTGTCTGCCCAGGCCCGGCTCATGATGCGAAGCTCGGTCAGCTGGTTCAGCAAAACCGGGTTAGGGCCTTTCATCATGATGTCAACCGTGCTGTCATTGACTTTGACAACCTTGTCGATACCCTGGGTGTAGACCGCGTAGTTAGAGGTCTTTGTCATGGCGCGGTTCAGTGAAAACACCACGTCGTCAGCCGTCAGCGTAGAGCCATCGCTGAACTTCACACCCGAGCGCAAATTAAAGCGCCATTGCGTGCCGGACACCTCGCGCCAGGAAGTTGCCAGCAAAGGCTCTATCTTGAAGGTCTGGCTGTTGTAGTAAACCAGCGATTCATAAATGGCAGCATGAACGCCATTGCCCAGCGCATTGTTCTGAGAGTGAATGTCCAGCGTGGGAATGTCGCTGGCGCTGGACCATTTGAACGGCTTGGCGCTAGCAGCCAGCGGAAGAGCGGCCGCCAAAGCGGCAACGAGAAGCGTGGTTTTAAGGTTCATGGTGATTTTCTTTAAAAAGTATGAATATGCCGCAAGCTGCACCCGTCTGTCACAAGGGTTTACCTTAGGGGTCAATCAACAGCCCCGCTGTATCTGAGGGTAATAACTAATTCAACGGGTCCTACGAGATTCAATATACTGAAATATCAGTTGGCACATTGCGCCTAAAAACCATACCTTCACATGACTCAACCCACCATAGCTCTGTTCGCCGGCGATCCTGCTGGCATCGGCCCCGAACTGGTTCAAAAACTCTTGAACCACAGCACTGCCCAACAAGCTGCAAAAATTATTTTGATTGGCCAAAAAAACAGCGTCCAAGCTGCACCCAATGTGACTTGGCATGATTGGTCTGGCTTCAACGCTCCACCCTTTCCCAAAGCTACTTATGGCGCCAACAATGGCGCCTACATGATTGCGGCCTTGGCCGAAGGCGTTTCCTTGGTTCGCGACGGCAAAGCCCATGCCTTTTGTTTTGCACCACTGAACAAAAGCGCGCTCCGAATGGGGGGCATGCATCAAGAAGACGAACTTCGATGGTTTGCAGAATTCCTGAATTACAAAGGCGTGTGTGGCGAACTCAATGTGCTGCAAGACCTTTGGACTTCGCGTGTGACATCGCATGTGGCGCACAAAGAAGTGAGTGGTTTGCTTAGCAGTCACAAAGTGTTTGAGTCTATTGAGATGATTGCCAAGGCATTAAAGGCATCTGGCAAAGCCAAGCCTCGATTGGCCGTTTGCGGTCTCAACCCACACAACGGTGACAACGGCAACTACGGGGATGAAGAGATCAATATCATTGCGCCCGGCGTTGAGATGGCGCAAAAGGCTGGCATCCCGGCCGATGGCCCTTTCCCCGCCGACACGGCTTTTGTGCGCGCCATTCGCAAAGAAGGTGGCTACGACGGTGTGGTCACCATGTACCACGACCAAGGTCAAATTGCCATGAAGCTCATGGGCTTCGAAAAAGGTGTCACTGTGCACGGGGGCTTGCCCATTCCGGTGACCACACCCGCACACGGCACCGCCTACGATATTGCGGGACAAAACCTGGCCAATCCTCAGGCCATGTTCAACGCTTTTGATTTGGCATGCCGAATGGGGCAGCACCACCAACAACAACAAAACGTATAAACATATTTAATTCTTCAAAATTTAGGGAGACACCATGAAAAAATATTTAGCAGTTTTAGCGTCTGCATTGTTGTTGACACTCAACGCACAAGCCCAAACCACTTACCCCAGCAAGCCCGTCAAACTGATGGTGGGCGCAGGCGCTGGGGGCGGCACCGACATCATTGCCCGCATGTTGGCCGAAAAAATGACCGAGTCGCTCAAAGGCACCTTCGTTGTTGAGAACAAACCTGGCGCATCCAACACCATTGCTGCCGACCTGACAGCCAAAGCCGCACCCGATGGCCACACGCTGCTGGTGGCCACCAACACAGGCCAAGCCATAGCGCCGCATTTGATCAAATTAGCTTTTGACCCTATCAAAGATTTAACGCCTGTGGGCTTGGTTGTCACCGTGCCTAACGTGCTGGTGGTGGGCAGCAATGTGCCGGCCAACACCGTCAAAGAGCTAGTAGCCCTCATGAAAGCCAAGCCAGATGATTTCAAATATGCATCTTCGGGCGTAGGTAGCACGCAGCACATTGCAGGCGAAGGCTTTGACATTGCAGCTGGTGTGAAAAGCGTACACGTTCCCTACAAAGGCAGCGCACAAGCCCACTTAGACATCCTTGCAGGCAATGTGCAAATAATGTTTGACACCACATCGTCTGCCATGGGGCAAATTAAGGCCGGCAAATTCAAACCCTTGGCAGTCACCACTTCTCAACGCACCGCCGAATTGCCTAACGTACCAACTTTGGCAGAAGCTGGCGTATCGGGTTTTGAGATGAGCACTTGGTACGGCGTTTTTGTGACGACAGGTACTCCGCCCGATGTAGTGGCCAAGTTGCAAACCGAGCTGGCACGCATCATCAAGCTGCCCGATGTTCAAGCCAAGCTCAAAGGCCTAGGCGGTGAGCCAGGAAACATCAGCCCTGAAGAATTCAGCCGACTCAATCGCCAAGAGTTTGAGCGTTTTGGCAAGCTCATCAAGCAAGCCAACATCAAAATGAATTAATTGCTGAGCAACCGGAAGGCGGTCAGATCAGGTCTAGTTGTATCTGGTCAAAACCTTAACGTCCGTCTTTCAGGTATGCCGGAAATTGCTCCTTTTTTTGAGAGCACTCCCAATTCAAAATTAATCACTCCCTCTGCACATTCCAGGCGCCTTAAAAACCCCAAAACCCGTGCCATACTTGGCTCTAGACGGTTGACTTTCTCATCCGTTTTTTATTTGGAGCCTCATTTCAATGGCAAAACTTCCCGCACGATACGACCACGTTGGCAGCTTTCTGCGCCCCGCTTACCTTTTGGAGGCCAGGGCCGATAAGGCTTCAGGAAAAATCACGCCTGCGCAGCTGCGTGCCGTTGAAGATAAAGCCATCACCGAGATCGTGCAGTTCCAGCAAAGCGTGGGACTTAAATCGATTACCGATGGCGAATTCCGCCGTACGTATTTCCATCTTGATTTTCTTGAGCAACTGGGTGGCGTCAAAGTCGGTGAAGTCACGCTCACCGTGGGTGCGGATGGCGTCGAGCATTTAGCGCCGCCAGCGATTCACGTTGTGGACAAAGTCACCCATGCCAAGCAGATTCAACTGGCCGACTTTCAATACCTTCAATCGCAAGTCAGCGCAGGTCATACACCCAAGGTCACCATTCCGTCGCCCACCATGCTGCACTTTCGCGGCGGACGTGCTGGCATCAGCCGCACGGCCTACCCTGAGCTGGAGCCTGCGTTTTACGACGACGTCGCCAAAGCATATGGCGACGAGTTGCGAAGCTTGAGCGCCGCAGGTTGTAACTACGTGCAAATGGACGACACCAACTTAGCGTATTTGTGCGACGACAAA
>CANKOT010000211.1 GCA_947484245.1 Comamonadaceae bacterium
CCCACCACTTGGAAGGCCATGGCCATGGCGGTCATGCACATCAATGCAATGCCCATTGCGCAACCCACAACGAAGCGCTTCAGCAGGGCGGCGGCTGAAGTTGTTGGGTTTGTGAAGGCTTGAATTGACATGTTTTGAAGCAATATTGTTCGCGAGTATAAAAACAAAGCTTTGAATTGGGTGTGCGCACAATCACACCCGCTGGTAAACAAGGTAGATTGTTTAGGCTGCTTCGCAAGGTGGCAAGCAGCCTACCGAGCGAATAAACCCCTAAATTAACCCTAAGATAGGGGGTCTGAATTTATGGCCGTTCATCCCTCACTTTTGCAGCAATTTGCGCTGATGCGTCTGTTTCCAACAGATGCTTTGGCCCAACTGGCTGCGCACTCCAGCACGCATGCATTTGCCAAGCGGGAGGTGGTGTTGGCCAAAGAAAACCCCTCGCCCAGCCTCATGTTTTTGCTAGAAGGCAGGCTGCAGGCCATAGACTTTACGCTAGATGGCCGCGAAGTAGGTCTTCACTTTATTGAAGAGGGGCAGTACTTTGGCGAGATCTCGGTGCTCGACGGCCTGCCCTCGCCCGAGGTGGTGATTGCCAACAAAAAATCTCAGGTGGTGATGGTGCCGGCGCGCGAGGTTCGGGGTTTGATTTTTTCTTCGCCGCCAGCCGTGGAGGCCATCACGTCGGGCCTGACCGCGCGCATTCGGGCGCAAGCCCATCAGCGGCAGATTTTGGGCATCATCAGCCCGCTGCAGCGAATTTGTGCTTTGCTGCAGAACTTGTCCAAAGACGGCAAGAACCCTGAAATCATTGCCAACGCCCCCACCCACCAGGAGATTGCCATCATGGTGAACCTCACGCGCGAAACCGTGACGCGAGCGTTTCAGGTGCTGCAATCGCAAGGCGCTTTGGCGCGCGATGGCGATGATTTGAAGGTGAACACCGGCAAGCTCAAGCAGTTTGCAGAAAAGTCGGCGGATTGAGCATGACTGGTTTTGTTTCTACTTTTTTGAATCAGTTTGCGTGGCCTTGGGCGCAGCGCAATTTGATTTGGCAGTTTGCGCGGCGCGAAGTGCTGGGGCGTTATCGCGGGTCGGTATTGGGGGTGGGTTGGTCGGTGCTCACGCCCATGGCCATGTTGGCGGTTTACACCTTGGTGTTTCGGCATATTTTCAAAGCCAAGTGGCCGGGCGTAGAAGACGGCAACATGAGCTTTGCGCTCAATTTGTTTGCGGGTTTGTTGGTGTTCAATTGGGCGGCAGAGTTTTTAAGCCGTGCGCCGAGGTTGGTGACCGAGCAGCCTAATTTGGTGACCAAGGTGGTGTTTCCTTTGCAGGTTTTGCCATGGTCTTCTTTGTTGTCTAGCTTTTTTCATGTGCTGGTGTCTTGCGCCGTGTGGCTAGCGGGGTGCTTGTTGTTTGGGCAAGGTGTGCATGCCTCATGGTTGGCTTTGCCGCTCGTGTTTTTAGCGCTGGTGCCCTCGCTGCTGGGTTTGGGCTGGATGCTGTCGGCCATGGGCGTTTACTTTCGCGACCTGGGCGAAATGGTGGGCCTGTTCATGGGCATGTTGCTGTTTTTAACGCCGGTGTTTTTTCCTCTCAGTGTGCTGCCCGACTTTTTGCAGATGTGGGTGCAATTCAATCCGCTGGCCACGCCCATTGAGGCTTTGCGACAGATTGGCTTGATGGGCGTGTGGCCTAATTTTTCTGGCTTGTTGCAGTTGTTTTTAATTGGCTTGGGTGTGGCTTTGTTTGGCGCTTGGTTGTTTGAGAAATCACGCAAGGGGTTTGCCGATGTCCTCTAATGCGCCTGTGATTTCTCTGCAGGGCGTGGGTAAAACCTACAAGCGTTTTGCCAAGCCTTCCGACAGGTTTTGGCAAGCTGTGTGGCCCAACGCGTTCAGGTCTGCAAGCCAAACTGCTGATGCAAGGACCAAGGAGTTTGTGGCCTTGGCGCCTTTGAATTTGCAAGTGCGTCGAGGTGAGGCTTTGGGTTTGGTGGGGCGCAATGGCGCCGGCAAATCGACCTTGCTGCAAATGGTCTGCGGCACTTTGAACCCTAGCAGTGGCAGTGTTGTTGTGAACGGCAAGATTGGCGCGTTGTTGGAATTGGGCGCGGGCTTTAATCCTGAATTTACAGGCCGCGAAAACGTATATTTAGCGGCGGCTGTAATGGGTTTGTCTGGTTCTGATACGGATGCTTTGTATGAAAGCATTGTGGCGTTTTCTGGCATTTGCGAGTTCATTGACCAGCCCGTGAAAACTTATTCCAGTGGCATGTATGTGCGCTTGGCTTTTTCAATTGCCACCAGCGCCAATCCTGATATTTTGGTGATTGACGAAGCGCTGAGCGTGGGCGATGGTGCGTTTGCCAAGAAGTCTTTTGAGCGCATCATGCAGCTTAAAGCGCAAGGCACCACGGTGCTGTTTTGCTCGCACTCCATGTACCAGGTGGAGTCGTTTTGCGACCGCGCTGTGTGGCTGGATCATGGCCAAGTGCAAATGGAAGGGTCTGCTTCTAAAGTAGTAGCGGCTTATGCGGACAGTTTGAGGGAAGAGTCATCGGCTTCGCAGTCTGGGGCTTTAAGCTCAACTTCAACTGAATCATCTGGCGCTGAGCCAACTGGCGATGCTTCAGCTTCTGTCGGCAGCGAAGAAGGCAGCAAGCCTTCAGAAGCTTCAGCCGCGGTCGTTGCGCGCATCTCGAACATTGAAGTGGTTGTGGATGGCCAAACAGGCCGTGAACTGGAAGCAGTGAGTTTGAAAAGCGTTGTGAGCATCACGGTGAAGTTTGAATCAGACCCCGCGCAGCCCTGCCCTACATTTGCCACGGGTTTTGCATTGCCCGATGGTCAGATTTTTACCAGTGCTTACACTTTGTTTGATGGCATTCACATTGAACGCGATGCGGCTGGCAGGGGGCAAGCTACGGTGGTGTTTCACAAGTTGCCGCTGATGAAGGGGCGCTTTTCAGTGGGCGCTTATTTGTTCGATGAACGTGCACTGCATGTGTACGACGTGGTGTTGCAAGCTGCCACTGTGAACGTGGTTCAAAGTGGCCTGCACCAAGGCTTTGTGCAGCTGCCGCACACTTGGAAATAAACCAAATACCTCACAGAGCTTTAGCTCTGCGCTGCTAGGATGGTTTTCTGAGGCGTCTGCAAAGCGCCTAACAAATCGTAAAACTGCTGTTGCGGCACGTGCTGCACATGGGGGCCAATGCAGTTCAGCGCTTGCTGCGTGATGTCTTCCAATGAATGTTGCTGCGCATCGATGGCAGGGTACAAATGGAGCGTGTGCATTTGACTTTGGGGGTCGTATTCAATGGCGGCAGGCACCACAGAAGCACCCGTCATTTGGGCCAATTTGGCGGGGCCTGTTTGCAGGTAAATGTTTTGATCCATGAACTCAAATTGGCTCTCGGGCTTGTCGGCGGCTGGCTCTCGCACGTCGAGTGCCACAGTGAGCACATGGTGCGGTTCTTTTAACCAGCGCACCGACGCAATCGGGTTTTGATCGGTGTAAAAAATTATCGGGGCATTGCAACTTTCAGCTGAGCGCTTGTGCACGCCTAGCCAAAACTCTTTTTCTTCGGGGGTGCAAAACTCCAAGTTGCGTCTGGAGGCAATGGAGGTAATGGGTGCGCCGCCGCACAAATGGTGCAAGGCGCCGTTCATGAGCAACCAGCTGCCGTGGTGCACAAAGACCACGACAACCGAGCCCTTTTGCAGGGCTGCTTCGTAATGTTCTTGCCCTTTTAGCTTAATGCGGCTGCGAATGTAGTCTTTGCGGTAGAGGTGCGTTTCGGCGCACATGAAGTCGCGGTAGGCGGCCAGGTCAAAGTCCAAGGCCAGGGGTGGAGGCAAGGGGGGCGCGGATGGCAAGCCTGAGACAGCAGGCGCGGCCAAATCAGTCGCAGCTGGGCCGGCGTCTCCGAAGAGCGCCTTTGTGACTTTTGCTTGCAATGCTTCCCACA
>CANKOT010000212.1 GCA_947484245.1 Comamonadaceae bacterium
TGGCGGATCAAGGACACTGCAGCACTAGAGCCTGCGCTCACCATGGCGCACCAAACGCGTAGCACCCAACCGGGTTGAGCGGGTCCATAAGCGACAGCCGCCTCGTCACGGTGAGCCACTTCGTCAGCTTGGCAATCGAGCAGGGTCTGGCGTAAATCTTTGAGGTCAGGCTGCGAGGCCAGCGCACGTATCTGATATTCGTAGTGTTGGTTGACAAAGGTTTCTACCGCTTCGATCGTCGCGAAGACTGCCTTAGAGCCGAACAGCGCGGGCAGGGCACCAGTCAAAAATCCAGCCAAACGCCACAACGGAAGCAATCGGCTGTAATGCGTTGAAGGTAGCCAATCAGAGATCAAAAGCAAGTGCTTTTGCTCAGTGGCCAAGTGGTTCTCGGCAAAGGCCCGCAACACCGGATCGCGTGTAAATTGCAGCACCCCTTGGTAAATACAGACAGCGCCAACTTCGCCCGCGTGATCGGTTCGCAGATCAGCAAACACCCATGCAGGAAGAATGTCCCCCGGGGTGAGGAGCACGCGACTGGCGTTAACGCTTTGAATTCGGCCCGCACCAGTCAGAAGCACTGTTGCCGACTCAGCCACCATCAGCCTTTTTTGGCCCATGCACTGCACCAGCCTTTGCCTGCAACTTGCTTGCCAGCAAACAATGGGCAGCCACCCCAGGCATCACTCGCTTTACCCTGATACAAGGCACAGTTGGTGCAAACTTGACCGGCAGCGTATTTAGGGTACTTTTTGGTGTCCGTCTTAGTGGCATCCGCCACGTAGCCCAAGGCTACAGACTGTGGGTCTTTTTCGTCTGCCTTTGCTTGGCTTTGTGCGGGGGTGGCCAAAAGCGATGTGCCAGCGGCTAAAGTCATGAAAAAGGTGCGTCGGTTGTTGTTCACGTTAAATCCTTTTGGTAAATTGAGTTGTAATTGAGTTTGTATATTAACGGATTGTATCTCGAAAAAGTCTATTTCTTTTAGAAATAAAGGCATAATCCAACTCATAACTAACTCAATGAGTGTTCAATGATCACCGGTAATGTTGATATTCAGCCAGATACACGCCAGATAAACATGGCTGGTCCCACCTTCAGAAGCGGTGCGGTTGCGCGCATGGCAGGCATGCCTGTAGCTACATTGCGTATTTGGGAGCAGCGCTACCAGGCTGTGCGTCCCATCACCTCGGCATCTGGACACCGGCTTTACTCCTCGGCAGATGTTGAGCGAGCTAGGCTTCTGCGTCGGCTGACCGCTCAGGGTCATGCTATTGGCTTGCTTGCCTCGCTCGAGACTGAAAAAATGCGCGAGATGATCATTGCCCCTGAGGTCCTTAAACTTAGTTGGGATGAAGCACCGGTACAAACTGTATTGAATACTGTGGTGGTGGGGCAAGCTTTGGCAAGTCGACTGCAACGGTTTTTTGAGCGGCATCCTTTCGGGCTAAAGCTGAAATTAGTGGGGGTATTTGATAGCTTGGCCGCATCGGCCCAAGCTGCTGAACATTTTCCTAAACCCACCGCTGACATTCTGCTATGGCAAGCTGGAAGCTTGCAGCTTGGCGTTCATCATGACCTGCGACTTGCCCAAGAGGCTTGGCGCGCTCCTGCAGCGGCAGTTTTCTATCGCTTTTCAAGCGCCGCCGCACGAGCTGAGCTAACCAATGTTGGGGCGGAGGTTTTGTCCGAGCCTGCTGATGACACTTCTCTGCGCCAATGGCTGGCATCCTTGCAGCGCACCGAGGCAACTCGGACCGAAGCTGATGACGTTCGGGGGTCAATCTTGCCCGTTTCAAGAGAGCTAGCTGATCAAAGCGTTTCCCCCCCCTTGTTTGACGATACTGCTCTGACCCAATTTGCTGGACTTACCTCAGAAGTGTCTTGTCAGTGTCCTAGCCACTTGGCAGCGTTGTTGCTACAAGTTTCTTACTTTGAAAAATACAGCAGCGAGTGTGCCAACAGAAGCGCTGCTGACGAGCGGTTGCACGTCTACTTGCAACATGTCGCTGGCTCAGCTCGAATGCTTTTTGAAAAAGCACTCGAACAAGTAGCCATCGCAGAAGGCTTGCCATTGCCTTTTGCCCCCACTGCATCCTCAATTTAAATTGCTCGATATGACACACTCGTTAGCAATACTGGTCACCGCACTTTTGTTCGGCGGCATGACTTTGTACGCCTTTGGCTTTGCTGCTTTTTTATTCAAAGCACTGCCAGCGCCATCTGCTGGCGCTACGCTGCGACTTGCATTTCCATGGTTTTACTTGTTTGTTGTGGCCACGGCAGTTACTGCCGCCTTGCTGTGGTGGTCGCATGACACCATTGCTGCTGGTGTGATGGCTGCTGTGGCCGTATCGACCATGCCTGTTCGGCAGTTGTTGATGCCGGCGATCAATCGAGCCACTGACTCTGATGACCGGTTGCGTTTCAAATGGCTGCACGGTGCGTCTGTTGTTGTGACCCTGAGCCATATCGCTGTTACTGGCTGGATCTTGGCGCGCATTGTTTGAGAACTACCTTGCAACGCCCTGTACCAAACGGTCTGAAGATGCAAGCATCAAAGCTATTTGCGAACATAAATCAGCGTCTCGCACACCAACTTGGCAAATAAAAAATTCTAGGAAATATCTATGTCACCAGCTCTCAATTTACTCAATTTCATGTTCCAAAAATTTCGCAGTCTTTTGGACCCAAACCGCAACCCTTTAAGGCATGCACCAGCTTTTGTAAGGTACTCTGCCACCATATTGTTGGCTAGCTTTTGGTGTTTAGCTTTTGGAATGTACTTTGGGGATATCCAGAATATTGGCTACAACATGATGGGACACACAGCTGTCATCAGTATGGCGTTTGTGACATGGGCTGTATTTAAACAATTTAATCGAATATATGGGCCAAGGGAGGGTACACAAGAATGGCTTCGCATGCCAGATCGAAGCAGTCGCTGTGATGAGATGACTGAAGAGCAAAGACTGGACAAAATTAAAGAGTTTAAAGATTAATTTTTTAAAGTTGTTCGTTCCTATCAAAGAAGTACCAAGACTCGGGATAAATGCAGCTTTGAATTGGTAGCTATTCAATGAAATCTCCAGACATCGAATTTCCTATTTTTGCTTTTGTCGACATTGAAACCACTGGCGGTAATTCCGAGCGTGACCGTATCACTGAAATCGGCATCAAGACGCTGGCCAATGGGCAAGAAACTGCTTGGCAGTATTTGTTAGACCCCCAAACCTTCATTCCTCAAAATATTCAGAGATTGACGGGCATCACACCAGAAATGGTGGCGGGCCAACCCCCATTTGACGAACTTGCTCTGCAAATCAAAAGAGAACTGGAAGGCAAGATCTTTGTCGCGCACAACGCCCGCTTTGACTATGGCTTTATCAAAGCCTCATTCAAACGCTTGGGGATGGATTTTCGGCCGAAGGTGCTTTGTACCGTCAAGCTCTCGCGACTGCTTTTTCCGCACCAGGCTAGGCACAACCTGGACACTATCGTAGCTGCGCATGAACTAACTGTCAGTGCGCGGCACCGGGCCTTGGGCGATGCCGATTTACTGCTTCAATTTTGGCGTGTGTGCGAAAAGACTTTTGGCCAAGAGCGCTTGCTTGAGGCGGTTAATCAGTTGCTGGGCAGTGTGAGCCTTCCGCCGAATATCAGCCAATCTGTCATCGACGCGATTCCAGACACGCCGGGGTGCTATATTTTTTACGGTGAGCACCACGCCCCTTTGTACATTGGCAAAAGCATCACGATGCGCAGCCGTGTTATGAGCCATTTCCAAAGTGCACTGACCGTGCGTAAAGAAATGAAGCTGTCCCAACAGGTTCATCACATCGAGTGGATCGAAACAAGCGGCGAATTGAGTGCTTTGATTTTGGAGGCCAAGCTCATCAAAGAGCGCATGCCCAGCATGAACGTCAAGCTTCGCCGCTCCCAAGACCTGTGCGCATGGCAATTGAGCCAAGAA
>CANKOT010000213.1 GCA_947484245.1 Comamonadaceae bacterium
AGCTCAGACTCACCATCCGCCAACTCGCGGCGCAGTGTGCCCTCAAGTTTGAGTTGTTTGGCGGGCCAGCGGTCATCGCTGACACTTTCACAGCCTTTGCAAATTTTGAGTGAGCAAGAACATGGGTCCAAGGGCTGCTTGGCACACGCCTTGAGTTGCTTCGAGTTGAGTGGCAGCTTGGTTGCTTCAGACATTTTTACTTCTTAATCAAGAGATGACTATCAAGAAATTGCATCACAGCTGTAAGACCTTTTTCGGGCTGCTCTTCCTGCAGCAAGTGTCCTAGTTTAGGAACCAGCACCGTGGTGGAATTTGACAAAACATTGGCGTAGCTCTGGGCATTGTTGCTCGGAATCATCTGATCCTGCTCACCCCAAATAAGCAGCGTCGGGGCCTTAATGGCTTTCAAACGAGGCACAGTATCTGTGTAAATGGTTTGATTCGATCTTTCCAAAATAGCACCTCGCACACCGGGCGCTCTGAGCATGTCGAAATAGCGGTTGACCAGTGCATCGTTCAATGCATCAGCTTCGGCAAAGGCCGGCTCGATTGATTTTCGAACCAAGTACTTGGGTAAAAAATATTGAATGACACCCATGATGGCCGGTACTTCATAGGGCTTAGTTCCAATGTCTTTGGTCTCTGGAAAGCCATCTGGCGCCATGAGTACCAAGGCTTGCACACGGTCAGGCTGGGCTGCTGCTAAAGACCAAGCCATTTTTCCACCCATCGAGTGACCAATGACAGAGAACTTGTCTAGCCCTAACTTGTCGGCAAAGTGCGTCAAGATGGCCAAGTCTTTTTCTTCTGAATAATCGTGATCAGGGCTAGCACCTGTAAGGCCAAACCCAGGCAAATCTAACCTGATCACCCTGTATTTTTGTTCTAACTTGACTGACCAATCGTCCCAAGCTTGCAAACTTGAACCAAAGCCATGCAATAGCAACAAAGCTGGAGCGCCAAGAGGGCCGGTTTCTTTGTAATGAACCTTCAGGCCATCGAGTTCGATGGTTTGAGGTGAAGGAGCGGCGTAGCGCTTTTCCAATTCGGCACGATCAAGGTCTGGCGTCCACAAGCCAGACAAAATAATGGCCAGGAAGGCAGCACCCAGTCCAATTGAATTTAGCATGCCACAACTTTCACAATCGACACTAAGCTCGATTTCATTTTCATCAACTACTTTCTAAGAATGTGCCACCGCTGTACAAAGGGGTTAATTTACCCTATTTGACAAATCATCAAGTTAAATTGAAACTTTGCTTGCTCTCACAAAAGGCGTACCAAAGACTATTCATGTGTACCAACTTCACGCCAACTCAAAATAGCCATTGGGTTAAGCAGCACTTCGGCATTGACGTGCCCAGCACCCAATTTCCATTAGAAACCTATCCTGGCTATGCCGCGCCTATTGTTGTGCAGAGCCAGCAGACTGGCCGAAAAGCCTGTGGCTTGGCACGGTTCGGCCTGATTCCCGGTTGGGCCAAAGACGACAAGATCAGTCGACATACCTACAACGCCCGAGCTGAAACAGTCAGTGAAAAACCCAGCTACCGGACCGCTTGGCGGCAAAGGCGATTTGGTATTGCCGTTCTCGACAATTTTTTTGAACCAAATTACGCAACAGGCAAAGCTGTTCGTTGGAAAATTGAACTTTCTTCCAACGAACCTATGGGAATTGCCAGCCTTTGGGATACTTGGATTGACCCTTCAACGGGTGAAGTTGTGACGAGCTTTACCATGCTGACAGTGAATGCAGATGATCACCCTGTTATGAAACAGTTTCACAAAGCGGGGGATGAAAAAAGAACACCTGTCGTTTTAGCCACGCATCAATTTGATGCATGGCTAAGCGCAGACACAACACAAGCAATGGACATGATGAACACGAGCCAATTACCTGCGCTTCAAAGTGTGAGTTCTCCTCGCTCATGAACGACAAACAAAGCGCCTGATGTGATATTGTTGGCATTCTTAATATGGGTCATACCCGCTTTTCTGATGAATGCATGACGGCACCTACCCACTCCAACGCTTTGAACAATGCCGTCACGCAAGACGCCATGGCCAGTTTTTCAAATGCCTCAGACCCAAGGCTGGCTCATGTCATGGGTCTTCTGGTTAAGCATTTGCATGCCTTTGTGAATGAATCGCAACTCAGCAAAGCCGAGTGGCTGAAGGGCTTGGAATTTCTCACAGCGGCCGCCAAAATTACCGACGACGAGCGCAATGAATTCAGTTTG
Organism: Comamonadaceae bacterium; assembly: GCA_947484245.1. The sequence goes on from CANKOT010000213.1 coordinate 2,241, forward strand.
TTCTCGGACATCATGGGCATTTCATCCATGGTTGATGTGGTGTCTCAACCGCCAGGCGGCACACCCAGCAGTGTGCTTGGTCCGTTTCACAATCACGACTCGCTCACTCAACCTAACGGCAGCGACCTCACTCACGGCCAACCCGGTGAGCGTGTTTGGTTGCACGGGCGCGTTTTGGACATTCATCAAAATGCCATTCCCAATGCCCAAATTGATTTTTGGCAAAACGCAGACAACGGCTTATACCCCGCTCAAGATGCTGCGCAAGACCCGCAAAATTTGCGATGCAAAATCGAATGTGATGAACATGGCGGCTTTAGCTTGTTGACCATTCGCCCTCACCCCTACACAGTGCCAACCGATGGTCCTGTCGGTGCTTTGCTGGCTGCTAGCAACCGCGGTATTTGGCGACCTGCGCACTTCCATATCATTGTGAGCGCTCCAGGCTACGTCGGCTTGGTCACAGAACTGTTTCCAGCAGGGTCAGACTACCTCGACAACGATACCGTCTTTGGCGTGCGTCCTGGTTTGATTGTGGATGTTAAAAATTGTGACAACTCAGAAGTAGCGCACCAATACGGTTTAACCGCCCCTTTCAAAGAAGTTGTCTTTGATTTTTCATTGATTAAGCAAACGTGAAGCAAACAACGCCAGCTTGACCTGGCACGAATCTAAAGGAGACAAAACCATGGTTCATTATTTCAAAGCCCTAGTGGGCTTCGCGGTCATCGGTAGCTTGCATCTTTCAAGTTGGGCGCAAAGCGAATGGCCCAAGGCCAAGCCTGTTACGCTGGTCGTTGCTTTTGCGCCTGGGGCTTCAAGCGACATTGTTGCAAGATCACTCACACAAAAGCTGAATGAACTTACCGGCGGTAATTTCATTGTAGAAAATAAAGGGGGTGCAGGTGGCAACATTGCAACCGGCCAAGTCAAACGCGCCGCACCCGATGGCTACACCATCTTGGTCCACAGCGTTGCCTTTGCTGTCAATCCATCTCTGTATGCAGACGCAGGTTACGACGCCCTCAAAGACTTTGTACCCGTTGCGCTGGGTCCTAAAACGCCCAACATCTTTACTGTCAACCCCAGTGTGGCTGCTAAAACATTGCCAGAGCTGGTTGAAGCCGCCAAGAAAGCACCGTTCAACTATGCCTCATCGGGCATCGGCACCACCACCCACCTGTCCATGGAGCGACTCAAAACTGCCGCCAAAATTGACATCGTGCATGTGCCCTATCAACCCGCGGCTGCCATCAATGCCGTTGTTGCGGGTCATACCCAAATTGCATCAACCTCCATGCCGCCTGCAGTGCCCATGATCAAAAGTGGCAAGCTCAAAGCCTTGGCCGTGACCAGTGCCACGCGCTCACCGCTGCTGCCCGATGTGCCGTCTATCACTGAGTTTGGTTACAAAGAATTTGACGACTACACCTGGTTTGGTTTCATGGCACCTGCAGGCACACCACCCGATGTGATCAATAAACTCAATGCGGCCCTGAACCGCGCCATGGCATCTGCCGAAGTTGTAGAGCGTTTTGCCCAACTGGGTATGGCCAGTAGCCCCAACACCACCATTGAGTTCAATAACTTCTTAAAAGCAGAAGTGCCTAAGTGGGCTGCGGTGGTTAAAAGCTCAGGCGCCAAAGTCGATTGAATTGAAGGCGCTATTTTTCACCAAAGTGAAGCGGTAAGCCCACATAGTTTTCAGCCATGGTGCGTGAACCGGCTTC